>NZ_JBFAKM010000026.1:19276-116022 GCF_040655695.1 Polymorphospora sp. NPDC050346 | reverse complement strand
GTGATGTGGTTGTGGTCGATCCAGATCCGGTTGGCGGTGTCCATCTGGATGCCGTCGTAGTCGTAGTCCTTGTCGTCGGGGTCGTCCTCGGCCATCCGGGTGTCGCGGATGGTGAGGTTGCGGATGATGACGTTGCTGGTGCCGGCGCCGATGAAGAAGCCGCCGTTGACGATCTGGCCGTTACGGGCGACGCCGACGACGGTCTTGTTCGACCGGATCGCGATCTCCTTGCCGTAGGGCTTGACGGTGATCGCGGCGTTGACCCGGATGACGTACGGCTCGCTGGCCGAGGCGTACCGTTCCAGGTCGGCCTGGTTGGTCACGGTGACGGTCGCGCCACCGGCACCGCCGGTGGTGCCGGCCGCGCCGGCGAACCCGTCCGGGGTGTTCGAGTACGGAACACCCGGCGGCGGCGTGGTCGGCGGCGGGGTGGTCGGCGGTGGGGTCGTGGGGGCCGACGTCGTCGGGGCGACCGAGCCGGTGCAGGTGGTGCCGTTGAGGGTGAACGTGGTCGGGGCCGGGTTGCTGGAGTTGTTCCAGGAACCGTTGAAGCCGACCTCGGCCGTGGCGTTGGTCGGGATCGACCTGGTGTAGTCGACGTTCGTCGCGACCACGTTGCCGCTGGCCGGGTTCGCGGTGAAGCCCCAGGACTGGGTGACGGCCTGGCCGGCGGTGAACGTCCAGCCCAGACGCCATCCGTCGATCGCGTCACCCAGATTCTTGATCTTGATATTGCCGGTGAAGCCGCCCTGCCACTGCCCGGTCACCGCGTACGTGACCTGACAACCGGCCGCTGCCTGCGCGGATACCGCCGTGGCCAGACCGGTGGCGGCCAGGGCGGTGGTGACGGCCAGGACGAGTCCGGACCGCCAGGGGGTGGTGGTTCTTCTCACTGATGCACTCCTTCGGTGCTCACGGTGGTGGCCGGCAGTCGGGGGTGTCGCGCTGCCGTGGTGTCGAGGGGTGCGTTTCGTCGCCTGCGGTCCCTCCCTCGCTCTGGATCGGCCCTCGAGACGGACCCGGTTCGGTGTCCGTCGCATTGCAGGCGTGTTACCGGAGCAGGGATTACGAGTTTTCGATAAGAATCTTGGGATTCATGGTGATAAGTCCCGAAGTTCGGCGATGCCCCGTGCTGTCGCGGCACGCCGTACGCCTGGGCGTCCACCATCGACCAGGTCGTGGCAGATCTCGCGGCCCGAGGCGCCCCGGCGGCAAGAGACCGACCATGGGAGCGTTCCCATAGAATTGCACGCGGATCAGGAGCCTGTAAAGAACAGCGGCCAGCCCTCAGGAGGCGGACATGTCCGCCCCGATGCCGCTACGGCTGCTCAGATAGCTGGTCGGCGGCAGCTTCCCGTCCGGTGGCCGGGCGCCCTCGGCCGCGGCCGCGTCCGTCGACCGGAACTCCGACCGGGTCCACTGCCCACCGTCCCAGGAGTTGGCGTCCGGCGTCAGACCGGACCCGACCCGCACCGCACGCTCGTTGTCGACCGCCAGATTCCGGCGTGCTGTGCCGGTGGCGTCGGTGAGGTCGAAACCGGTTCCGTCATTGTCGAAGGCCGTGTTGCCGATCAGGCTCAGGTTTCCCCGATTGGCCTCGACACCGAAGCCGTGTCCCCGGTTGCCCCACGCCGCATTGCCGTGGACCCGGTGCCCCGACGACGATGTCAGTTCGCCGCCGCCCAGTGAGAAGCCGTACCCGTTGCTCCGCCAGCCCGACACACCCCAATGGTTCTGGCCGTTGCCGTACGACCAGTTGCGCTCGACGGTCAGCGGGCTGTCGAAGGCACCGAAGTCGAAGCCGTCGTCGGCGTTGTGGAACGCCCGGTTGCCGCGCAGCACGTTGCCCTCGCCGGCACCGAACTTCACCCCCAGTCCGATGCCGACGCTGCCGGTGCCGCCCGGCTCGTGGTTACGGAAGAAGTCGCTGTCGAGCACCTGGTTGCCGACGGTGCCGGGATCGCGCAGCAGCAGCCCCGACCTGGCGTTGTCGTGCATCGACAGCCGCTGGAAGGTGGTGTGCGAGCAGGCACTGCACACCCAGGCATGACTGCGCGAACCGTGGACCTCCAGATCCTGCACGGTCCAGAAACCCGCCTGCTGGGTCACCGCCCACTTGTCGGCGGGCACCCCGGTCGCGTCCAGTACCGGCCGCTCATCCCGGTAGGCGCTCAAGACGATCCGCCGGTCGGCGGCACCACTCGTGCGGATCTCCACCGGCCGGGTGAGACGGTAGGTACCGCCGCGCATCGCGATCGTCTGCCCGGGCCGGACGACCTCGACCGCCCGGTTCAGGGTGGCGAAGGGCCGTTCCAGGCTGCCGTCGCCGCCGTCGCTGCCGTCCGGCGCGACGTAGATGTCGGCGCTGGCCACCCCGGTGACCGCACCTCCCGGCCCAGATGCCGCCGGCGTCGCGCTCGCCGACGGCCCGGCGGATCCCGGCGTCGGGGTCGGCGCCGGCGCGGCCACCACCGGGCCCGGCCCGCCGGGCGCGGCACCTACGACATCGTCACCGGGGTCGGTGGGGGAGACGTGGACGGCGAACATGATGGCGCCGAGCGCCAGCGCGACGACCGCGCCCGCCCCGACCACGACCTTCTTCGACAGGACGGCCTGCACACCGGAGCCGCCACCCGTCCCGGACGCCAGCGCGACAGGTGTCGCCAGGTGTGCCTCCACCGCCGCCCGCACAGCCGCAGCGGCCGCGACCGACAGCGGCAACGGTGCCAGGCCGTACAGCAACTGCTCCGGCGGAACCAGCCCACCGCCGATCCCCGCGCAGAGGTGGCAGTCGCGTACGTGCCGGGCGAACCGTTTGCGCCACAACGGCGACAACGAGTCGTCCCAGGACCGGGCGAGCGCGTCCAGTTCCGGGCAGCGGGGCCGGTGCCGTAACGCCGCCACCACCGTACGCACGGCCGCGAGCTGGGCCTTCATCCGGTGCAGCCGTACGGCGGCATGCCGCTCCGTCAGCCCGAGTGCGGTCACCACCTCGCCCCGGCTCAGCTCACCGGTCGCCTCCTGCCACCACAGGGCGAGCAGATGGCGGTCTTCGGCATCGAGCCAGCGGGTCGCCTCGGCCAGCTGCCGGCGCTGCCCGCCCAGCACGAGTTCGGAGACCGTCCGGTCGACGAAGTCGCCGGCCGGATCCGGAACGTCGGCGGCCGAGTCCTGGAGGGGCACCTCGACCCCCCGGCGCCCGCGCCAGTATTCCTGGACCTGCCGGTAGGCGATCGACACCACCCACGGCCTGAACCGGTCGGGGTCACGCAGGTCGGGCAGGCCACGGACGACCCGCAGCATGCACTCCTGGACCACGTCGTCGACGTCGGCGTGACCGTTCAGCGCGCGACCGATCACGTTGTAGACCAGCGGAAGATGGGCGGTGACCAACTCCGCGACGGCGGACCGGTCGCCGGCCTGGGCGGCGACGACGAGCGCCCCGGGTGTCCCGGTAGGAGCTTCGCCGTTCCGCACCGCCGCACTCCCTCGCACACCGTCCGTCAAGGGCGGCGCATCTCTGGCAGCTTGGCTGCGGCGAGCGGGCCGGAAGCGGACAACACCAGGGTCGGCCATCCATCCCGACCGATGGGGATCGTACCAGTGCCCGTCGTCGACGGGATCGTACGAATTCCGGATCAGAGTCCAGGCTGGGGGGCCGGTAGGGCCGCCACCGCAGGTGCCGATCGTGGGTGGCCGTGGCTCGCGGCGACCTTGTCGCGCAGCGCTTCGGCCATCGGATGTCCCATCTCGGTGAGGATCTCCAGGGCGTTCAGCCAGCAGTCGCGGGCCGAGTCCCGGTCACCGAGAGCCTGGTGGGTGTCGCCCAGGTGGTGCAGCGCCTCCGCCTCGTTGTACCGGTGCCCGAGGTCGCGGCTGAGAGCCAGCGCCCGCCGATGGCAGCGGGCCGCCCGCCGGTGATGGCCGAGGTGGTGATGGGCGTAGCCGAGGGTGTCCCAGCTGTTCGACTCTCCGGTTCGGTCACCGAGCCGGCGTTGCAGGGCGAGCGCCCACTGGCAGTAGCGGATCGTCTCCTGGTAGTCGCCACGTACGGCGTGGTCCCAGCCGACCGCGTTGAGCGCCCGGGCCTCCCCGGCCTCGTGCCCGTCGGCGCGGAAGAGCCGCAGCGCCCGCTCGTCGTGGCGCAACGCGGCCGCCTGGTCGCCCTCCTTCTCGCTCACCCAGCCCAGCGTCAGCAGGGTGTGCGCCTGGCCGACCCGGTCGGCGAGGTCGTCCAGCAGGACCAGGGCGTGTTCCAGGTGGCCGCGGGCCGACTCGAACCGGCCGGTCTCGGAGTAGGCGACGACGATGTCCCGGTGTGCCTGCGCCCTGGCTGCCCGGTCGCCGTCGCGTTCGGCGGCGGCCAGCGCGCGGTTCTGTACGGCGATCAGGTCCTCCCAGTGGCCGCGGCGGCCGAGGAAGGTGGTCAGCGCCCACGCCAACTGCCAGACGTGCCGGTCGAAGCCGTACCGGGCGGCCAACTCGACCACCCGGATGAGCACGTGGTGTTCCACGGCGAACCAGGCCAGCGCCCGCGTGTTGTCCACCGGTTCCTCCGGCGCCACGCCCGGCCGCGCCGGCGGCGGTGTGATCGGGTCCCGCAACGGGGACATCCGTGCGTCGGCGGTCCGGGCGCTGTGCAGGTAGTGGTCCACGATCCGCTGCCGGGCCTCGTGACGCGCCTGTTCGGGCTCCACGGCGACCAACTCCGCCGCGTACGCCCGCAGCAGGTCGTGGCAGGTGTATCTGCCCGGCACCCGCTCCATTACCAGCTGCGCCCGGGCCAGTTCGCCGAGGACGGGGCGCACCTGCCGGTCGGGCAGGGCGGCGAGACTGGCGGCGGCCCGTATCGAGATGTCCGGCCCGGGATGCAGCCCGAGCAGGCGGAACAACCGAGCCGCCGGCTCACCGAGTGCCCGGTACGACCAGGAGAAGACCGACCGCAGGTCGGTGGCCGGGTCCCCGCCCGCGAAGCCGTCGAGGCTGCCCGCCGACTCGGCGAGTTCCCGGCCGATCACGGCGAGCGGGAACCCGGGATGGGCCGCCGCGCGGGCCGCCACGATCGCCAGGGCCAGCGGCAGCCCGGAACACCGCTCGACGATCCCGTCCACCGGCCTCGGCTCGGCCGCCACCCGCCCGTCACGCAGCCGGTCCGCCAGCAACTCGCGGGCCTCCGTGGCGGTGAGCAGGTCGAGGGTGACCGGGCGGGCACCCTCGACCGCCACCAGACCGGGCAGTTGCTGCCGGCTGGTCACCACCACCGCGCATCCGGGTACGCCGGGCAGGAGGGGGCGCACCTGCTCGGCGTCCCGGGCGTTGTCGAGCACGATCAGCATTCGCCGTCCCGACAGCAGGGTCCGGTAGCGGCCGGCCCTGGCTTCCGCGCTCGCCGGAACCTGCTCCGGTGGTAGCCGCAATGCGTCCAAAAAGAGCCGTACGGCCTCGTCGCCGGTCATCGCCGAGCCGCCCGGGTCGAAGCCGCGCAGGTTCACGTACAGGCGCCCGTCCGGGAAGTCCCGGGACAGCAGGTGCGCCAGGCGGACGGCGAAGCTGGTCTTGCCCACCCCGGCCGGTCCGGTCAGCAGCAGGATCTGGCGCCGTTGCGGGACGGTACACAGTCGCCGGGCGAGGGCGAGTTCGGCGGTCCGGCCGACGAAGTGCGGCGGGTCCGGCGGCAGGAGGTCCGGTGCCGCCGGCGGCGGCGGTGCGGACCGGGCGACCACCGACGTCAGCGACGCGAGCGACAGGTCCTCGCGGCGCAGGATCGCCCTCTGCAGCCGCTGGAGCTGTGGTGCGTCCATGCCCCGTTCCCGCAGCAGGATGGTGCCGCGACGGCAGACCTCGGCCGCCTCGTCCACCCTCTGTCCGATGTAGAGGGCGAGGGCGAGCAGGCAGCGCATGCCCTCGTCGTAAGGGTTATCGACGACCGCGCCGGTCAGGTCACCGACCGCCGTGCCATGCCGTCCGAGCGCGATCAGCGCCTCGGCATGTCCGCGCCGGGCGGTGCGGCGCAGCGCGTCGAGCCGGGCGACCTCGGGCAGCGCGAACGGCCGGTCGGCCACGTCGGCGAAGGCCGGCCCGCGCCAGCGGGCCAGCGCGGCACCGAAGAGTTCCGCGGCGCGCGGGAGTTCGATCAGGTCGCCACCGTCGAGCAGTCGCCGCGCCTGCGCGGTCTCCCGTTCGAAATGGTGGGTGTCGAGACTGTCCGGGGGCAGGTCCAGCCGGTACGCGAGGCCGGGGCCGGTGCTGACGGTGGTGACGACCGTGCCCGCCGTGGCTGTGGGTGAACCGCCCGCGAGCGCCCGCCGCAGGTGCGAGACGTGGCTGCGTAACGTCGTCGCCGCGCTGTCGCCGGCCGTGGGACCCCAGAGGAGGTCGACGAGCCGGCTGGCCAGCACCGGCCGGCCCAGTTCGACGATGAGTACGGAGAGTAGTTCCAGCTGTCGGGGGCCGAGACGTACCACCGTGCCGTCGCGTGCGACCTCCAGTGGACCGAGCACGGCGACCCGTAGGTGTCCCATCCAGATCTCCCCGACGTATCCGGCGGGCCGAGTGTATCGGCCCGGGACGACGGGGCTCGACGTGATTTGCACATGCCTTCCACGCGCCTTCCACCGCCCGTCGGGATGGTAAACGCACGGAAGGCGACGATCGGCTTCACACCGGCCGACCACCTTCCGCGGCATCGGTTTCCCTGGCCGCGTATCCCGTCGGCCGGAAGGCTCGGCCGCCGGACCCTTGGCAGCCCGCGGGATGTCGCGGACCAACCGCTTCATGCATCGCCGGCAGGACCAAACGACGTACCGGAGGTCGTCACGTGCCGCAGCAAGACAGCAACATCCCATGCCAGGACTGGACGCTTCGCGCCAACGGGTACGCCCCCTACGACACACCCGTCAACGGCGCGCCCCTGCGATACCACGTGCTCGGTCCGGTCGAGGCGTATCACGCCGGGCGGTGGACCTCACCGCGGCAGGCCAAGTGCCGCTCCGTGCTCGCCGTACTGCTGGTGAACGCCAACCAGGTCGTGCCGGCCGCGGTGCTGCGGCAGCAACTGTGGCCGCTGAAGGCCCCGCAGACCGCCGCCAAGCTGCTCCAGAACTACATCTATCAGGTGCGGCGGGCACTGGGTGACCCGCACGGGCGGCAGATCTGCACCCGGCCTTCGGGATACCTGCTGACGGCCGGCCGCGACGATCTGGACAGCGACCGGTTCACCGCGTTGGCCACCGCCGGGCATCGGGCGCTTGCCGAGGGCCGGGTCGAGTCTGCCGCCGGCGACCTGCGTCGGGCCCTGGGCCTGTGGCGGGGGCCGGCCTTCGCCGACATCGAGGGCGTTCCGGCCGTGACCGCGGAGGCCAGCCGGCTGGAGGAGTGCCGGCTTTCGGCCATCGACGCCTGGATCGAAGCCGAGCTCGCGCTCGGCCAGCACAACTGGTTGGTTCCGGCGATCGAGACGTTGGTGACGGCCCATCCCCTGCGCGAACGGCTCCGGGCGCACCTGATGCTGGCGCTGTACCGCACCGGCCGGCGAGCCGACGCGCTGGCGGTCTTCCATGACCTGCGCCGGACCCTGGTCGACGCGCTCGGCCTGGAACCGGGCACCGAGGCCCAGCAGATGCACACCGCGATCCTGCGCGACGACCCGACAGTGCGGGTGCCCGCGCCCGGCGCAGTCCGGGGCTAGCCCGGGCTGGCCGCAACGCTGGGCGCCAACTGTGGCGTCTGCCGGTACACCAGCGCGGCGTACCGGCCGCCGAGTGCCATCAACTCTTCATGGTTGCCGCGCTCAGTGATCTCACCCTGGTGCAGTACGACGATCTGATCGGCATCGCTGACCGTACTGAACCGGTGCGCGATCACGATCCGGGTACAGCCGAGCGCCGACAACTCGGCGGCGATCGCCGCCTCGGTCAGCGCGTCCAGGTGGCTGGTCGCCTCGTCGAGCAACAGCACGTTGGCGCCGGCCAACAACGATCGGGCGATCGCCAGCCGCTGCCGCTGGCCACCGGAGAGTGCACTGCCGCCCTCGCCCACGATGGTGTGCAGGCCCATCGGCATGCGCTCAAGGTCGGGCAGGAGCTGCGCCCTGCGCAGGGCTTCACGCAACTCGTCGTCGGTGACGTCGCCCCGGCCGAGGGTGAGATTGTCGCGGATCGAACCGCCGAACACGTACGGGAACTGGGTGACGACGCCGAACCGCTGGCGCAGCGGCTCCAGGTCGTACGCTTCCAGCGGCCGCCCGTCGACCAGCACCACCCCGGCACTGGGCTGGAGCAGGCCGGTGAGCAGCCGTACCAGGGTCGTCTTTCCCGACCCGGTGGACCCGACGATCGCCACCTTCGTGCCGGCGGCGATCCGCAGGTCGATGTTCCTGAGCACCAGCGGCGCGGCGAGGTCGTAGCGGAACTCGATGCCACGCAGCTCGATCTCGCCGCGCAGGGCGCCCGGGCGCGGTGCCTGTGGGCGTGCGGGCTCGGGTTCCTCGTTCAGGACGTCGTAGATGCGCTCCAGGTGCGAGCCGATCGTCTGCAGGTAGCGCAGTGCGCCCATCACCTGGCCGACCGGCCGTAGCAGCAGGCCGGCAACGACGTTGAGACCGAGCATCGTGCCGAGCGACATCCGGCCGTCGACCACCTGGGCGACCCCGAAGACCAGCAGCACCAGCGGCGCGGCGATCTGGAACATGCCCATCGCCGATTCGTTGACCAGGTCCAGGCGCCGCCGCTGGAAGCCCGCCTGCACCGACTCGGTGAACCGCTCGGCCCACCGTTGCAGCGCCGAGTCGGTCAGCCCGGAACTTTTCAGGAACTCCGCCCCGGCCAGCGTGTCGACGGCGCTGCTCTGCGCCCTGGCGTCGGCCGCGAGTTCGCGCTGCGCGCGTTCGTGCACCGCCTTGATCGTGGCCAGCACGATTCCGAACTGGACGATCGCCAGGAGGGCGACCACCCCCGCGTACGCCGGGCTGACCGCCACCAGCAACGCCGTGTAGACGAAGACGAACAGGGTGTCCAACACCAGCGTGACGAGCTGCGAGGTCAGCATGTCCCGGACCGCCATGTTGCTGGCCAGCCGGGCCATCAGGTCACCCGCGCCGCGGGTCTGGAAATAGGCGTAGGGCAGCCGCAGCAGGTGGGTCATGAAGCGTTTGCCCAACGCGCCGTCGAGATGCCGTTGCAGTACCAGGAGGGCCAGCCCCCGCGACAGCGTGGCGAGGGTGTGCGTCAGGACGTACGCGCCGATGCCGACAGCGAAGAGGGCCAGCGTGTCCGCGCCCTCGCCGATGAGGACATCGACGCCGTACTTGGTCGCCCACGCCGAGGCCAGGCCGAGCACCTGCACCACGGCCGACAGCACGACGGCCAGCACGATGAAGATTGGGGAGAGGCGGACCACGTCGCGCAGGAACCGCACCGCGAGATGGTCACGCAGCGGTCGACGGCGTCGCCGCATCGGCTCTGCCGGCGTGAATTCCAGTACCGTGCCGGCGAAGTCCGCGAAGAACTCCTTGTGGGTCATCCGTCGCCGGCCGTGGGCCGGGTCGACCAGGTGGATCCGGCGCGGGCCGACCTTCTCCAGCACCGTGAAGTGGTCCTCGCGCCAGTGCGCGATGGCCGGTACGCGGACAGCGGCCAACCCGGCCTCGTCCACCCGCAGGCCCCGGGCGGCCAGTCCGTGGTCGCGCGCCACCTCGACGATCCGGCGTGCGCTGGTGCCGTCGCGTCCGACCCCGAAGTGCGGGCGCAACTCCCGGACCGCGGTCGTGCGCCCCAGGGCGCGGAGCACCATGGCCAGACAGGTCGGGCCACACTCGGTGGCGCTCATCTGCAGAATCACCGGTACGCGGGGCATGCCGCCTCCTCGATGTCAACCCGGTCGGTGGTCGCGGGGATCGGCCCGTCCGGCGGCGGCGCGGCGGCCGGCGGCTCGAGCAGCAGGACGTTCGGTACGAGATCCGGTCGGGCCGCGCGCAGCAGCCCGTATCCGATGCCTGCGGTGCCCATCAGCAGCCCCGGCACGTGTAGGCCCTGCGGTACCCCGCAGAGTTCCTCGCCGGCGAGCACGGTTTCCGCGACCGCCCGCGCGATCCGGCGGGCCAGCCCGCTGAGGGTGTCGTCGCCGGTGACGGCACCTGCGGAGAGCAGGGTCTCGACCAGGCCGAGATCACCGTGGCACAGGCAGTCGTTCCCGATTCCGGTGAGCCGGCCGTCGTGCAGCAGGTCCCGGCGTACGGTGGCGACCGCCCGATCGAGGTCGACGCGCACCTCGGGGATGTCGACGTGGCCGAGCATTTCGGTGCGGGCCAGGCCGATGCCGGCCGCGCCGTGGCACCAGGTGTTCATGAACGAGCCTTCCGGGCTGATGCTTCGGTGGTCAGGCCAGTTGCCGGCGGCGGCGTCGTACTGGCGGTGCTCGTACCGCACGGCTTTCTCGGCCGCGTCGAGGAAGCGCCGCTCGCCCGTTACGCGGGCGATCTCGGCCAGCGCGAGGGCGATCCCGGATACGCCGTGCGAGAAGCCGAGCAGTGGTGCCCGCGTCTCCAGCACCGGGTGCCAGGTCAGCCCGCGGTCGTCCGTCGTCGCCGTGGTGAGCAGCCGCTCACCGGCCGCGGCCAGGGCAGCCAGCGTCTGATCGGTCGGGTCGACGGTGTGCAGGGCACGGAGCGCGAGTGCCGCTCCGGCCGTGCCCGTGATCACGTCGAGGTCGCGGTCACCGGCGACCCGCCGGGTCACCTCGGGTACGAGCCGGTGTGCCTGCGCCAGCAGCGGCCCCGACCCCCACAGCGCGCCGAGATGAGTCAGGGTGTGCAGATAGCCACCCAGCCCGGTCAGGCCGGCGCCGATGCCCACCGCCTCGCGGTCCGCGTCGGACCAGCCGAGCACCGCGTCAACGTGCTCACCGAGCATCCGGGCGATCGCCTCCGCCGAGGTCCGGAACCTCGACAGCCCGGTCTGCTCCCCGAGCTGACCGAGGAACACCGCGATGCCGCACAGCCCGCTGAAGCTCTCGAACGCCGACGGCGTGACGGTCCAGTAGCGGTCGGCGACCAGGGTGAGCGTCAGCCACACCGGCCGGCGCGGGTCACCCACCGCGGTCTCCAGGAGTTGGTCGCCGAGGCGTACGGCGGCGCGTCCGGCGAGCGCCTGGTTGATCTCCTCGGGCGGCAGGTCGCGTACCCGTGGTCGCGGATCACGCTGGCCGTCGCCGATCTCCAGCGCGGCCAGGGACGCCGACACCGTCCAGCTCTGCCGCCGCAGATCCGCGTCGCAGAGCCCGGCGACCCGGTCGCGGACGAGGTCCAGTCCGGATCGGTCGAAGAAGTCGCGCACCACGACGCCGTGGTCGTCGTACAGGTGTCGGGAATCGGGCCGGGTCCAGAAGAAGGGGATGTCCCGTCGGGTGATCTGCCGGATCTCGCTTTCGGCCACCGGGCCGTTGCCGCGCAGATCCGGATGGCGACCGGCGATGACCTCGAACAGGCACTCGCGGTCCAGGGCGTCACCCAGCACGACCGGGTGCCACGACTCGCCCAGGATCCGGCCGTACACCATGGTGGGCAGGACGATGACCCGGATCTCGTCGGCGGCGAACGCGGCGAGTGGCCCGTCGGCGGCGGCGAGCTCGTCGCGGTGGGCGAGCAGCAGCCGGTAGCAGGATTCGAAGCCGGCGATCAGGTCGTCGCGGTAGTCGGTCGGATCCACGGCGACACCGTCCGAAGTGGGCAGATTCTGCCCGCCGGGCATTTCCACCCGGGTCCGGATCCGCCGCATCCGGTCGGTGCCGGCGTCCTGCCAGCGCGGCATCGGCATCGGGCTGAGTTCGCCGGTCTTCCCGCCGGCCATCCCGGACATCTCGGTGGCGATCACGCTGTCGCCGTCCAGTCGCATCATCCGCCGGGGCAACAGGCCGATGGCGAGCACGGACTCCTCGGTCAGCGTCAGCGCCTCGGCCGGCGCCGCCATCGGTTGCGGCCGGACGGTCGGCAGCACCTGTTGGAAGGTCGCCTCCAGGTCGACGATGACCGGATCCTCGCCGGCGGCGATGATGTTCTCCAGGTGCATGTCGGACGCGCGCAGCAGGTACAGCAGTCCCAGGTAGGCGCCCTGGCGCCAGAAGAACCGGCGGACCGCGTCCACGCCGGTGCATCCCCCGGCGGCGGCGAACTCGACCCAGCCGTAGCCGTCGCGTTCCAGGATGCCCAGCCGGCGCAGTGCGACGGTCAGCCCCTTGCTGTTGAGCCAGTCGACCAGGGCGTAGAAATGCGACTCGACGGCGAGGTCACGTGGCTTGTAGACCACTCTGCCGCCGTCGGCGAAGACCAGGATCGCCACGCTGCGCCCGCCGCGGTGGGTGTCGCCGGCACCGGTCAGCACTTCGACCAGGTTGTGCAGGCCGGTGCCGGTCAGGCCGAACTCGGCGCGCAGCGCGGGCAGATCGGCCAGCACCCGCTCCGCCAGCTCCCGCCGTACGTTCCGCCAGGTCTCCAGCTCGTGGACCAGTTCCCCGGCGAGGGTCGGATGCTCGGCGAGGATCCGCAACGCGTACGCCGGCTCGCGCAGTTGCCGTACGAAGTCGGCGAACCGTGCCGACGGCGTGTCACCGGACAGTGCACCGGCACGGCCGGCCCGCCGTAGCTGGACCGCGAGCACCGGGCTCGTCATCGCCAGGTGCAGTTCATGGTTGAGCCGTAGCAGCGGATGGTCCGTGGGAATGTCGTCCCGGCCGCCGAACGCGCGGACGAGCTGGTTCAGATCCTCGCGCAGCGCCCGCTGGAACCACGATGTCAGCGGCTGGGTAAGCGCCAGCAGTCCGGCGGTCGGGCCGAGCCCGGCGATTGGCCCGTCGTCGGTCGCCGGCGGGCCGGCCGAGTACGCCTCGGTCACCGCCGTCAACCAGGCCGGGGGTTGTGGCAGCCGGCCCCGGATCTCCTCGGGTGACTCGCCGAGTAGTGCCCACAGGTCCTCGTCCCCGAGACCCGACTCCTGCCAGCGGGTCAGGTCCGGATCCAGGCCGCCGGTGACGGCCCGGTCGGTCCGCCAGGCGGTGAGCCGGACCGCTCCCCGCGCTCTGGTTGCCGCGTCCCGTGGTACCGGAGCCCGTCGCCGTTCCCGTAGAGACAGCGCGGCCCACCAGGCCGAGCTGTTCAGCACATCGTCGCCGACGCCGGCATGACCGCTTGTCGGGACATCGCCTGGGACCATCACGTTGCTCCGTTCAGGTATGCCTGGGTGGGACGGGATCGGGTGGGCGACGTGGGGTACCGCCGCCCACCCGCCGGGCGACCGGAATGCGGATCGCCCGCTGTCACGTCAGCAGCAGCCCACGCTGTTGGGGAACTGGCAGGTACCGCACAACGTGTTCCGCGTACAGAAGAACCACGAGATCGGGTCCGTCCCGCCCTGCTGTTGCAGATCCAGATCGGTCAGATCCATGTTTCCGATCGGGTCTTCCCCGATGGTCTCGTGCCATTCCGTCATGTCTGTTGCCTCCTTTCCGTGGATAGTCCGTCGCTGTTCCGGCCGAGCGTGATCAGTCTGGCAGTACGAAGTTTGCTGCCGGTTTGCTGGCGGTCGATTGCTGATTGGTGACCGGTCTAGCCGCGGTTTAGCCGGTCGAAACGGTGTTGACGCGTGAGGGTGCGGGCAGCGACGGTGGACTCGTCGCCATCGGGGCGACGCCGGTTCGTGGCCGAGCCGATTCACCTCACTTCCGTCGCATGTCCCGGCCGCTGGCTCAAAGGCCGGCAGTCGCACCGGACCCATTTCGTGGAATCACCCGGTAGGCAGAGCGTGCTCAGTGATTGCCGAACCGAACGGAGAACCATGAACAGTACGGCCAAAGCCTGGAAAGACCCCTTGTTCCGGGCCACCCTCAATGACGTCGAACTCGCCGAGCTGCCGGCCCACCCGGTCGGTTCCGTCGAGTTCGACATGATGGGAATGGACGACCACCGCGGGGCGGCAACCGAAGCCGTCGGAACGGCGGGCTGCTGCGGAAACGCGCCGTGGACCCAGCGCACCTGCCTCAGTTGCGCATGGATGTGGACCTGCCTCACCTGCTGGGGTTGCTCGTAGAAGTCCGCAATTCAGGACGACACAATGGCCCTCGGGTGCCGAGAAAGGACAGCGGAATGATGGACATGACCATTCGCGCGTGGAAGGACCCCGCTTTCCGGGCGACGCTCGACCGCGCCGATCTTGCCGCGATGGCGGACAGCCCGGTCGGGCCGGTCGGCGGCGTCGGATCGGAGTTGGGTGACATTCTTGGCGGCTCCGACCGCCCGTTCACCTTCTACACCTGCTTCACCTGCAACTGGATGGGCTGCAACGGCGCCACCGTCGACTGTACGTGGCCGTTCTGCTGACCGGTATGTAGAGCCGGCATTCCTCGACAGATCAAATCGGTGTGCCGGTTTCGCATGCACTACCGGGGTGGGTATCGCGGAAGTGGTGCCCACCCCGGCCGGAAGCCCGGAGATGTCGACAGTCGCCGGCGCCGGTTTCGCCGGGCGACCGGCCTGAATTGAAGGTGGAGCATGTTCGATCAAATTCTCGATTCGCCGCAGTGGTGGCGCGGCCTGACCCGGCCCGAACGCACCGACGGCCCCCTTTCCCTCACAGGGGAAGAACGAGACCACGGCCGCCGCCGGTGGGATGCCTGGCGGCGTGGCTACATCATGCCCGGGAAAGAGGTCTCGCTGGACCGGTGGGAGCGTCTCGGGCTGACCGAGGAGCGGGTTGTCGAACTGCTCGCCGAGTCCGCCGAATCGTTGGTAGCCCGGCTCCCCGACCGGCCCCGGTGGTTGGAAGTGATCGCGGACGCCTGGCGACGGTTCGGGGCGGCGGACCTTGCCGATCTGGGCTTCGGTGGGTCGCACGCCACGGGTGTCCACGAGTCCCACGACCATGCCGATGGCGGCCATCGCGGCGAGGGGACGAACGAGTCGTTCCTGCACCTGATCACACCACTGATCGTCTGGCACCGGGAGGAGTTGGGTCGGCGGGTGGCCGAGTCGTCGGCCCGGCACGGCCGTGACGACCACCTACCTCCGAACCACCCGCTGCTCCAACCGCCGGTCGGCCGCCTCCTGCACATGATCATCTCCGTTTTGATCCTGGAGGTGAACGTCGCCCGGCTGGAGGGGCGACTGGCTGGAGAGACGCCGAACGAGCGGATGGCCGCCTTCATCGAGCAGATCCGCGACCCGGAAACCGCGCTGGGCATCCTCGCCGAGTACCCCGTGCTCGCCCGCGAGCTGGTCACCTGCCTGCAAACCTCGCTGAACGTCCGAGCCGAGTTCGTCGAGCGACTCCTCACCGACCTGCCCACGTTGCGGGAGACGTTCGACGGGTCCTGGCAGGGGCTGGCGGATGTCGCCGAGGTCGGCTTCGGTGCCGGTGACACCCACCGCGGTGGCCGTACCGTGGCGGTCGTCACCTTCACCGACGGCCGCAAGATCGTCTACAAACCGCGCAACCTCGGTGTGGAGCGCCACTTCAACCAGGTCCTGGACTGGCTGAACACCCACGGGCTGCGGCATCCGCTCCGCCTGCTGACCGTGCTGGACCGCGGCGAATACGGCTGGGTCGAACATGTCGCGGTCACGTCCTGCCAGGACGAGGCACAGGTGGGCCGCTTCTTCTGGCGCCAGGGTGCCTACCTCGCACTCTTCTACGCCCTGCGCGGCTCGGACCTGCACCTCGAAAACGTCATCGCCGCCGGCGAACACCCCGTCATCATCGACCTGGAAGCGATCTTCCAGGTGCCGGCGCGCACCAACGACGAAGCGCTGTCCCTCGCCGTCGGCGAGGCGCCCCGCGCGGTACGCGAGTCGGTCCTGCGGATCGGTCTGCTACCGGAACGGGTCATCACCAGCGACGCGAACGGCATCTACGACGCCGACGTCAGCGGCATCTCCGGCGGAGGAGGCCAACTCTCACCCGGCCGGTTGCCCGTCTACGTCAGCAGCGGCACCGACGAGGTACACGTCGTACGGGACCGGCGGGAGATGCCGGAGACGGAGAACCGCGCACGGCTGGACGGCCAGCCGGTCAACGCGCTCGCCTACACCGACAACCTCACCGCCGGCTTCGAGGACTGCTACCGAATCATCCTGACGAACCGCGACGAACTGCTCGCCGGCGGCGGCCTCATCGCCAGGTTCCGCGACGACGAGGTGCGCTTCATCCCCCGCCCCACGATGACGTACGCCCGCCTGCAGGCCGAGTCGTACCACCCGGACCTGCTGCGGGACTCGCTCGACCGCGAGATCTTCGCCGAGGTCCTCTCCGCCTGGTTCACCGACCTGCCGGACCGGGACCTGCTGCTGGCCAGCGAGCACCGGCAGCTCGCCGAGCAGGACATCCCGTCGTTCCACACCACCCCCGGCTCCGCCGACCTTCACGACGGGCACACCGTGGTCGCCCACGACTTCCTGGCGGACAGCGGGCTGGCAGCCGTGCGGGCCCGGATCGGTCGAGCATCCGAAGAGGACCTGCGGCGGCAACTCTGGTGCATCCGCGCGTCGATGTCCGGCCTCACCGTCGGCGCGCTGCCGGTCGAACCCGTCGAGCCCAGGCCACTGCCCGACACACCGCTCGACGCGGACCTCGCGATCCGGGCCGCGCGGTCGGTCGCCGACCTGCTGCTCGGCGTCGCCCTGGTCGACGACGAGGTGCCGTCCTGGCTGTCGGTGAACTTCATCGGCGACCGCTACTGGACCGTCGGGCACGCCGGCCTCGACCTGTACAGCGGAGTGCCCGGCGTGGCCGTCTTCCTCGCCGAACTCGGCGCCCTCACCGGAGACGCCCGCTACAACCGCCCCGCGCGGCAGCTCACCCGGCAACTCGTGGACGTGGCCGACCAACTCGCCACCGGTAGGGCCAGCAGCGCCGTACTGCCGATCGGCGGCTACGGCGAACTCGGCGGCCTGGTCTACGCCCTGAACCAACTCGCGCAGTTGTGGTGGGACCCGGCCCTGCTCGACGCGGCTCACCGGGTCGCGGCACTGTGTCAGGACCGGTTCGCCGACGACAAGGTCCTCGACGTCATCGGTGGCACCGCCGGTACGGCACTGGCGATCCTCGCCCTGCACCACACCGATCCCGACGACCGGACGCTCGACGCCATCCGGGCCGCGGGGGAGAGGATCGCGGAGCGGGCGGTCGAACTGCCCGGCGGGATCGGATGGCAGACGGAGTTCGACGATGCCCAGCCGCTGCTCGGATTCGCCCACGGCGCCAGCGGCATCGCCTACTCACTGGCCCGGATCGCCGAGGCGACCGGCGACGACCGGTACTACGACCTGTGTGGGCAGGCGATGCGCTTCGAGCGGCACCACCTGTCGGCGGAGCGCCGCAACTGGCCCGACCTGCGGGCGATCAGTGGCCCCGGCGCCTTCATGGACGCCTGGTGCCACGGTGCGGCCGGGATCGGCCTGGCCCGCGCCGCACTGCTGCGACTGCCCGGCATGGGGCCATGGCACGACCTGATCCGGGAAGACCTCGACATCGCGGTCGGGCGGGTGCGCGACGACCTGCTGGTCGACGGCCGGTACGTCGGCGTCGGCAACGACTCGATCTGCCACGGGGACCTCGGGCTGGTCGAGACGCTGCTGGCGGCCGGTCCGGGCGTCGCGGAACCGGATGTCGCCCAGCTCGGCCACCGGACCGCACGGGCGATCGCCGAGCGGGTCCTGGCCGGTGCACCCCGGCCCGGCGTACCGCAGAGGGTGACCACGCCCGGTCTGCTGATGGGACTCGCCGGCATCGGCTACGGCCTGCTCCGTACGGCGATGCCGGGCCGGATCCCGAATGTGCTGCTGCTGGACGGCCCTGGCCGGGGCGGCGAGCCGCGCCCGCCGGGCGCGCCGACGGGGCCACCGGGGCAGCGGGCGGCCCTGCTCACGACCCGGTCCGCGCAGTGAACCCCACGTCCGCCTCTGGCGAATCGACGCCGATCCAGATTGGACAACAGGTGAGCGAAGCTGCGACAGGCGTGTACGACGACGTGCTGGGCGACCCGTCATGGTGGCGCGCGCTGCCCCTGCGGCAACGCCGTGGCGCCCCGGCGGGCTCACCGGGGCAGCGTGAGGACGGAACCCGGCGGCTCGACATCTGGCGCGACGGCGTGCTGTTCAATAGCGATGAGCGCAGTCTCGACCGCTGGCACGACCTGGGTGTCACCGACGACGAGTTGGTGACGCTGCTGGGCGAGCCGGCGGCATCGCTTGCCGCCCGGCTGCCCGGCCCACCCGACTTCCTCACCGTCATCGCGCGGGCATGGCGGCGCTACGACCATTATCCGGCCGCTGACCTGAACATCGCCGGGATCGGGGCGGACGGCGACCACGACGGGCATGGGCACGACGGTCACGACCACGATGGATGTGACCACGGTCAGCACGAGGCCCGCGGCCGGCTCGGCTTCCTCGAAGTGGCCCGACCCCTGCTGGCGTGGGCGCACGAGACGTTGCGGGAGCGGCTCGGGACGCTGGCCGCGGCCCACGGGCACCCGCCGGATCTGCCCCACGCCCATCCGCTGCTCCGGTTCTCCCCGGACCGGGCCATGGCGATGGTCTCCCGGGTGATGGTTCTGGAGGTCAACGTGGCCCGGGTGGAAGGACGGCTGACCGGCGCGACCCCGGAGGAACGCTTCGCCTCGTTCGTGGACCAGCTTCGCCACCCGGCCCGTAGTCTGGCCCTGCTGGCCGAGTACCCGGTGCTCGCCCGGGAACTCGTCGAGTTGTTGCGGCGATGGATCGAGGCACGGCTGGAGTTCGTCGAGCGGCTGCTCGCCGACCTGCCCGACCTCAGACACCGGTTGGGCCTCACCGTCGCCGGCCTCGACGGCCTGGTCGACGTCCGCTTCGGCGCCGGAGACTCGCACCGCGGCGGCCGGACTGTCGCCGTGCTGACCTTTGTCGGCGGCCACCATCTGGTTTACAAACCGCGGTCTATCGGGGTGGAGACGCGATACAACGCGTTGCTCGACTGGCTGAACCGACGTGGCCTGGAGCACCAGCTCATGCCGTTGCGGACCCTGGACCGGGGCAGTCATGGCTGGGTCGAGTTCGTGAGGGCCGCCGCCTGCGCCGACGAGGAGCAGGTGCGGCGGTTCTACTGGCGGCACGGCGCGTACCTGGCCCTGTTCCACGCCATCCGCGGATCCGACTTCCACCTGGAGAACGTGATCGCGGCCGGTGAGCACCCGGTGTTCGTGGATCTCGAAGCCATCTTCCAGGCCCCGCCGAAGGTTTCCGACAGCGACGTCTTCGACCTGCTCGGCGCGGCGCCGGAGGTGCTGCGTGCATCCGTGCTGGGCACCGGACTGCTGCCCCAACGGCTCATCGAGTTCGACGAGAACGGCTTCCGGGATACCGAGATCAGCGCACTCGCCGGTGGCGACAACCAGCTCTCACCCGATCTGGCCCCGACCTTTGCCGACATCGGCACCGACCGCATGCGTGCGGTGCGCGAGCGCAGGCCGATGGCGGGGGCCGACAACCTGGCGAGGCTGGACGGCGAGGTCATCGACCCGCGTCGGTACCGGAATCAGATACTGGCCGGCTTCGAGTCGTGCTATCGACTGATCGAATGGCACCGGGACGAGCTGATCGCCGCCGACGGGCCGATCGCCGCGTTCCGCGGCGCCCAGGTCCGGTTCGTACCCCGGGGGACCATGGTGTACGCCCGGATGCTGTTCGAGTCCTTCCACCCCGACGTCCTGCGCGACAGCCTGGACCGCGAGTTCCTCTTCGAAGCGGCGGTCTGCACCGGCCACCTCATGACTGCGCACCGGGACCGGCTACTCGACAGCGAACTGCGGCAGCTCGCCGAGCAGGACGTGCCCTGCTTCCACACCGCCACCGACTCCAGGGACCTCTTCGACACCGAAGGTGTCGTCATCCCCGGATTCCTGGACGCGGCGGGGATCGACGCGGCACTGGCGCAGATCCGGCGAATGGGAAGCGGCGACCGGGACCGCCAGACATGGTGCATCGAAGCCTCGTTCGCCGGACTCACCGTCGGAGCGGCCGAGTCGGCACCGATGTCCCCGGTAGCCGTACCCACCGAACCCATCGACCTGGCCCGTGCGGTCCGCGCCGCCGGGATCCTCGGTGATCAGCTGCTCGACGCGGCGCTGGTCGGCGACGACCAGCCGCCGCACTGGCTGTCCCTGACGAACCTGGCGGAGCGTTACTGGACCGTCGGCCCGGCCGGGACCGGCCTCTACGACGGCACCAGCGGCATCGCCCTCTTCCTGGCGCAGTTGGCCGCCCTCTCCGGACAGGATCGATACCGGCAGCCGGCCGAGCGACTCGCCCGCCAGATGGCGGACTGCGTCAGTCGGTACAAGGACAGCGCCGAGCTGCGGTCCGTGCTGGCAGTCGGCGGCTTCAACGGGGTCGGCGGCATCGTGTACGCGCTGACCACGCTCGCGACCCTCTGGGACGCGCCCGAGCTGATCAAACCGGTCCCCGAGATGGTGCCGGAACTGGCCGAGAGGTTCAGCGAAGACAAGGGGTTGGACGTCATCGAAGGCACCGCCGGCGCCGGTCTGGCCCTCGTCGGGCTGTACCGGATCGAGCCGGACGAACGGGTGCTGGCCGCGATCCGCGCCGCGGAGCGGACTCTCGCCGACCGGGCGGCGCCCACCGGCACCGGGACGGCCTGGTCCACCGGAATCGAGGCCGGGGAGAAACTGCTGGGGTACGCCCACGGCGCGAGCGGGTTCGCCCACGCGCTGGCCGAGATGGCCTCGGTGACCGGCAACACCGAGAACTACGACCTGTGTGCCGGTGCACTGCGGTTCGAACGCGATCACCTGTCGCGGACCCGGGGCAACTGGCCCGACCTGCGCGGTATCTCGCCGGACGACACGTACCTGAACACGTGGTGCCACGGCGCGGCGGGCATCGGCCTCGCCCGGGCCGCGATGACCGGCCTTCCCGGACTGGCCGACATGCGGGAGCTGATCGACGAGGACCTGCGGATAGCGCTCGACACCGTCCAGCGTGATCTCGTTCGCGACGGCGTCTACACCGGCATCGGCAGCGACTGTCTCTGCCACGGAGATCTCGGACTGGTCGAAACCCTCTACGCCGGTGCCGCCGCAACGCGCCAGCCGGAACTCTCCACGCTCGGTCGGCGGCTGGCCGGCGCGGTCGCCGACCGGGTCCTCGCGGGTGACCTGCGCCCCGGCGTGCCGTCCTGGGTGCCGACGCCCGGCCTGCTGATGGGCGCGGCCGGTATCGGGTACGGGCTGCTACGGGCCGCCGCACCCGAGCACGTGCCGAACGTACTCACGCTGGCCGTCGTACCCCGGGGGTCATCACGTGATGGGGATCCCAACTGACCCACCGATCCGGAGATCCGGCACCTTCCGGCATCGGTGACCCGCCGCTGCCGTGTCCATTACGCCCGCCCAGGGCGAACCCTCAACAAGGAGGAGAACCGTGACAAGGTTGACCCAAGCGTGGAAGGACCCGGGCTACCGGGCCACGCTCAGCCTGGCTGAACTCGCCGGGTTGGAGAGCAACCCCGCCGGTGTCATCGACATCGACGACAAGAGTCTCGACGGTGTCGTCGGTGGCACCTACACGCCGACCCAGGTGCTGTACCCGAGCTGCCGTACCTGCCTCACCTGCGGCCAGAGCACCTGCCACACCTGCTTCACGTGCTCCGGATGGCCCTGCTGACAGACCATACGGGCCCGGTCCGGGGCGTCGGCGTGTGTCGCCGCCCCGGACCGGCACGGCTCCGACCGGGGCGAGTCGCAGAGCCTGCCGCCATCGACCCGTGCGCCGCCCGGGAGCCCGACAGGTCCTGTCTGCGGACGGCCGGGGAAGCGCAGACCTTCGACTCAGGCGTGCGCGACGGGAGAGTCCACGGCGGCGGCGATGTCCGAGGGGATGCGCAGCACGACCAGGGCGATGTCGTCCTCGCTGCTGTCGGCGTAGCGCGCGAGCAGGTGGTCACACAACTGTTCGGCGGACAGGTTCTGCCGGTCGGTGAGAGCGTGGATGAGATCGGTCAGGCCGTCATCGATCAACACGCCACGGCGGTCGACGAGTCCGTCGGTGTAGAGGACCACGGTGGAGCCCGGCGCGAGGGTGGCGGCATGGTCACCACGGGCGGCATCGGGGTCTACGCCGAGCATGATGTCGGTAGGGGTCCACAGCAGCGTGGCGGCGCCGTCGGGGGTGATGAGCACCGGCGGCAGGTGCCCCGCGTTGGACCACCACAGGGTCCACCGGCGTTCCGCAGCCTGCTGGGCCGTCTGTTCGATGTGGGCCAGCACCGCGGTGGCGAGGGCGTTGACCGCCAGGGTACGGATGGCCCCGTCCAGGCCGGCGAGGACGAAACTCGGCGGCTTGCGCACAGCGGTGGCCACCCCGCGCAGCAGGTTGCGGATCTGGGCCATGCCTGCGGCGGCGCGCGTGTCATGGCCGGTGACGTCGCCGATGACCAGCGCCAGGGAATTGTCGGGCAGCAGGAACGCGTCGTACCAGTCTCCGCCGACCTGCATCTGCGCTGCGGCGGGCTGGTAACGCACCGCCACCTCGAGATGCTCGGGCCGGGCCGGCGGGGTGAGCAGACTTCGCTGCAACGACTCGGACATCTGCCGTTCGAGTTCGGCGATACGCCGTTCGGTCTGCCGGGCCTGGGCCCGGTCGAACGCCTGGGTGATCGCCACACCGACCAGCCGCACGAACCGGGTGTAGCCGTCGTCGACGGGCAGATGATGGTTGAGCCCGGCCACCAGGACCGGGTTCTGCCACAGCGGGGACGCGGTGGTCAGCCGTAGCCACACCATGGTGCGCTCGCCCATGTGCTCGACCACCAGGTCCCGGTCCCTGAACACCGACGGCGGCACAGCCGGCATCGCCGTCGTACTCTCACGGAAGGCGACTCCGGGCAGAAGGACGTCGGCATCGAGCAGGTCCTGGGCGTTGGCACGCAGTACCGTCGTCGCCCGCCGCAGGATCCGCTGCGGGTCGTCGAGGTCCTTGAGGGCGTCGGTCAGGTGAGCCAGCAGCGCCAGGCGGCGGCGGGACACCACCTGCCCCGTCGTCTCGGCCACGATGTTCATGACGCCCTCGACCTGCTCCTGCGAATTACGCACCGCCGAGTAGGAGAACGTGAAGAAGCACTGCTCGGCGAACCCGTGCCGGTCCATGAACAGCTCAAGATCTTCCGACCACGTCGCCCGCCCTCCGGACAGCACGCCGGTCAGCATCGGCCCGATGCTGTCCCAGATCTCCGAGAACACCACCGAGGCCGGCGTACCGAGAGCAGCGGGATGCTTCTCGCCGATCAGGTCGACGTACGCCTCGTTGTAGACCAGCACCAGCTCCGGACCCCAGAAGAGCGTGACCGGGAACCGCGTCTTGAGCGTGAGGTCAACCGCGGCACGCAGCGTCGGCGTCCACGACTCGACCGGCCCGAGCGGCGTCGACGCCCAGTCCACCCGCTGGTACGTCTCCCGCAGCGCCCCTGCCGCCTCGAACACCTCATGCACAGCCGAACTGTAGCCAGCGTCGGAGAGATCGGACCGACGGTTCAGGCGGGTTACTCCGTCGGCCGGCCTGCCTGAGCTCGGCCTTCGGCGGACGAGTGCACGACGAGATCGAGGTCGAGTGCCCTTGATGCGGAACGTCACTGATCGTGGTGTTCGCTGAGAAGGGCGTTCCGCCAAGTACGAGGACTACGCGACATGCCGTCGCCGAGCAGACGCCGCTGCTGAAGGACGCTCCGTGGCGGGCATGGTTTGGGACGTTGGACGGTTCTGGCGCCTGCTCGACATCCCCACATCTCGGTCTTCCCAAGCCCGGACCGCATCGACAGTCTCCGAGGTGGGACTTGGTGCCCTGTCGCCAACAGCGGTCACCGTCCGATCCTTGTGTCCGCGCGGTGGGGGAGGTTCAGGGTGACGGCACCGACGACCAAAGCGAAGATCCACGGCAGCGGGGGGCTGGACACGGACAGCGGAGATTCGCAGGTGTCGGTCCTGCCGGAGCTGCGGGAGATGTGGTGGGAGTCCGGGATGCGGGCCCGCGCCGATGCCGGGGTGTTCGCGGTGTTCGCGGAGCTTCCGCGGCTGGTGGTGACGGCGTTGGCGGTCGCGTGGCGGGCGGACCGGTTCCGTACGTCGGTGGTCGGTGTCGCGACCGTGGGGGCGGGGGTGATGGCGGCCTTCGGGCTGCTGGCCACCCAGCGGGTGCTGGTGGAGTTGTTCACCGGCGGCCCGACCCCGGACCGGGTCGCGGCGGCGTTGCCGGCCCTGGCGGCGCTGGCGGCCGCGACCGCGGTGCGGTCCGGGCTGGGGATCGCGACCGGGTACGCGCAGAACGGGTTGACGCCGAGGGTGGACCGGGAGGTCGAGCGGGGCCTGTTCGAGGTGACGACGGCGGTGCGGCTGGACGCCTTCGACGCGGACGCGTTCGCCGACGAGATGGAGCGCGCCTCGCGCGGCACGGACTCGGCGATCTCGCTGGTGCAGGGAGTGATGAGCCTGCTCGCCGGAGTCGTCGGCCTGCTCGCGGTGGCGGTCGCGGTCGTGATCATTCATCCGTTGCTGCTGGTCGCACTGCTGGTGGCCACCGTGCCGGGCGGGTACGCGGCGTTGCGGGCCGGCCATCTGCGCTACCAGACGTTCCTGGCCGGGTCGGTGCGCCGCCGCCGGTTGTGGCTCCTGCACCGGCTGATGGCCGAGCGGGCGACGGCGCCGGAGTTGCGTTCGTACGGCCTGCGCGGGTTCCTGCTCGACCAGTACGACCGGGTCATGGGGGTCGAGACCCAGATCCAGCTCGCCCTGGCCCGCCGGGTCACCACGACCACCGCCGTCGGTGCGGTGGTCGGCGGGATCGCGACCGGCGGCGTCTACGTCCTGCTCGCGGTGCTGCTGCTAAACGGCCGGGTCCCACTGGCGGCCGCGGCGACGTGTGTGATCGCGGTCCAGGCGGCACAGCGGGCGCTGGCCACGGTCACGTTCCAGGTCGACCGGATCTACACCGAGGGCCGGCATTTCGGTGACTACACCGGCTTCATGGACCGGGCCGCCGACCACCTGCCCGACCCCGCCGACGCCGGCCGGCCCGAACCCGGCCCGCTGGAACAACTCACCATCCGGGGCGTCAGCCTGTCCTACCCCGACCGGGACGAGCCCGCCGTCGACGACGTCTCCCTGACCGTCCGGGCCGGGCAGACGGTCGCGTTCGTCGGCGAGAACGGCTCCGGCAAGACCAGCCTCGCCGCCGTGATCGCCGGACTGCGCGCCCCGACCGGCGGCGGTGTCGAATGGAACGGTACCCCGCTGCACGGCTGGGATCCGGAAGCGCTGCGGGCCAGGATCGCCGTGGTCACGCAGGAGTACCACAAGTGGCCGTTCACCGCCGCAACCAACATCGCCATCGGCGACACCGGCACCGCGCCGGACCAGGCCCGGATCGAGGCCGCCGCCGTACGGGCGGTCGCCCACGACATGGTCCGCGACCTGCCGCACGGCTACGAGACCCTGCTCGACCGGACCTTCGCCGGCGGCCAGGACCTCTCCGGCGGCCAGTGGCAGCGGATCACCGCCGCCCGCGGCTTCATGCGCGACGCCGAACTGCTGATCATGGACGAGCCGTCGTCCGCCCTCGACCCACGCGCCGAGGACGCCCTTTTCCAGGCCATCCGGCACCGGCAGGGCAAGGCGACCACGATCCTGATCACCCACCGGCTGGCCAACGTCCGCCACGCCGACCACATCTACGTCCTGGACCACGGCACCCTGATCGAGTCCGGCACCCACGACCAGCTCCTCGCCGCCGGCGGACACTACGCCGAACTGTTCACCCTCCAGGCGGCCGGCTACCGCGCCGCCGCGGCGTAAGGTCACCCGGTGACCGTGTACGACGTCGCCGCCAAACTGCCGTCCATCGACGTGCTGCGGGACCGCTGCAAGGCACTCGCCGTACTGGACCGGATCATCGACGATGATCCGTACTACGCCTACACCCGCGAGTGGGGCGACGACGAAGCGGCGCTGATGAGCGACGGCAGCGGCAACGAGTGGGCCATCGTGTTCACCGGTCATGGTGCGTTCATCCGGGTCTTCGACCACGAGTCGGCGATGACGCCCTACCGCGATCCGGACCACGAACTGTGGCCGGGACTGCTCGACGGGATCCCGGAGGTGTTCCGTCCACACGTCGAGGAACCGGCTTTCGGCGACGGGGCGGGACAGCTTGTCGCCACCGCGGTCCTGTGGCGGCTTACCGATGACGACGCATGGCGGGCAGGGGGAAGCATCACGTTTCCCCCGTCACGTGGACCGTACGAGCACACCGGACCCGACGGCTCCGGCATGCTCGACATCCTGTTCGACGACATCGTCGACCGGTACGTCGAGTTCGCCGAGGACTACTACGAGATCGAGGTCGACGCGGCGGTCGTCGACCATGTCGTCGCGCACCGGCCCCTCACCGACGCCGTCATGCGGGCGTTGAACCCGGAAGCGACGGTTGCCGAGCTACGCGAGGCCGTCACCGAGGTCGGGTACCCGATCGCGGCAACGTGAAGCCTCACCCGAGTGGAGTGCACATGCCCGACGGCTGGCAATGGGACCGGACCCTGTTCCGTGGCAGTGCCGCCTACTACGACCAGGGCCGTCTGCCGTACGCGCCCGGGTTCGCCGACCGGCTCGCCGAGACGCTCGGGCTGGACAGGCGGGGCCGGCTCCTCGATGTCGGTTGCGGTCCTGGCACGGTCACCCTGGCGCTCGCCGGACACTTCGCCGCGGTCGTCGGCGTCGATCCGGACCCCGACATGCTGGCCGAGGCGCGCCGCCGTGCGCGGCGGATCGGCGTCGACAACGTGCGCTGGGTCGAGGCCCGCGCCGAGGATCTGCCGGCGGATCTCGGTGTGTTCCGGGCGGTGCTCTTCGCGCAGTCGTTCCACTGGACCGACCGCGACCGGGTGGCCGCGACCGTGCTCGACATGCTGGTGCCTGGCGGGGCGTTCGTGCACATGAGCGACCACAAGGAGCCGCCGTCGCGACCGGCGCCACTGCCGCACCCGACGCCGCCGTTCGAGCGGATCCGCGCGCTGGTGCGCGACTACCTGGGCGAGGTGCGCCGCGCCGGCCAGGGTGTGCTCGTCAACGGCACGCCGGGCCGGGAGGATCTGGTGCTCGCGCGGGCCGGATTCGAAGGGTTCCAGCGGTTGATCGTGCCGGCCGGCGAGGTCGTCGAGCGCAGCGCGGACGACGTCGTCGCATGGGTGTTCTCCCGATCGGACTCGGCACCGCACCTGTTCGGCGACCGGCGCGACGAGTTCGAACACGACCTGCGTGGGGTGCTGCGCGACGCGTCGCCCGACGGGGTCTTCGCCGAGCGGTTGCCGGATACCGAGATCATGCTCTGGCGTAGGCCGTCGGTCGTGTGACAGTGCTCAGCGTCAGGACACGATGTCGCCGTGGATGAGGACCTTGTCGCAGTAGATTTCGACCTGGGTCAGCTTGAGGCTGAACGTGCCGCTGGACCTGATCTTGAATTCCCACTTGTGGGTCACGCCGTTCAGTGCGAACGGGAAGCGGTAGTTCGCGGTGTCCCAGCCCATGGATTTCTTGACGGACTGGCCGTTGACCTGGGCGCCGGATGAGCCGGCGGCCGAGATGGAGAAGGTCAGCGGCGTCGCGTCGGGGGCCGCGGACTTGGCCCTGATTCTGACGACGTACAGCGATGGACTCTTGACGATGTTCTCTACTTCGAAGTCGTTCATCGCCGCACCCCGAGGGTTGATCGTGATGAGCCCCGCCCGCATCCAGACAAACACCGGTTGTCGGGGCTGTCAACGAGGGGCGGACGCGACGATCCGCCGATTCGCCCATAGTGGATGATCGGGGAGACGTGCCGGCACCTTCGGCTGTGACCGCGGCCGGATCGGCCGTTGTCGCCGCGGGTTGCGGACCAAGGTCAGGGTAGGCCGATCAGGTCGCACATCCGGCGCATCTGGTGGTCGAAGTACTCCTCCCGGGCCCCGATCACGCCGTCGAGCTGGCCGAAGAGTTCGAAGCTGACGGCGCCGAAGCAGTGGATCCAGCCGGTGGCGCCCCGGGCCAGCAGGGCCTCGGGAAGGCCGGCGAAGAGGCTGTCGCGGACGGCGGCCAGGTCGGCGTGGACCGGGCCGGGCAGTCCATCGGGGCCGGGATCGGTCAGGGCGCCGGCGGCGAAGCCTTCGACGAGGATCCCGATCAAGGTGGCCGGGGTCCGGGCGGCCGCCACGGTGGTCTCCTGCGGGGCGGCGTAGCCGGGGACCGGGCTGCCGAAGAGCAGGGCGTACTCGGCGGGGTGGGCCAGCGCCCAGCGGCGTACGGCGTGGCAGACGGCGAGCCATCGGCCGCGCAGGTCGGCGCGGTCGGTGACCCCGGCGTCGCCGGCCGCCGCGGCATCGCCGAGTGCGTGGTAGCCGTCGACGATCAGGGCGGTGAGCAGTTCGTCCCGGCTGGGGAAGTAGCGGTAGATCGCCGACGACACCATCCCCATGTCGCGGGCGACGGCGCGCAGCGAGAGGTTCGCCCCCTCCGCGGCGAGGTGGCGGCGGGCGATCGTCTTGAGCTCGTTGATCATCTCGGCCCGGGCCCTGGCCCGGATGCTGGCGGCAGGCATGTCAGAGAGTGTCGCACACATTCGAGAGCACTGCTCTTGACGGCCGGGGTGGGTGTGGGTGAGCATTGGTCTCGTTAGAGAGCGCTGCTCTCAAATGCTGAAGGGAGACCTCCAATGGCCGTACACCTGATCGTCGGCGCCGGCATGGTCGGCTCGACCACCGCGCGACAGCTCGCCGAACGCGGCGAGCAGGTCCGGATCGTCAGCCGCTCGGGCCGAGGCCCGACCCACCCCCTGGTCGAGCGGATCGCCGCCGACGCCACCGACGCCGACCGGCTCGGCGAACTCGCACAGGGCGCCGCCGCGATCTACAACTGTCTCAACCCGGCCTACCACCGCTGGCTCACCGACTGGCCGCCGATGGCCGCCGCGCTGCTCACCGCCGCCGAGCGCTCCGGCGCCCCCCTCGTGATCGCCGGCTGCCTCTACGGCTACGGCGAGGTCACCGGCCCGATGACCGAGAACAACCCGCTCGCCGCCACCCATCCCAAGCTGAAGATGCGCGCCGACATGTGGGGTGACGCCCTGGCCGCCCAGCGGGCCGGACGGATCCACGCCGTCACCGAGGTACGCGGCAGCGACTACCTCCAGGCACAGTCGATCTTCAGCTTCGTGATGGGTAAGCCACTGCTCACCGGACGCCGCGCCTTCGTCCCCGCCCCGCTCGACGTGCCACACACCTGGACCTCGATCAACGACATGGCGGCGATGCTCGTCACCGCCGCCACCGACCAGCGGGCCTGGAACCGCGCCTGGCACGTACCCAGCGCGCCACCGCTGACGATCCGCGAACTCGCCACCCGCTTCACCGGCGCGATCGGGGCGCCGGCGCCGAAGCTCACCACGATCCCCGACCCGATCTTCCGCGCCACCGGCTTCCTCTCCCCGATGTTGCGCGAGCTCCAGACCACGGCGTACCAGTTCGCGCGGCCGTTCGTCATGGACTCCACCGCGGCCACCACCACCTTCGGCCTGCGCCACCAACCACTCGACGAGGCACTGCGCGAGGCGGCCACCGCGCTCGGCGGCATCCCCGGCACGACCACCGGAACTCCGCAAGCCCGCCCGGCCACCGCCTGACCCGCCCCGCGCCGACGACACCTGCCCCGGACGTCACCCGGCGCGGTCCGGCTCCGCCCAACGCCCATGCCGAGCCCTCACCGGAGGTTCACCATGTCCACCGCCACCATCGTCCCCACCGTCGTCGCCGGCACCGCGAGCCACCGCCTCACCGGTCAGATCGACAACCGCTTCGCCTACGCCAGCTTCGCCCTCGCGTACCTGGTCGGACACGGCGCCGCCGCCCTCTCCCAGGGAACCGACCCACTGGTGAACCTGCCCGGCTGGCTGCCGATGACCCTCCTCGCCACCGGCATCGTGGCCGGCTCGGTCGCCGCCACCGTCGCCTCCACCCGCGCCCAACGGGGCGCCCCCGAAGCCGAGGCCCTGTCCGGCAAGCTCCTCGGCATCGCCTGGGTCACCGGCTTCACCGCCCTCTTCCTCGCCATAACCGGCCTGGCGAACACCCTCGACATGCCCGAACTGCAAACCGTCCTCTGGCCGACCGGCTCCGCGTTCGTCGTCGGACTGATCTACCTCGCCGAGGGCGCCGCCCGCCGGAACGTTCTGCACTACACCCTCGGCAGCTGGCTCGCACTGATCTCCACCGCGTCGCTCTTCCTCGGCACGCCGGGCCCCTTCTGGATTCTCGCGATCGCCGGCGGCGGCGCCTACGCCATCGCCGCGATGCTCGAAACCCGCCGCCTCGCCACCCGGGACTGACCCACATACCCGAAACGCGGTGGTCCGCTGGACCACCGCGTTCGAGGTACCCGGCCGGGACGGCGCCGCACCCCCGTCAGCTGAAGGCCTTCACCTCCAGCAGGCCCACCGAAAGGTTCGGCGCACTCTGCAGCGACACCCGCAACCGGGTGGTGTTCACCGCCGGGAACGTGACGGTGTTGTACTGGTCAGCGGCCACCGGGTATCCGCTGGCACCGGGCACGTCGACGTAGGAACTGCCGTTCCAGTACTGCAACCGCCACGACGCGGGCAGGTCGACTCCCTGGTTGTCGTCGAAGAAGTACACCTGGGCCTGGCGGAGCGTCTGCGCCGACGACCAGGTGAGTTCGGCCCACTGCTGCCCCTGCTCCGGCCAGGTGCCCCAGCGGTTGCCCTGGTTGGGGGCGCCGCTGTTGGAGCTGGTCGGGTCGCCACCGGTGTTGATGGCCGCGCAGCTCTCCCACGACGAGGTGAACGAGCACGAGGCGGTCGCCTGCGGGGCGAGGTTCCCGCCGCCACTACCGCCGCCGACGGTGAGCTGGAACGTACGGGTCACCGGGGTGCTGAGACTGTCGTAGTCGCGCAGCTCCACGGTGAACGAGTAGGTGCCGGCCGTGCTCGCGGTGCCGCTGATCGCGCCGGTGAAACGGTCGAGGCTCAGGCCGGCCGGCAGCGCGCCGCCGACGACCCGCCAGTCGTAGAAGGGCACACCACCCTTGGCCACCAGCGTCTGCTGATACGCCTGCCCGGTCGGGGCGTTGGGCAGGCTCGTGGTCACGATGGAGGGAGCGAGGAACGGCGTGAGGTTGCGGTTCAACGGCCACCCGGCGTTCTCGGCGATCAGCAGCGCCAGCTTGGTCAGCATCCACCGGCGGGTCGGGAAGAGGTGGGTCCAGCCGCCACTCTGGCCGCTGAGCCGGTCCCAGTACGCGGAGCCGCCGGGGACGTGGTAGCTGCTGTCCAGCGGCACGGTCCGGCCCTGGTATGCGATGACCTCCTGGTCGTTGGCGCCGCTGGTGTTGACGTAGTTGCGCATGCCGGCCCAGTCGCTGTGGAAGGCGACCGCGTGGCCGTACTCGTGCATCACCAGGCCGTGGACGTCGAGCACCGAGCCCTGGATTTCGGTGCGGTACCAGTCCTCGTCGGCCAGCGAGGTGAACAACTGCTTGCCGGCCTCGTCGTACTCGAAGATCATCGCGGTGGAACGGTGGATCGGGCCGGGCAGCTGCTGCCCGTTACGGGTGTGGTAGCGGCCGTTGCGCGCCGGATAGCCGGTCGAGTACGGCGTCTGGATCCCGCGGAAATACACCCACATGCCGTTGTAGGCCGCGTTGTTGGTGACGTTGACCGTGTTCTGCCAGTCGTTTCCGGGCAGATGGTTGGGCTCCGCCCCGGACGCCACGGTGTCGAACGGCTGCAGGTCGAAGAACCGGAACCAGTCCTTCACCCCCTCCTCGGCGGCGGTCCGGAAGGCCGGGTTGTTGAAATAGCCGGTGATGTTGTCGTACCGGTAGTCGAAGACGATCGGGATGGTCGGCTCGAGCGCGGTCTTCTGGTCCTGCTGGACCCGGATCGGCATGGCCTGGGTGTACGTCGTGTTGTTTCCGGCCCGGACCGTCAGCCGCAGTGTGTAGAGCTCGTCCTGCCCCGGGCCACGTTTGGAGTGGATCGCCAGCTTGAAGGTCTTCTGCTCGGCGGAGTTGGCGAAGGTCAGCCGCTTCGTCGCCCCGGTCGCCGTGAGCTGACTCGGTAGATCCATCATCAGCCGGGAGGTGCCCTCGGCCTTGAGATCGATCGTCACCGGAAACGGGACGTCCGTCGGTGGCCGCACGGTCAGTTCGATGTACGGGTTGGCCAGGTAGCCCTCCCAGTCGACGAGTTTGACGCCGTAGTCGTTGACGGTTCGGCCGAACCTGTCGACCACGGTGGCCGTGCCGACGGCGTGGGCCGGCGTCGCGATCAGCAGGGAGGCGAGCAGAACGAGCACCGCGGGCATGATGGCGCGTCTCATGTCGGACCTCGGTTTCCTGATGTCGGTGAGCGCCACTGCTGCGCTGAAGCAGCGCCCGGGGGACGAGAGAAAGTGCGACGGCGGGGCGGTGACCGCACCCGTCACGAAGCCGGTGGCATCTCTATCCACCGATACGCCTCGTGGAGTTGCCGAGATTCGCCCCGCGATCCGGCCAGTCGGATCACGGTTGAGGGTGCCAAGGCCGAAAGCCACCGGTACGGCCGTCGGCTGCTCGGATCGGGCTGCCGTCCGTCCACATCGGATGCCTAGCATGCGCGAGGTGGCGGAGGGGGCGAGGAAGATGGATCTCGGACGGCGTCACCATGGGCTCCCGGGTCGTCAGGTCACAAGGTGTTGTGCCTTGCTACGGGTGCCCGGAACCGTCGCGGGAGAACAGTAAAATATTAATCGACGTCCGTCAAGGTTGTGGAGGGTTGGCTCCCCAGCCCGAGCTTCGGGACCACGGCGGTGGCGGTGCGGCCCGGTGCCCAGGGAAGATCAAGGACATGGGGCGCAGAACTGCCGACTGGACGTGGACGAAGGTCGACACGATTCACCGAGGCGGTGATGCGACGGATGCCGTCGCGTGTGACGGCCAGATCCATTCCTACCGTTACCGCTCCTACGCGCCGTCCGACAGCTCCTACGAGCGCTGCGTCGGCTTGGCCTGGTGCTCGATGTGCCGCGAATACTCCGGCGCCATGGTGTTCGTACCGCGCGGGGAAACCCTTCCGGACCCCTTCGCCGATCTGCCGGGCCCGGAACGTGGGCGGCTCACGCGAAGCGAGGTCAGGCTGCTCGACCACCTGGACCGCCTCGTCCGGCGGGGAACCTGGCCGACACGCCAACCATGACCAGGCAACGCCCCCGGTCGATCCGGATCCGCATCAGGAGCGTGGACTGTTGAGCGACGCCGACCTGAGCACCTGGGCGATCAACCGGCTCGAAGCGCATACGCGCTCATTGCGCAGCGGCGACCCTGCGTTGGAAGCGGTTCGGATCGTCGCCCAGTCGAAGGTTTACCACTCCGCCGAGGACCGGGACACCCGCCTACGCTGGGACTGCTTGCCCTGGACGCCAACCAGCGGCTGCATGACGACAGCCCGTGGGCGAAAGCCAGGATGCTGGCTCAGGCCTTCATGCTCCGTACCTGGGTCATCGAGCACTTCGGCCCGGGCGCCGACCCGACGTGGGATCCGGAGACCCTGGCTACGGACACTCTCCTGGCGCTCGGCGCCGACCCTGCCGAGGTCCCGGCCGTCGACTGGCGCGGGCTTCCCGTCGAGGAGATCGGACGGCTACGCCGGTACAAGAATCTGACCGCACACCTTGACCGGCTGATCAGCTATCTGGCACCGGGCACAACCAAGGACAAACTCGCTGCGTGGATCCAGGTCCGGGGCCGTCTGCCGTGATCCGGGATTCCTGCGGGAGCCTCCGAGAGCTCAGAACCCTCGAAATACCCCGTCCGGGTTCGCTGCCCGCTCGAAGTCGACGTAGTCCATGTTCGCGAGCGACAGGTTGTTCTGGATCGCCTGCACCTGGCGGGGCACCGTTCTGAACGGTCCGGCGTCGACTCCGGTGTTGAGATTGACAACGAGAAGAGCGTGTTCGGGCGCCGCCATGGCCACGAGGTCGACGACGAACAGGAGCGGATGTCTGTACTCGCATGGGTAGGCCGGGAGGTACCTCGCGGCGATGGCGAACCCATCCAACCCCGCGAGCGTGCGGTCCTCGACGAATTCGACATCGCCGCCGAATCCTTCCTCCGTCGCGGCACCGATTTCCCTCACGATCCACTGCCAGGCACGATCGTGGTCGAAATCCGCGCGGACGACGGGAACACTCCACGTCTCCGGGAGGCCGGTCATGGCCGCGGGCTATCGAGTGGATCAGACAGGCTGGCCTGACGACGCGCACGAATTCGCCGCAGCAGCCTGGCCACGATCACGGGTGGCAGATGCAGCACGACAATGAGGACGATCGTCAGCGCGGCGATCTGGCCGATCGAGAGTCCTTGCAGCGCCAGCACCAATCCCGCGCATGCGCCGCTGAGCAGCGCGTTCAGTGCGACACGGCGCGCGGTCCCGCGCGTCGACATGTCCGCGTCGGGCTCGGCGGTACGCAGCCTTGGTGTCTTCACCATCGCCGCGACCGCGATCAGGACGGCGAACTGCAGCGCCCAGAAGGCAGCCGTCCCAACGCTGGCGTCACTGGTCACCGACGGCGCGGCGACGGTCATAACTGCGAACACGATGAAAGCCGACGGCCAGGTGAAGACAAAGCCGGCCGCCGCTGCCAGTGCGACTCTTCTCGGCAGACTGGGCTGCGGCTGGACCTGTTGTCCGATGCGGGTGATCACCTCGTCGGAGGCCCACACCAGCTTGCGGGTCGAGCGCGGGTCGGGCGTCGGGCGCGACATGCGGGCAAGCCTAGAGCGCGCGATCCGCTGGCAGGTAAGCAGGCAGCGCGCGAGACTACTGTTGCTGCGTATGACCCATGCCGAGATCGAGATCACCGCGGAGTTGGTCCGGGACCTGGTACGCGACCAGCACCCCGACCTCGCCGATCGCCCGATTCGGCTGGGCGCGCGTGGATGGGACAACCAACTGTGGCGGCTCGGCGACGACCTGGCCGTCCGGCTTCCCTGGGCGACCGGGTCCGCGGACGCGCTGCTGCGTAACGAGCACGCCTGGATGCCCACGCTGGCCCCGCGCCTTCCGCTGCCGGTCCCCGTCCCGCAGCGATTCGGCGAGCCCTCCGAACGCTTCCCCCGGCCATGGCTCGTCACCACCTGGGTTCCGGGCATGCCTGCCGACCGTGCCCCGGCCAGTCGGGCCGCAGACGCGGCCAGAACTCTGGCCACTTTCCTGACGGCTCTTCATCAACCCGCGCCCAGTGGCGCGCCCGCGGGCCGCGACCGTGGGGGGCCGCTGGCCGACCGAGCCGAGGGATTCGCCGGAGGGCTGACAGCCGCCACCGAGCGAGGACTGATCACCGATCCAGATGCCGTCCGCGCCGTCTGGCACGACGCGGTGACCGCGCCGCAATGGACGGGCCCGGCGCTGTGGATCCATGCCGACCTGCACCCGGCCAACGTCCTCACCGCCGACGGCACGTTCTGCGGTGTGATCGACTTCGGCGACCTCTGCGCGGGCGATCCGGCATACGACCTCGCCGCCGCGTGGCTCCTGCTGCCGGATGAGGCCACCGAGCATTTCTACGCGGCCTACCAGCCGACCCCGGACGCCGCCACCATGCGCCGCGCCCGAGGCTGGGCGATGGCGCGCGCCCTCGGCGGCATCCTCATCGGCGACGCCGGCGTTCACGGCCGGCCAGGCGGCAAGCCCACCTGGGGCCCACCCGCCCACGCCGCCCTGCAACGCCTCATCGCCACGATCGGCTGACCGCGGCGGGTACGACCGGACCCGCAGTAACGATCTGTGTGCGGCAGCGACGTACATTCTCGTTATCGAGAGTGATAACGTTGCTCTCGTGGAGATGTCGAGAGGGGCCGAGTTGGCGCTACACCCGGTGCGGATCCGGATCCTGCGGGCGGTCGCGGGCGCCCGGCTGACCACGCATGACCTGGTGGAGCTGCTGCCCGATGTCCCGCAGGCCACCCTGTACCGGCACGTGGCGATGTTGGTCAAGACAGGGCTGCTCGACGTGGTCGAGGAACGCAAGATACGCGGCGCCGTCGAGCGGGTGTACGCGCTGCCCGAACACGGCGCGACGCTGGACGCCGCGGCCCTGGCCACGGCCACGCCAGAGGACCATGCGCGCTACTTCACGGCGTTCGTGTCGAGTCTGCTGTCGGAGTTCTCCCGCTACCTCGCCCGGGAGCGGATCGACTTCACCGCCGACGGGGTCGGATACCAGCAACTCGTGCTGCACCTGACGGATGCCGAGCTGGGCGAGTTCGCCGCCGGCTTCAACGCGCTGGTCGGGCCGTTGCTCGGCAATGGGCCCGGCGACGGGCGGACACCACGGCTGCTGGCGACCGTGCTGATGCCGGCCGACCGGCCGGCGGCCACCGGCGACGACAAGCAGGTACCGGGGCCGGTGAACGACTCCGGTACGACGAAGGGGGAATGACTGATGGCATCCGTCACGGTAATCGGCGATGTGATCGACATCCGCTTCACCGGATGGGAGCGGCTGTGGATCGGGCGGGAGCGGCTTGCACTGCGTCTCACCGCAGTGCGGCACGCCACCCCGGTGGACAACCCCCTCCGTCTGGCCCGAGGCGCCCGGCGGGGGTACGTGGTGTCGGGCTTCGCCAAGGTCGGCGTCTGGGGTTTGTTCGGTGGTCCCCGGCAGCTCGTGGCGGCCCACCGAGGCGAGCCCGGGCTGCACCTGGTTCTGGACCGGGCCACGGCGGGCGGTGAGTTCGACGAGGTCATACTCTCCACCCCGGCCGCGCCGGCCCTGGCGGAGACGATCGGGCGTGCGCTGGCGGCCCGCGGATGACCGGCGACCGTCTGACGATCGAGGTGTCGCGCCTGACGAAGCGCTACGGTGATGTCACCGCCGTGCGCGATCTGAGCTTCACCATAGAGCCCGGCGTGGTCACCGGGTTCCTCGGCCCGAACGGCGCCGGCAAAACCACCACGATGCGCATGATGACCGGACTGGTGTCGCCTACCAGCGGCACCGCCACGATCGGCGGGCAGCGGTACGACCGGTTGGCCAGCCCGTCGCGCACGGTCGGTGCGGTGTTCGACACCAACGCGTTCCACCCCGGCCATTCCGCCCGCGACCACCTGCGCGTCTACGCCGCGATGGGCGGCTATCCGGACAGCCGGATCACCGAACTGCTGGACCTGCTCGGCCTCGCCGAGGCCGCCGACCGTCGTACCCGCGGGTTCTCCACCGGCATGCGGCAACGGCTCAACCTCGCCACGGCGCTGCTCGGCGACCCCCGCGTACTGCTGCTCGACGAACCCGGCAACGGCCTGGACCCCGAAGGCCTGTCGTGGCTACGCGGCCTACTGCGCCAGCTGGCCGACCAGGGCCGCACCGTCCTGATCTCCAGCCACGTGCTCAGCGAGATCCAGCAGCTCGTGGATGATGTGGTGGTGATCCGGCGCGGCGAACTCGTCGCCACCGGGCCGTGGTCCCGGCTCGCCGGCCCGCCAGCGGTACTGATCACCTCACCCGACGCCGACGTCCTCGCCGTCACCTTGGCGACCAGCCCGGCCAGCGGCGGCACCGCCCCGTCCGTCGAAGCCGTCGGGCCTGGCCGGCTGCGGGTGCGTGGGCTGGACGCGCCGAGCATCGCCGACCTCGCCGCCGCGCACCGCCTACGGGTCCACGAGTTGGTCACCGAGAACCCCAGCCTCGAACAACTCTTCCTCCACCTGACCACCGGCAAGGCGGCCACCCGATGAAGCTTCTGATCAAAGCGGAGTTTCGCCGGCTGCTGGCCACCCGGATGTGGGGCGGGCTGCTGCTCGCCGCCGCACTGCTCGGCGGCGGCCTGCTCGGCACCATGGCGCTGGTCGGCCCGGAGAACTTCGACCCACCGATGCCCGGACTGGACACCGAGGCCGGCCTCCGCTCGATCCTCGGCATCCTCGGCTACACGGCATTCGTGCCGGCCGCCGCCGGCACCCTCGCGGTCACCTCCGAGTACCGGCACCGCACGGCCGCTGTCACCTTCATGTTCGCGCCGCGCCGAGGTCAGGTACTCGCCGCCAAACTGGCCACCTACACGGTCGTCGGCCTCGCCTACGGGCTGATCCTCGCGGGTACGGGCGCATTGGCCCTGTTCACCGTCGCCACCGTTCGCGGCGTCTCACTCGGTCTGCCAGCCGCCACCGTGTTGGCGCTACTCGCCCGCATCGCCCTCGCGATGGTGGTGTATCTCCTCATCGGCGTTGGCATGGGCGCCCTCATCCGCAACCAGGTCGCGGCCCTGTGCGTCGTGATCGGCTATCTGTACCTGGGTGAGCCGGTGTTCATGATGATTCCCGGCGTCAACACGCTCTACCCGGTCCTGCCCGGCGGAGCCACCGCCGCGTTGACCGACTTCACCTACCTCGCCGACGCCATGTCCGAACAAGTCGGCAGTGACGTCGTCCAACTCCTCTCACCGGCCGCCGGCGCCCTCCTACTCACCGCGTACGCGCTGACCGCCTCGGCGATCGCCGTGATCGTCTCCATGCGCCGCGACATCACCTGACCGACGCGGCGGTACTGGCCCGTACCGCGCAACGACCAGCACTCACACCGTGAGTCAACCCGTGACCCAGTCGGTGAGCCCGCCCAGCGGCATACGTCGGCGGCTCACCGATCTACGGTGGCAAGATCCTCGCCGCTGATCACGAGGCATCCGAACATGTCGCCGAGGACAGCTCGTTGGTGTTCCGTGAGCGGGTTCACGAACACCGCAACACCAACATCCGCAACCCGCACCGCTTGCGCGATTTCGCGCGCTTTGCCGGGGCTGACCAGTGTCCGCCGCGAGAACGGCTCGGTCATCCTGGCCGCGCCGCCGTGCGAAACGCCCCGCCGCTGTACGTGCCGACCCACGACCCGCCCACCATGTGCCGTCACCGAAGCCGCCAGCCGATCGAGCTTCGCACCGAACTCCCTGTCCTTCGCCGAGAACAGGCCCACGAGCAGCACATCGGCGCCCGCCAGTACACGCCCGGCCGGATGACGAGGCGCTGGAGGAGGTGACCCGCTCGATGCGGCAGAACGCGCTCGTGGGCGCCGGGCTGGTGCGTCCTCACATTCGGGACCTCAGCACGTCGACCTCGCAGCCGGGCGAGGACGGGTCGAAGCCGTGCTCGACCAGCCAGCGGACCGCCAGCAGGCTCCGCAACGACCACCATGCGCGGATCACGTCGAGGTCGACGTCGGTGCCGTACCCGGCCACCACGTCGCCAAGGTGCTCCTCGTGCCCGAGCGTCAAGATGGCGAGGTCGTGCAGAGCATCGCCCTGCGCCGCCTCGGACCAGTCGATCACGCCGGTGATCTCGTCACCGTCGACGAACACGTGGGCGACCTGCAGGTCGCCGTGCATGAACACCGGCTTGTACGGCCGGAGCGCGGCCTCGGCAACCTCACGGTTGCGGGTGACCAGGTCGGCGGGTAGGACACCGTTCCTGACGAGCCACTCACATTCGCCGTCGAGGCGCGATGTGAGCTCGTCGAGGCTCCGACCGGGCCACGGCGGCAGCGGCGCGTCGTGCAGCATCCGTACGGCGGCACCCGCCGCGGCCCACGCCTCCGACGACGCGGCCGACGGCTCGCCGAGGCGGCCGAGTGCCCTCCCCGGGAGGGCGGCGAGCGCGAGCACGGGCGGCTTCCGCCACAGGATCTGCGGAGTCGGGATCGGCGCCAGAGCCATCGCCTCGACCTCGACGTCGGTGCGCGTCTGATCGGCGTCGATCTTCAGGAACACGTCACCGACACGCAGGGTCGCGCACCCGTGATGAGCGACGACGACCTCGACCTCTTCCACATCGGCAGTTTCGCGGAAACGACCAGCGACGTCACCGGGTTATCGCGTGCGACCGCGTACCGGTCGAAGGGCGAAGGTTGATCCTGTCCTCGGTCACTACGCAGGGACTGTCTTGAGAAGAAATTTCCGGGAAGGTGTCGTATCAAGGGGCAGCCGCTCGTGGAATTGGTGCGGCGGTCGGCCGGGCCGCACGCGAGGAGTCGGGAAAGGCCCTCGTCCGGGGACCGAGAGGAGACGACCATGACGGAGTACATGATCACCTTCAACGATGAGTGGGTGCCCGAGCACACGGCGGAAGAGTTGCGCGAGAAGGCCACGGCCGTCCGGGCCGTGATCGAGGAGATGCAGGTCGACGGTGTCCTGATCTTCACCAACGGCGGGCTCGACCGGTCCACCGCGGTCTGCAGTGTCGAGCCGGTCGACGGCAAGCCCGTCTTCACCGACGGCCCGTACGTCGAGACCAAGGAGCACCTCGGCGGCTTCGTCGTCGTGGACGTGCCCGACGACGCGGCGGCACGATACTGGGCCGGCAGGCTCGCGACCGTGCTCGACTGGCCGCAGGAGGTGCACCGGTTCCGAGGTCCCGGGCAGACCCGGCGTAGCGACTCCGGGAAGAGGTGAGCACGGTGCCCAGATACCTGCTGTCCGTCTACGGACCGGCCGAGCACACCGAGTTCGGCACCTACCCCTCGAAGGAGGCCATGCTGCAGGCGTTCGCCGACACCGGCGCCTTCAACGAGCGGCTCAAGAGAGACGGTCACCTCGTCTTCGCCGACGGCCTGGAGCCCGCGGAGACGGCCACCACCGTCGACGGCCAGGGCGCGAAGCCGACCTTCACCGACGGGCCCTACCTGGAGACGAAGGAGCACCTCGGCGGCTTCTGGGTCATCGAGGCGGCCGACCTCGACGTGGCCCTGGCGCTTGCCGCCGAAGGGTCGAAAGCGTGCCGCGGCACGGTCGAGGTGCGTCCCTTCCGAACCGGGGAATCCGTCCGAACGCTGCTGGAGCCGTGACCGGTCCCACCGTCGAGCAGGCGATCATCCGCGTCCACCACGAGGAGTGGGCGCGGCTGGTCGCCAGCCTCGCGCGCCGTTTCGGCGACCTCGACGTCGCCGAGGAAGCGACCGCCGAGGCATTCGTAGCGGCCGCGGAGCGGTGGCCGCACGAGGGCGTACCGCCCAATCCCGGCGGTTGGCTCGCCACCACCGCGACCCGCAAGGCGATCGATCAGCTCCGTCGCGAGTCGCAGCGCGACGCCAAGCACCAGGCGGCCCGGATCGTGTACGACGACACCCCTCCCGAGCCGACCGGCCCGGTCGAAGACGACCGGCTCAGGCTGCTCTTTACCTGCTGCCACCCCGCGCTCGCGATGGAGGCCCGGGTGGCGCTCACCCTGCGCCTGCTCGGCGGCCTCACCGTCTCCGAGATCGCCCGCGCCTTTCTGGTGCAGGAGACCGCGATGGCGCGACGGATCACCCGAGCCAAGGCAAAGATCAAGGCGGCACACATCCCGTACCGGGTGCCCTCGGCCGACGACATCCGCGACCGGCTCGCCGGGGTGCTCGCCGTCGTCTACCTCGTCTTCAACGAGGGCTACCTCGCCAGCGAGGGGGACGACCCGACGCGCGTCGACCTCACCGACGAGGCGATCCGCCTCGGCCGCCTGCTCCGAGCTCTTCTTCCGGACAACGGCGAGGTGGCCGGCCTGCTCGCCCTGATGCTCCTCACCGACGCCCGGCGGCTGGCGCGCGTGTCCCGCACCGGCGAGCTGGTGACCCTCGACGAGCAGGACCGCGGCGCATGGAACCGCACCCTCATCGCCGAAGGCAACGCCCTGGTCCGCGAGCGGATCGAGGCGGTGGCGGCCGGCGGTGACCCACCCGGGCGCTACCAGCTGCAGGCCGCCATCAACGCGGTCCACACGAACGCCCCGACCGCCCGAGACACCGACTGGTCCGCCATCGTCGCCCTCTACGGCCGCATGGTGCTGCTCGACCCCTCGCCGATCGTGCGGCTCAACCGGGCGGTCGCGGTCGCCGAGGTCGACGGCCCCGGCGTGGGGCTCGCCGAGATCGACCGGCTCGCCGAAGTCCTCGACGGCTACCACGCCTTCCACGCCGCGCGCGCCGACCTGCTGCGGCGACTCGGACGCGGCGGCGAGTCGCGGGCGGCGTACGACCGGGCCATCGGTCTCGCCGGCAACCCTGCGGAGCGGGCCTACCTCACCCGCCGCCGCGACCAGCTCGTCGGCTGACCGACACGTGGAGCCAGCCCGCTGCCGGCAACAGCGGATGGGCGCCGATCACTCCGTGAGGAATGCGATCAGGGCCCTGAGGTACTCGTCCGGAGCAGTCTGGTGAACCAGATGGCCGGCCGCGATCGTCGTCAGCCGGGCGTCGGCCAAGCGATCGGCGAGTTCGGCGAGGTGCTCCTGGGGGAACGGGCTCGCTGTTCCTCCCCCGATGAGCAGGGTGGGTGCCGTGATCCGGGCGACGATGTCGGCCCACCCCGGATCTGGATCGTCGATCTCGGGTCGGATCTGCTCCACCATGTGCCAGTCGAAGGGCAGATCCCCTGCGGGACGGTCGGGAAGCCCCGGCGGTCGAGGGTGCGGGTAACCGATGTCCTCAAGCACGAGTTTGCGGACGTGTCCCTGCCGTTCGGCGGCGACCTCGCAAGCCACCAGACCACCGAGGGAATGGCCGACCAGGTCCACCGCGCCGATGTGTAGCCGGTCCAGGATGCCGATGACGTCCTGCGTGAACAACTTTAGGCTGTATGTGCCGGGCCAGCCGCTGGCACCATGGCCGCGCAGGTCGACGGCGTACACCGTCCGCTGAGCACAAAGGCCCGAGGCGATCACGTCCCAGTCGCAGGCGGTCTTTCCGGTGGCATGGAGCAGTACGGTGGGCGTCTTGTCCATGTCGGCGGCTTGCCATACTCGCAGGGAGAAGTGCAGTTCCCCGACTGCGATGTCCATCAGCTCAGGCACACCCTGAGCCTCGCCAACCGTCGCCTCCGAATTCAAGACATTCCGCCGTGGGCAGACGCCGCACGCCATCCGGGCAGATGCGGATACCGAAGCCGGCTTTCAACAGGTGGACCTGCACGCTTTGCGGCTGCCGTCAGGGCTGCGATGCCGGATGATCCCCTGAGTGGCTGCTATCGATCTACTGAAGGCCGACCCGTACCTTGACAGGCTGGCCTGCGCCGCTGGCTGACGATGGCGTACGCCGGCACCAGAGCGGTCGGCGGGGTGGTCGCCACGTTGGTCGAGGAGCCGAGCCGCGGCCTTCCTGGTCGCTGGGCTCGGCAGCGCGAGCCCACACGCTCGGCGTGGGGCAAATGAGTTCATTGAGACTGGAGCAGCCCACGTTTGGCCATGAAGGCTCGCAACGTCTCGTCATCCTCGGCGGACATCAAGCGGCGTGGGATCACAGTCGCCGGCATCCGGCCGACGTACACGATCCAGAACTCAGGGGTGTCCGTTACCTGGGCGACCCCGTCCCAGGCGATGCCGCCGGACTCCGAGCCGCTGCGCATCATGATGTTGTCGTCGGTGATGTCGTAGGCGCCCTCGACGGCGTAGCCACTGGAGCGGCGCTGGGCGCGCCACCGTACCCACGGCGCGTACAGCATCGACAGCAGGCCACCCATGACCATCGGCATGCACAGCAGCGAGACCTGGTCGCCCCACGCGGACCCCCGCGAGACGGCGAGACCGATCGCACCGACCGCCGCCAGCACTGCGCCGATATATCCGTACTTGCGCAGCCGAACACTGCTGAGGGCAGCGGCCACGCGGCCTGGGTAGGCGGGATCCGCCGGGACGTCGAAACGGATGTGCACGCCAGAACGATAGTGCCCCGACCCACGCCGGGCAGCGCCTGGCCCGCGTCCCGCTGGCCGGATCGTCGGGCCCGCCCCTTGTCAGCGGCGCTCACCGGCCGCGGGCCTGTGGGGCTCCGCCGCTGATCGCGATGCATCCGAGCCTGTCGCCGGGTGCGTGATGCCTACGGCCGCAATTCATCGATCAATGTCAGGATCACTGGATCCCGGGGCTTTCGTACGTCTGCCGGACGCGTCACCTTCCCCTCCTGGGGGTCGTAGACGGTGAGTTCGTGCCGTTGGGCGAGTTCGTCGACCAGCCGCAATGCCGGGTCGCTGCGTTCGCCGAAGCTCAGGCACATGCTGACGTGATCGATGCCGATGTCAAGGGGAGTCGTCATCCATGGAGAGTCCTGATCGTGGGGCGAGAAGTCCGGGTACCGGACGCGGAGGGTCTCGTAGAACCCGACGATGCGCTCGTCCAAGTCGCCCTCGGGGTGATGCAGGCTGCGACAGCGGTCCGCCGTAACCCGTATCTCGGCATCGGTCGCGCCCTGGCCAACTGCGAGCACGACAAGATCGAAACCCATGGGCACATGCTGCGCTACCGGTACCGACATGTCGAGCACGCGAAATCACTGGCTTGCCCCGACATTCATCGGAAAGATCCCCGACGTGACGCTGCACGACAACGAGGTTCCGATCGACGAGGCGGTTGTCAGGTCGCTGCTGGAGGCGCAGTGCCCGGAGTGGGCCGGCCTGTCGTTGGCGACGGCGGGTGCGGGCACGGACAACGTGATGTACCGGCTGGGTGACGATCTGCTCGTGCGACTTCCGCGAACGGCTGACAAGGCGCGGTCCGTACGGAAGGAGCAGGAATGGCTTCCCCGTCTGGCGCCGCTGCTCGCGTGTCCGATCCCGGAGCCGGTCCATGCCGGCACGCCCACCACGGCATTCCCGCTGTCCTGGTCGGTCTACCGCTGGCTCGACGGGAACGAGGCCCAGCCGGACACCGTCCAGGACTGGGCCGCCTTCGGAACCGACCTGGCGGCGTTCGTACGGGAACTCCACACCATCGACCTGATGGGAGCCACTCACACAGGCGATCTCAGCTGGTACCGCGGCGGCCGCCTGCAGGCCTGCGACCAGTGGATCAGCATGTGTTTCGAAGACTGCCGGACCATGATCGGTGGAGAACTCGATGTCGACGCCCTGAAACGGCTGTGGGACGACGCGCTCGCCCTGCCCGAGCCCTCCGTGCCACACGTATGGCTCCACGGCGACCTCAAGCCCACCAACCTCCTCGTACAGGAGGGCGCCCTTCACGCGGTCATCGATTTCGGGGGACTGTCGGTCGGTTATCCCGACGCCGAGCACTCCACCGTCTGGGACCTGCCGCACCAGGCACGGCAGGCCTACTGGAACGCCTTGAACCTTGACGATCGGACCTGGGCTCGCGCCAGGGCCTGGGCCGTCGCGGTCGGCGTGAGCGGAGTCTCCTACTACTGGCAGACGTATCCCGCGTTCGTCACCGAATGCCGAGCCCGACTTCAGGCGATCGTCGCTGACGCCGCTGCACGTTGAGCGGCATCGTCGTCGGCAACCATTCGGCGCACTGCGCCGCCACCCGTGGGCAGACAGTGGCTGGCTCCCGTGACGGCGGTCGACGGCAGATCACGACGCCTGACTCCGGGGGCATCACGAGGGGCACACGACCCGGCTGGATGGTAGTCCAGGTTGGGTAAAGACCGGCAGCCACCGGTCCGCACATAGCCTGACATCGGGGCAAGACGGGCCTGGCCGTGGACGCCCCGGCCGCCACCGCTAATCCGTTCGTGGCAGGGCCGGCTCTGCTACCGTAATGATCGTGGGTACGCTGAAGCTTTAGTACGGGACGCCGCGTCGAGCCTCCTCCGCGGCGGGTCCTATGCGCGCTGCCCAGCCACATCGCTGGCCGCGCGAGGTTCCCGTACATCCGCGCGCTCGATCAAGCGCGTCTTCCGCGACGGCAGCCATTTTCGCCTGCGCGTCGCGGGGAGGAGCTCTCGTGACCCACACTTCCCCTTCCCCGTCCCGGCAGCACCGGGTGTGTGCGATTCGCGGCGGGACCGTCCGGTTCGCCGAGCGGGTCGTCCTGGCCGAGATCGATCTCGTGGTCGGCCCGGCCGAACGAATCGCCGTCATCGGCGACAACGGCGCCGGTAAGTCGACGCTGCTGCGCGTACTCGCGGGCACCGTGCAGTTGACCGCCGGTGAGCGGGCGGTCGAACTGCCCGGCGGCATCGCGTTCGCCGAACAGCAACCCCGGTTCCGGCCCGGCGCGACCGTCACGGACGCGCTCGACGACCTGCTCGCCGACATCCGTGAACTCGAGGCCGAGATTCAGCGCACCGCTGAGCGGCTGGCGCAGGCGGGCCCCGACGAGCGAGCCGTGCTGCTCGCGCAGCTCAGTTCCGCCATGGACCGATTCGAGGCCCGCGACGGGTATCAACTCGACCGAAGAGTCGATGCCGGCCTTGATCGGCTGGGGCTGGGTGGCCTCGACCATTCCCGGCCCGTACACACGCTCTCCGGCGGCGAGCGGGCGCGACTGGCGCTCGCCGCGGCACTGGCGTCCGAGGCGGAGCTGCTGCTGCTCGACGAACCGACCAACGATCTCGACGACGCCGGCATCGCCTGGCTGGAGGAACGCCTGGCCGTGCACCGCGGCGCGCTGGTGGTCGTAACCCACGACCGCGTACTCCTGGACCGTCTCGCGACCGACATCGTGCACGTCGAGGGCGGCGCGCTGCGCCGATACGGCGACGGCTACGCCGGATACCTCACCGCACGCGCGAACGAACGGCGGCGGCTGCTGGAGGAGTACGAGGCATGGCGACAAGACCTCGCACGTCAGGAGGCCCTCGTCACCGCCAACGCCTTCCGGCTCGACGCCATACCGCGAAAACTGGAACGTGGGTCCTTCGGCCACGGAGCGTTCCGGGCACGCGGCCGGGACCACGGCGCGATGGGGCGTATCCGGATGGCGAAGGAGCGGATCGCCCGGCTGCGCACGGACCCCGCACCGCGACCCGCCGACCCTCTCCGGTTCACACCAACCTTCACCGAGCCGGCCGCCGGCGTCGCCGACGAGAAGGCCGTTCTGATCCGTGCGGAGGGTGTCCGCCTGGACGTCGACGGGCCGAGGCTGCGGCTGGACGCGCTCGAGGTGTCGGCCGGGGACCGGCTGCTGATCTCGGGACCCAACGGCGCCGGGAAGACGACGCTGCTGCACGTGCTGGCGGGCGAGCTCGTACCACAGCGGGGAAACCTCTGGCAGCGACCCGGCGTTCGCATCGCCTGGCTGCGGCAGGACATCACACACGGCTCTCGAGCGGCGCTCCTCGACGCCTTTGCCACCGCCACCGGCGCATACCGGGACGACGCCGCCGACGAACTGCTGCGGCTCGGGCTGTTCCACCCCGACGACCTGCAACGGCAGGTGGCACAACTGTCGGTCGGGCAGCGCCGACGCCTTGAAGTCGCGCTCGCCGTCACCCGTCCCAGCGACGTCCTCCTGCTCGACGAGCCCACCAACCACCTGGCTCCCGAACTTCTCGAGCAGATGGAGGAAGCCTTGCGCGACTACCCCGGCGCCGTCCTCACCGTCACCCACGACCGCCGGTGGCGCGAGCGGGCAGGCGGTTCCGCCATGGTGCGGCAGGTCCATGTGGCACCGGGCGGCTTCGTGGATCTGCCTGATCTCGCCTGAATACAGGCGCCGCCGGACGGATCGGCCGGTGCACGGTGACAAGCCGGCCGTAGCGTGTGCGTCGTTGGCGAGGATGCGATCGGGCGTCGAATAGGCGGTCGCTTTCATCGACTACCAACGATTGGTTGGTGGCAGATCCGCGCACGCGACCTTGTATCCACGTGCTGCTCCGGCCCGGTCATCTGCCTTGACCGAACCTCACCGCGGCGGGTGCCCACGCCAGCCGCACGGCCCCGGAAATCGGATTGCGATATGCCGCGATGACGGTCAAGGCGCTCATCTTCGACTTCGACGGCCTGCCGAGGGACACGGAGACCACGCTGCTGGAGAGTTGGCGCTGGGAGTGGCGGCGGCACGGCCTGGAACTCGACCTGGCCGGCTTCTTCGCCGACCACGGCGGCGACGCGAACGAGCCGCGGTACGCCGCGTTTGCGGCAACGGTCTACGACCGCGAGGCCAGTCACGCACTACGGATGGCGTACCGGGCGAAACTGAACGCGGCGCTGGAGCCGGCGCCGGGCATCGTCGGCTGGCTGGACCGGGCCGCGGAGTTGGGGCTGCGGCTCGCGGCGGCGAGCAGTTCCCCGGTCACCCACGTGGGTGCGATGCTCGACCAGGCCGGGCTGCGGGCGCGGTTCGAGGACACCGCGCACGGCGTGGCGGCGGCGCACGCGGCCGGGCTGCGCTGCGTGGCGGTGCCGAACCCACATGCGGACCACGCCCGCTTTGCGGCTGCGGACCTGCTACTAACCAGCGCCGCGGACCTGTCCCTGGACGCGGTCATGGCCGCACTCGCCGGGCACGGGGGCCGCCTCCGCTGAGCGGATACGTCGGAGGCGCGGCTGCCGTAGGCGGCAGGCTGGTCACGGCCACGACCAGTCGCTTTACCTGCTCGCCGGGATGGGCCGAACCGGTCCCGTACGGATGCCACCGACTTTGCGGGTCAAGCAAACCCGGGGCGCTCCCAGATCTACTTCGGCTCCGTGCTGATTGATGCCAGTATGTCTTCCACCTCGGCCGGGCTTGGCCGGGTGCTGGTCGGTAGCCGGCGAACGTCGGTAAGGAGACTGGCCAGAGTCTGCCGGGCCGCCAGATATTGGCTGGACCGCAGTTGAAGGAGGGCAATCTGCTTGCGAAGTTCGAGCGTACGCGGATCATCGCCGCCAAAGGCGCCGCGCCGGTAGGAAAGTAACATCTCGAGCTGCTTTAGAGCCTGGCTTGCATTGCCGGTCATGGCCTGACAGATTGCCTCCTTCACACGACAGTCGAAGACCCGGTCGGATGGGCCGATGCCACCGGCCAGCATGTCGGCGGCGAGCGCTTGGTAGACCGGCGCGGCGCGACGGTAGTCACCGCCGTCGAACAGAGCGTTGGCCAGGTCATAGCGGATAGACAGCACCTCGTTGTCAGTGTCGCCGAAAGCTTGCCGGACAGCCCATTCGGCGGCGTTGAGGACCTCGGCGGCCTGGCTGAACCGCGAGTCACGGATCAGGTTCTGGGCTTCGCCGCGCACCTCCGCCAGATCTCGCCGGGTGACTGCGGCGTCGGCGATTCCCGACTCGCGGTGCCCGTGTGTCGGGGCGGTCGGCGCCTGGTTCTGAGCCGAACGCGATATCCGGCTGACCAACTCGGCATACATCCGGACCGGGCTCGGCACGCCGGGCGGTTCAAGAGCCCCCGGAAGAGAACCGAGGTCTTCAGCGAAGGGCAGGAGGTGCTGGTAGACCTCGGCGGCGTTGGCGGGACGATCCTCTGGCCGCTTCTCCAGCAGGTCGAGGACGAGCCGCTCCAACGGGGCCGGGACATCCGGGCGCGCCGACCGCAGCCGGGGCGGAGCCTCGCCGACGTGCTGCGTCATCACCGAGTAAGTGGTCGGGCCGGTGAATACGTGGCCACCGGTGAGCATCTCGTACAGAGTGCAGCCGAGCGCGTACAGGTCGGTGGCGGGTTCGCTGAGGCCGGCTCGAACCTGCTCGGGCGCCATGTAGGCGGGTGTGCCGATCGGCTGGCCGGTCAGGGTGATACGGGCGAAATCGGCGAGGGTAGGCGCCAGGGCCAGACCAAAGTCGAGGACCTTGACGCAACCGTTCGACTCCAACATGAGATTGCTGGGTTTGAGGTCGCGATGCACGAGGGATGCCGCATGTGCGGCGACAAGGACCGCGCATGACTGCGCGGCGATGGTGGCGGCCCAGCCGACGGGCAGTGGCCCTTGCTCTGCGATGAGATCAGCGACGCTGATGCCGTGCACGCGCTGTATTACCATGTAGGGACGGCCGTCCTGATCGATACCTGTGTCGTAGACAGCGGGCACACCGGGATGCTCCAGCCGCGCAGCAATCTTCACTTCGCGAAAGAACCGACGGATGTATTCCTCTTCTAGATCTCCATGCGGGGCTCGAACGAACTTGACCGCCATCTGGCGATCCAATTCCGCGTCGTGGCCGAGCCAGACTTCTCCCATTCCACCGCGCGCGATCGGGCTCTGCAGTTCATACCGCCCGCCGCCGAGTTTTCGCGTCGGCATGTCTTCCCCCGTCCTGCCCGTCGGTCGAGTTATTCGCCAGCGGTCACCAGTCGATGCCCCGATCGCTATCCTCGCGTATGCATAATGATCAACTCCATCAGCCTGTCTCGTTCTCGCCGGGCGAGAGTAATCCGGCGGCCAGGCCATCAGCGGCGTGACGAGGCAACTCTCCGCTGAGCACGGATGCCGATCGAACGGCGTCGTCGAACCGCTGGAGTTTCTCGAATACCGCGCCATGTCGACGTTGCTCGTCGAGGGGAATCCGCGGGATCTGGGCCTTACGCACGTCGTACCGCTGAGATCCAGAGGAACTGGCGGCCTGCCGCCAGTTGGCCGAGGTGCGTAGGTAACCGGCGAGGAACCAGGGGTTAAGTTCACCTGGCACGCACCGGAGCAGGGACAGATTGGGGCCGAGCAGCGCCGCATCGTCGGTGATGACCCGCGCCACCAGTCCAGCGCTAGTGGTGGAGACCACCACGTCGCCCGGTTTCACGGGAATCTGCGGGCTGAGGGAGGGCTCCAAGCGTCCTGACGCAGATCGGCCCGCCACCACGTCGTCGCTCGTCAGCACCGGAAGTTCAACCACCTGATCGGTGTCGGCTGAACTGACACGGACCGGACCGAGCAGGCTGAGACGTCCGGTACGTATCAGTTCGGCGATTCCAACGATGGGCAACGGGCTAGCGGCGGCATCTGCCGGAAGCAACGCGGGCAGCAGGCGGGGAAAAGATTCGATCATGTCGACTAGACGTTCATGGCTTTCGCGGAGTGCGACGGCCGGAGTCATCCCCGATGCGCCCGCCGGACCGTGTCGGCCGGGAGTAAGATCCACTTCTTCGTCGAGTAAATCGACGGTAGGGACCGTGTAAGCGATGGTACTGGCTGCACCGCGATCGACAGCCTCGGCGATGCGCTGAGGTGCGGAGTCGAGATGTTCCGTGGTCGCGTCGACGAACAAGACGTTCGAGCTCACCTGAGTCGCGCGCTGCAGGATCCAGAGGTGGAGGCTGATTGCTTGTGGGGCGGCGGTCCCGGGCGGCAACGCGATGATCGCGTGGATTGATCCCCTGCGCAGCAGTTCGGAGCGGATGCGGCGGCCTGCCCGTCGGCTCGCAGCCGACGGTGGCATGAGAAGTACGGCGCGGCCGCCGGGTTTGAGATGGCCGATCGCGTGTTGCGCCCAGGCGAGTTCGGGTTCAGTGCGAGGGGGAACTCCATAGAGCCAGCGAGCGTCATAGGTCAGTTCTTCGTGCCCCCAGTTGGTGAGACCGAACGGCAGGTTCGACACCAGGGCTTCGACGGTGAGGTCCGGAAAGGCATCTCGGCGCAGAGAGTCATCGATGGCGACCTGGCCTGGTACATCGTTGATCGCCAGCCAGAGTGACGCGAGGCGGCCGGCGGCCGGATCATTGTCCTGGCCGTACACGTTGGTTGCGCCGGCTCTGGCCGCCGCGCGCAGCAGGCGCCCGGTGCCGCAAGCGGGATCCAGAACCGTTCCGCCATGGGGACGAGCGAGGGCGACCATGAGGTCGGCCAGAGCGTCCGGGGTCGTGACAGATCGCTGTCCAGGCAGATCGGCGAAGCGCTTCCAGAGTTCCTCAAAAGCTGTCCGCGCGCCGTGCTTGTCGGCCAGTCTGGCTAGCTCAGGCTCTAGGCGCGGGTCGAGCGACGGACGTATGCCATGGAGGTGTTCTCCCGCAACGGCCAAGGCTTCGGCAGCGTCGCCGACCGTGGCGAGCAAGTTGCGCCAGAGCCGATCCTCATCCGCGACCGCAGGCAGTTTCCCCTGCTCGGCGAGCCACGCTTCAACCTGGTCCAAGTCGAAGAGCGGAGATGTGGCAGTGCCGCCGGCCGGGGCGGGAAAAGTGTCATACCGCTTCCGCCAGTTAGTGACCGCAGCTCGGCCAACTCCCGCAAGGCGGGCTATGTCAGCTGCGGTGACTCTTGCTCTCTGAAGCACGTCGGGAGTGTACATGGCCGGTGGTCATACTGTCTGTTGACAGTGTTTCCTTGTTTTGCTTACATGAACAGCGTCAAGGGAACGTCGCCACGCTGGCAACCTCCGACCCGTCATGGGAGATCCTCATGCCACACCCGCAGGACGTTCGGCCCGCTGTGTCCGCCCGAACATGTAGGTAGCTGCTCCGGCTGCAGTGGCACGGCCGTTGCCAGAAGTGCCTTTCAGTGTCAGGAGGATGCGTCGGACGTATCTCGGGCATCCCGTTCCAGTCAACCGACTCCGGAGGTGCATACGTACTCGCCGATACCGATGGGCTCCCTTGCTGTGATTGAGGTGGACATCCCCTGAGTGGCCGCAAATATGGCGCCCGCGAAGTCGGTGAACAGTGCGTCCGGCAACCGAGTTGAGATCCACTCCGCTCGGGAATGGCAACCTAAACAATCCATCTGATCCAACCGGCGCCGCGGAACCAGCGGTTTGCGCTAGACCGCAGGAGGGCGTGCGACACGCCTGCACCTTCGGGTAGATCTCCTAGAATGCGCGCACCTAATGATGACGTTCAGATAGCCGGCGGGAGGCGTTTTGCTGATCAGCAACTCTCGAGGTCTTCGCTACGCTGACCCTGTGCCATCGCTCCTCGCTAGCTACCCTACGGGACAATTCGTACAACACCCTACCATTCCCGGCGTTGCAAAGATTCGTGCTTACGACGGGGGACGCCTGCTTGTCGAGTCTTTTGAGTCAGCCGCGCAGCCGGTCGCTCGGAAATGGTCGCTCCCTGCGGAGCAGTGTCAGATCGTCACCCTGCCGCTGCAAACGCGGGTGTACTGGCCAGGGGAGGACGGCAGCGGTGCCTGGCAGGCCGGGCGCGTTGTGGGTGGCGGCCCGCAGCGCTATGCGGTTCGCCTGCCCAATCGGGAATTCGATCTTCAGATTCCCGTCGAGGAACTGTACGTACGGTGGAATAGGCCGATTCAGTCACCAGTAGAGGTACTCGCGGCCGGCGCGAACGAGTCGGGATACTTCCGGGACGCGCGGATTCCGATGCTGTACAGCCTGATGGGACAACGTGCCGCATCGGCCAACTTCTCGGCTCTGGTTTCATCCGCCATCGAGATTTACCCCCACCAGGTGGACGCCGCTCTGACCGTGCTTACCGACCCGGTGCAGCGGTACCTGCTGGCGGATGAAGTAGGCCTTGGGAAGACCATCGAAGCTGGACTGGTCCTTCGCCAGCACCTTATCGATCATCCGTCGGACCGGATTGCCGTGCTCGCACCGGACGTCCTACGCCGCCAGTGGAGCGCTGAACTCCGTACCAAGTTCTTCATCGACGACTTCCCGAACGCCGAGATTCGGATCGGGCAGCATGAGACTCCCGCACGCTGGCGTGAGTACCACGGCTTCGACCTGGTCATCGTCGATGAGGTGCACAATCTCACGCGGGCGGGCAATCCGACGGAGACGCCCTACCTGGAGTTGGCTTCTCTGGCGCACTCGGTGCCCCGGCTGATCCTTCTTTCCGCGACACCCGCCGCGGCTCGCCCGGAACAGCACCTCGGCCTTCTACACTTGCTCGATCCTACCCTCTACAAGTGGTCCGATCTGGAGCAGTTCCGGGCTCGTTTCGAGGATCGGCGACTGCTCGCCAATGCCGTCCACGGTCTCAACGCCGAGTTCGAGATGCTGCTGCCAGACGTGCTTGGCGAAATCGCCACGCAGATCCCTCAGGACGTGACGTTCAATCGGCTCGCGGACGAGGTGCGCAAGTTCCTTACGGAATTCGGTGATCTGCACGAAGAGGCGGACCGGCCGCGATTGGTCGAGGCGTTGGAAGTGTTGCGCGCGCATATCAGCGAGACGTATCGGATGCACCGTCGAATGATCCGGCACCGCCGCGCCGACGTGTTGTCGACGCGTGACGACGACTTGATACCCTTCGAAGTCAGCAGCCGCAGTCGGCCGTTCACCCTGGCGTTCGGCAGTCAGCGTGCAGCGTTGTTGCAGGGTGCCCTGCTCGAATGGCAGCAGCGAGTCGCCCGATGGCTTCTCGACCACGACGGCGAAGGACAGGCCAGCTACGGCCAGGTGCTCGCGGTTCTTGCCAGCCGGGTCGACGAGCTCTCCAATGATCTGATCGACGCCCTACGGTGGCGGCTGGACGGCACCGCCGCAGCCGCGGACCGGGCCGGGCTGTCGGCATCGGAGCGGGCGCTGCTCAGCAACGTGCCAGTGCTGCCGACGGAGCGTCAGACGCTGACCGAACTGATTGCCACGACGATTGCTCCGGCGCCGTTCCTCGGCAGGCTGGGCCAGGCGCTGAAGGGTGCCCAGCGCCCGATCCTGTTCTGCGGGCCCGGGCGGCTGGCGGACGAGCTCGCCACGTTGCTGTTGCTGCGCACCAAGTGGTCGATCCTGCGCCACACCCGAGGCCGCGACAGCCAGCACATCGCGGCTGATCTGACGAGCTGGCGTTCGGGCGGACCCAGCCTGTTAATCATCGACGACAGCGGCGAGGACGGGGTGAACCTGCAGGAGGCGGACGTCGTCGTACACCTGCGGCTGCCCTGGTCACCGAACCGGCTGGAGCAGCGGCTGGGCCGGGTCGACCGCTTTGCCGGCTGGTCCGGCGCGGGTAAGGAGCCCGCCGCTCAGCACTGTGAGTCGGGCGGGAGCCCGGACGAGTCGTTCAGCGCCGCCTGGCGCGAACTGCTGGTCGACGCGGTTGGCGCCTTCGACGGATCCCTGTCGGCGTTGCAGGACCGGCTGGACGAGCTTCAGGAGGAGATCTGGGAGGCCGCCCTGCTCGACGGTCCTACCGCGATCACCAACCGGACCAGCGAGGTCGCCGCCGCCCTGCGCAGGGAGCGGACCGAGATTGAGGCGATGGACGCGCTGGAGTCCATCCACGAGGATCGCAACGGCCTCCGGGTCGCCCGGGCGATCGCCCGCATGGAACAGGGATGGCAACGTCACGAGCGGGCGCTACGCGCGATCACTGACCACACCAGCGGCGGCATCCGCCTGACCGTGGATCCCCCTTCCGGCAGCGTAGCCAAGTTCGGCTTCAACAGCAGCGCCCCGCCGCTGATCTCGCCGCTGATCCTGGCGCAGGCCCGCAGGCGGTTGCCAGACGGCAGCATGACCGGAGCCTTCAACCGCAACATCAGCCTGCAGAGCGCCGGCATGCAGGGGAGCGGCATTCGGCTCTTCCGGATCGGTAATCCCCTGGTCGAACTGCTCGGCTCGGTCATGGCTATCGATGACCGGGGGCAAGCGTCCGCTCTGTGGCGCCCCGGCCAGCCCCAGGAAACGGTGCATTTCGGGTTCGAGGTGGTGGTCGAGGCCGACCTGACGGCAGCCCTGGGACACAGCAAGTCGAGTGAGGATGCCCGGCATGCGATTCGTCGCCATGCTGACCTGTTGCTCCCGCCCTATATTGAGCGGGTTTGGGTGGATACCGCCGGTGAACGGGTCTCCGACAAGCAGTTGCTCGCCTGGCTGAACGCCCCGTATGGTCCCCGCGACATCAACCTCAACGCCGACCGTATCGCCCCGGTCCTCAACGGATTCGGCGGCCTCGCCCACTTTGCGCGAGCGGCACGGACGGCTGAGGCGACCGCCCGCGAACTTGTCGCTGGCAGCGAGAGCCTACGGGAGAAGAGCACAGCCGCGTACGAGGAGAGTCATCGCCGGCTGGCAGTCCAGCGAGCACAGGCGCTGGCACGGCAGACCGCCGGCCGGCTCCTGTCCGACACTGAGAGTTACCTGACCGATGTTGATATGGCCGACCTCCTGATCGACGGTCTTCGCCACCCGACGATTCGGATAGTCGCCGCGACATGCATCGTCAGCGGCAACCAATGGGGGATCAGACGTGCACCATGATGACTGGCGTACCGCGCAGTCGATCTGGCAGGCCTGGCCGGAGGGCGGGGCGATCGAGGCGGTGGGCACGTCCCGGCGGTTGCGCGATGCGCTGGCCGGCCTGAGTACCGGTGCTGCCCGCTGGCGTGACGTGGCGGCCTTGACCCGGCAGGTTCTCATCGAGCACCAGGCCCGCACTGGAGTACGGGACTCGCTGCTCGTACCCCGGGATCCCGGCCTTCCGGACGAGACGCAGTGGAAGTCGGCTCGTTGCACGGTCCTCCCGACCGCCGCCGGTCTGCGCATCAGCGCCGAACCATGGGTGCCCGAGGGCAAGGACTCCGCGACGCCGGCGGCCGAGGAGGACCTGAACCAGGTCTACGCCGAGATGTCGGACCGGCAACGGGACCTCCCTGCCGACCCGTTCTGGACCGAGGCGCTCGGTTTCGGGCACTACTCGTCGTACGGGCAGCGGGAGGCCGCCCGAACGCTGGCCACCGCGCCGGGCGGCGGCACGGTGATCCTCTGCCTGCCGACCGGCCAGGGCAAGACCGAGGTGGCCTGGGCCAGCACGCTCCCGGCGACTCGCCACGGCGGGGTGACGGTCATGGTGGTGCCGACCGTCGTGCTCGCGCTGGACATGGAGCGGCGGCTGCGGCGCCAGTTGGCCAAGCAGGGTGACCGAGAGGCGGCAAAACGGCTGTTCGCCTACACCGGCAGCCTCAGCGACGCCGACAAGGAGACGATCCGCCGCGACATCCGCAGCGGGCAACAGCGCATGGTGATCGCGGCGCCGGAGGCCCTTACCACCGGACTGAGCCACGCTCTTGACGTGGCTGCGGCAGCCGGTCATCTGACGCATTTAATCATCGACGAGGCGCACATCGTCGAGCAGTGGGGTAACGACTTCCGGCCAGAGTTTCAGGCCATTGCCGCCAAGCGCCGGACCTGGTTGAAGGCGGCCCCGGCGGGACGGGAGGTGGTGACCGTGGCGATGAGCGCCACCTTCACCGCTTCTCAAGTCCGTACGCTGGCCGATTCGTTCGGTGGCCCCAGCCCGGTGGAGTTGGTCTGGGCCGCGCAGACCCGGGCCGAGCCGATCTATTTCGTCGAGGACTTTGATGACCGGGCGATGCGCGACGACGCGGTCATGGGGGCGATTGGCGCGCTGCCCCGGCCGCTGATCCTCTACACCACCACGCGGCAGGACGCCGCCGATTGGGCCAGCCGGCTGCGCGGGGCCGGTTTCGGCCGGGTCACCCAACTCACCGGCGACTCCAGCGAGAGTGAACGCCGCATGGTGATCAACGGATGGCGCGGCGATGACACCACGGGCGGCGACGCCGTGACCCGGTACGACATTGTGGTCGGCACCTCGGCGTTCGGCCTGGGCGTGGACATGCCGAATGTCCGTTCCGTGGTGCACGCCTGCCTGCCCGAGACGATCGACCGCTACTACCAGGAGGTTGGTCGGGGTGGACGGGACGGACGGCCGTGCGTGGCGTTCCTGGCCACCGCGCCGACCGACCGGAGCCTGGCCGAGAGAGTCAATCGGGTCACTCTCATCGGCGACGACCTGGGCTGGGTGCGCTGGCACACCATGCGTCAGAAGTCCCGGGCAGTCGGAGATAACATGCTCGAAATCGATCTGACCGAGTTGCCCCGGCATCTGCGTGAGGAGTCGGCCCGCAACATCCAGTGGAACATCCGGCTGCTCAACCTGATGGAGCAGGCCCGCCTTATCCGCCAGGAAGCGCCGGCCCGGTGGCGCGATCAGGAGGAGAGCGATTCAACCATCGGCCACCAGGCCATCCTGCGGGTGGTTACTGAGCGGGACGGTCAGCTCAACGACCCGGCGTATTTCAAAGAGCGCCTCGGTGCGCAGCGCCAGGTGGTGCACGACCAACAGCGAGCGGCGCTGCACCAACTGGTCTCGCTGTTGCGCGGCGAACGATGCGTGTCCGAGGTTCTCGCAGAGTACTACCGGCTGAACTGGCAGGAGGGCATCCTGACCACGGCGCTCTCCTGCCGCAGTTGTCCGCACTGCCGGAGGCACCGCGACGCCGACAAGGCGACCGGGATGCGCCGGCGCGGCCTCAGCCCGTGGCCGGCAAGCGTGGATTGGCCCGGTCGACCCGATCCGCTGGCCCGGTACCGGGGTGGCAGCCCGCTGCTGAGCATCTACTGGACGCGGCGCGAACACCTTGCCGACCTGCTGCCGGACCTGATCGAGAAACTCGTCCGCCAGGGTTGCGCGGTGGTTGGCGGGGCCGGACTGACGCTCGGCCTGCTGGCGAGAGTACAGCGCCGGTCAGCGCCCTACCCGATCGTCATGGATAGCGACGAGAGTCTGGCCAGTTCGTACCAGGGGCCGATTCTGTGGGTCCTCGACCCCACGGCCACCTCGCTGCCAGAGGCGGTGGGGGTGCGCCTCAGCGGGACAGCGCCGACCTATCTTGTCCACCCGGTGGACCTGCCCGACCCGGAGCGCCCCCGTACCCCGCTCAGATACGTGAACAAGGCAATCCCGCTCGACATCCTCTCGAAGGACCCCGCATGGTAGCGCTCATCAATGTCGAATCGTCACTGCCGCGACCGCTCTGGGCGCTGGTACGGCACCTGGCCACTCAGCCCGGCCGGAAGCAATCCCTGGCGGATGCGAAGGCCCTGCTCAGCCCGCCCACCTTGTTCAAGGAAGGCACCGACACGGCGCAGGTCTTCGACAAGGCTCTCCGGCTGGCGACAGGCCTGGGGCTGGTGAGTAACGACGAAGGCAAGCTCGCCCTGCTCGAAAAGATCAACGGCGACGACATTGCCGCCTTCTACGACCTGGTCCGGTGGAGGGTACTGACCCGAGTCACCCCCGAGGCGGTGGCCACCGACCCCTCCCTGACCGACGGCAAGGACCTTCTCCGCGCGCTTTGCTGGTTCCTCACCCGCGGTAGCCAGTCGGAGGCCGTCACGAAAAAGACGTTTGGCGGTGAGCAGCACAAGGTCCTGGACGACGGCTTGGGTAACCCGCTCCAGAACGAGACACGCTGGAACCTCTTCACCTACTGGGCCCCCGCTCTCGGTTTCGCGAACTGGCAACTGCTCGGTGAGGAGGGCACACCCGGGTTGGTGCCGGATCCCACCCGAGCGGTCCGCGGTGTGGTGCGGACTCTGTGGAAACCGGGTACCCGGCTAGACGGGCAAACGTTTGTCTCCGGTCTTCTCGATGCGCTTCCCGTCTTTCCCGGCGGCGCGTTCAGCGAGGCGCTGGGACTGCCCACCGGGCCACGCGGGGTCGCCGACAGCATGGCCTTTGCGCTGCAGCGCGGCCAGGAGGACGGATGGCTGAGACTGACCACCGCCTCGGACGCCAGCAACGGCATCCAGTACCTCGATCCGGCCGCCGCCGGCGGTGTCGGACTGTTCACTGATGTCGAGATCGGAGACGTGATCCATGTCTGATCTGAAGGACCGGGTGTGTTGGACGGTCTCCACGGCGATCTCGACGCTGAGCACGGAGGCGGTCAGCCCGTCCACCGCGGTGTTCCTGGCGACCCACGCGCCACTGGCCATCCGCCGGCGTGATCCGCAACTCCTCGCCGACGTCGCCGGGGCCACCGTCACCGAGGAGGAGGTGCTCAACGATTTCCTGAATCGGCAGCCGGGCAACGGCGCGCTGCTCATGCCGGTGATCGGAGAGTCCGGCACCGGGAAGTCGCACCTCGTGCGCTGGGTCTACGAGCGCACCCGGCGATTGCCGGCCGACCACCGGGTGATCATCCACATTCCCAAGGCGAGCACGAGTCTTCGCGCCCTAGTGCGCATCCTGCTCGAGCGCGATGACATCCAGAGCGAGAAGCTCACTCAACTCCGCAACCAAGTGGACGACCTCGCCAGCGGCATGGACGAGAAGGCGCTCCAGCGGCAACTGCTGTTCACGCTGGCCGAGGCGGTCGCCGTCGCGGAGCCGGGCACCGATTCGCACCGCCGGGCACTGGTCGGCCCGGGTAAACTGGCTGAGGTGCTGCGAGACGTCGCCGTCGGACACCACCTCACGGACAATCCCCAGTCGTTGATCCCACGCCTGGCGGCGAGCCTGCTCAACGACCGAGGCGACGGCGAGTCTGACCGGCCGACCCGGTTCACCCCGGAGGATCTGCCGCACATCAGCGACGTGAACGAGGCCGCCCAGCGGGTACGGGCGCTGCTCACGATGATCATGAGCCGGCCGCAACTCCAGGCGGCCGCGGCCGAACTGATCACCGAGAATCTCTCCACCGCGGTACAGCAGGTGTTCAAGCTCGGTGGCCGACTGCAGGACGCCATGCTGACCATCCGGGAGGAGTACCGCCGGCAGGACAAGGAGATTGTCCTGCTGATCGAGGACTTCGCGGTCATCCAGGGCCTACAGCGTGATCTACTCGACGTACTGATCGAGGCCGGGGTGCGCGAGGGCAAGCAGGTGTACGCGCCCGTACGGACGCTGATGGCGATCACCTCCGGCTACTACCGCGACCTGGCCAAGACGGTTGTCACCCGGATGGAGGCCACCACCCCGTACGTCTATGACTTGGACACCGACTTCGACGATGACCCCGAGGGGCGGCAGCGGACTGAGAATTTCGTCGGTCGCTACCTGAATGCCGCACGCATTGGCGTCGAGCGGCTCGAGGCCGCAGGAGTCACTGACAACGCGCCGGTACCGAATGCCTGCCTTGACTGTCAGTTCCGCGAGTCTTGCCACGAGGCGTTCGGTGTCTCCGCGAGTGGACACGGCCTCTTCCCCTTCAATTGGACGGCCCTGCGCCGCGCCATCCGGAGCACTCCTGGCCGGGACGAGGGCGACACGTTCAACCCCCGACGCATCATCGGCCGGGTGATCCGGCCGGTGCTCGAGGACGCGGAGGAGATGGCCTCCGGCGCGTTCCCGGGTCCACGGTTCCGGGAGCAGTTTCCTTCCGTCCGTACCGAGAAGCCGCTGCGGGCGACGGTCAAGGTCGGTATCGACGAGGCGGACCCGGCCGACTCCGCGCGGCGGGCTCTGCTTCTGGAGTTCTGGGGCGACGCGCCGGAAGAGATCGTCAATCTCGAATCCGGCATCCACGACGCTTTCGCCATCCCCGCACTCGCCGTGCGGCCGCACAGTGAACGACCGGCCGTCACGCCACCGGCCAAGACGACCGACAAGCCGACGATGCCTGAGCCCGGCCCGGTAGATCCGAAGGCCGCCTGGCCCAAGTCATTGCGCATGCACCTGGCAGCAATTGAGCAATGGGAAGCCGGTCACCAGCCGCTGGTTCAGGGTACCGCCTCGGAGATCCGCCGCCTCATCAGCACAGCGGTGATCAACCGGTGCGACTGGAGCACACCTCTGATGGGTGAACCGGCCGCCGACGTCAAGAAAGCGGCGTGGCCGAACAGTTCTAGGGTGGTCTCGATCCAGGACGCGGCAGCCGAGGCGCAGAACGGGGCCGCCTCGATCCGATTCGTTCGCAACGCCGATAACGCTGTCTTCTTCTCTCGACTGCTCACTCTCCATGCGAAGGTGGAGGATCCGGGCAACGAAAAGGCTCTGCGGCGCCTCGCCCAGATCGCCGAACGGCACCAGCGGGATCTGGTCAAGGAGGTCCTGCGGGTCCGGGACGGCGACAGCGAACTTCTGGCCGAAGCTCTCCGAACCTCTCTGATCGGGGCTGCGATTGCTGGGCAAGCGCATCCGGCCATGACCGAAACGGAACTGATGGCCGCCGCCTTCGACGACGGGGCTACATGGCAGTTGGTCGATGCCGCTCTGCGGATCGATGCATGGAAGGTCGCTTTCGACAATCACCGAATCGCTCGTCCGACCCTGGTCTCGGAACTCCGGCAGTTGCTAGGTGCCCGCCAGGGCGCGACCGGCGCCACCCGGATCCTCGACACCGGTCGCGTCCTTCCGCTGATCCGACAGGCGTCCGACTGGGCTTGGCGGTCGGTTCCGTCCGCGGCCAAGTGGATCTATCCGGCCAACGTCCCGCTCACGAAGATCGATAGCCTGATCGAGAACCAGAACGCCGCGCTCCGCGAGATCAATAGGCAGGTGTCCGTGCTGATGCCACCCGGGGTGAGCCTCAACGACACCCTGACCGCCATCGACCAGGCGTTCAAGCTCGCCAGCAACGTCGGCCTTCTCCCAGGCGGGGAAGACTTCCGGCACACCTTCCCCCAGCGGCTGAGTACGGCAGCGGAGTTCAGTTCCCAGGCCCTCGACCAGTTGCGGCGCGACCTTCAGCAACTGGACAACGCGGACGACAGCAAATGGCGGAAACTCGCCATCGCCACGGCCACCCGGAGTCGGGGCGCCACTTTGAAACCGCTGACCGATTTCCTGGCGGAATGCGACGCCTGGCTCACCAACAGTTTGAAGGCGGCCGAGTTGCGCACGAGCGGCGCTGGCAACGACATGGCTGAACAGGTCAAGGCCGTCTGTATCGAGTGGGAGCAGATCGTGGGCCAGGAGTTGGCGCGAGGGGAATTCGATGAGTGATCAGTCCGTCATGGAAAAGGCCCTGCAACTCGCTGCCGCGGCCCGCCAGATTCAGATAAGCCAGGCGGAGGAGGTCAGCACCTTCGCAACCACGACCAAAATCGATCAGCTTCACGAGCGACTCGGCCGGCTGCGCATCGTGCTTGAGGCCGCCCGGCGCCTGAACGCCCACGGCGCGTCGATCGATCTGCAGAAGACCGAGAACGGTCTGTCAATCTTCCGGCAGCGCGCGGCAGGCGGCGTGCCTTCCGACTCGGCGCTGAACGGCGCCATCGCCAAGGTGACACGGGTGGGGGAGGACATCGGCGCCCGCCTGGCGGAGACGTGGCACGCCTGGTGCACCGAGCGACTCGCCGAGTTGCGCCGAGATCGGCTGGTGATGCTCGAGGGAGCGGAGGCCACGACTGCCGGCGCAGGCATGAAAGATCTCGAAAAGCTGCGCGCCGGTGAGCCCCGCGCCGCAGCCATCACCCAATTCCTGGCGGTCCACGGTTCGCTGCGTGAGCAACTCGACGCGGCGCCGGACCCGGACCCGAAACTGCTCGATCTATTGCAGCGGCTCACCGTGGGTACGACGCTCGACAAACTGACGGTGGACGACCTCCGCCTGCTCAGCGAACGCGGACTCGCCCGCACGGTTCAAGTCCGGCGGAGGGTGACATGACTGTTCCACAGCGCTTCCTGTCCGAAATTCTCGATGACATCGAGGATCTCGAACTGCCCCTCCTGACATGGGGCGTGACCAGCGGTGTGATCTCCCGTGACGAACTGCGGGCGGTGATCGAGAATCGCGTCTACGCCCTGGGTGCACCGGAGGTGTCGGTCGACGACGTGCTGCAGGAGTTGGACGACCGGGGTTTGGTGATCACGGTGTCTCCCCGGACGTCACCGCCCACCTACCGGACGCGGCTGGCCGAGACGGTCCGCCTCACCGCGGCCCTGCGCCAGATCTTTCCGCCCCGAGACGGCAGCAAACGGACCGGACGCTGGTGGGATGGGGCGCCGCGCCTGGTCGCCGACTACCGTCTGCACGTCGACCGACGTCGCTACCCAGCCCGGAACGTTCCCGCCGCTGAGGTGGTCGCGGCACTGCCATCAGCGAACGGAACGGGCCTCGACACCCGGCAGCGCGCAGTCATCGAGGCCCTGCTGGGCAAGCGTGACCTGGCCCGTTTCCAGGTAGATGCCAGTATCGCGATCCGCGAAAACCTCCTCGCCGGCGGCGGCCGTGCCGTCATCGTCGGCGCCGGGACGGGCAGCGGGAAGACTCTGTCGTTCTACCTGCCGGCGCTGCTGGCCATGTCCGACCATGCCTACACCGGCGGCACCGGGGTACACACTCTCGCGCTGTACCCACGCAACGAACTCCTGCGCGACCAACTCCGGGAGGCGGTCGCCAACACCACCGCGATCAATGGGGCGCTTACCGCGTACGGCAACCGCGGTCTGCGAATCGGCGTCCTATACGGCGACACCGTTTACAACGCCGCGGACAGGCGGCTGACCGGCCACCGCGTGGACGGAGCGTGGGCTCGCCACGGCGCGGATGCCATCTGTCCCTACCTCAAGTGTCCGAATTGCCGCGGTGACTTGGTGTGGGCGGAGGTGGACCGATCGGCGGTGACGCCACGGGAGCACCTGCAGTGCATCGACCCGAGTTGTGATCAGCCAGTGATCGAGCATCTGGTACTGACCCGGGAAGGCCTGTACCGGGATCCGCCCGACCTACTTTTTACCAGCACCGAGATGCTCAACCTGAGCAGCACGGATCCCCGGCAGGGCGCCCTGCTCGGCTGGAACGGCCGCCGGGTGCCCCGGCTGGTGCTGCTTGACGAGGCGCACACCTACAGCGGCATGCACGGCGCTCAGGTGGCCCTGCTGTTGCGGCGGTGGCGCAGCGGGCTCGGCGGGAAGCAGGCGACGATGGTCGGCTTGAGCGCGACCCTGCGCGACGCGGCGGACTTCTTCAGTGAACTCACCGGTGTCGACCGGCACGATGTCGACTACTTGACCCCCCGCCCCGAGGACATGGACGAGGAGGGCCGCGAGTACGCGATGGCGGTCCGGGTGGACCCGGTGTCGCGGGTGAGCCCGCTGTCGACCACCATCCAGGCTGCGATGCTGCACGCTCGTGTCCTCGATCCTCGCGGGGACGAGTGGCTCTACGGCTCGCGGGGATTCGTATTTACCGATGACTTGGACGTGACGAACCGTCTGTTCAACGATCTCTCGCACGCGGAAGGCCACGGCCCGGGACGGAACAACCGGTCGCCGGTGCTCGCCGGGCTGCGTTCGAGGGACAGTGGCACCGACGAGCAATTTGTGAACGGTCAGCGGTGGGACCTGGTCCACGCCACCAAGCGGGAACTGGATCCGCTAGCTGTCCGCTACGGTCTGCGCGTTACCCGTACCTCCTCACAGGACAGTGGGGTGGATCAGGATTCGGACTTGGTGGTGGCGACCGCCTCCCTCGAGGTCGGCGTGGACGACGACCGGGTCGGATTGGTTCTGCAGCACAAGGCGCCGCGCGACGCGGCGTCGTTCTTGCAGCGACGTGGGCGGGCTGGTCGGCGTCGCCTGACCCGGCCGTGGACCGTGGTGACGCTGTCGGACTTCGGCCGGGATCGGCTGACCTACCAGGCGTACGACCAATTGTTCGCACCGGAATTGCCACCCCGGCGGCTGCCGGTGGGTAATCGTTTCGTACTGAAGATTCAGGCCGCCCAGTCGATGCTGGACTGGATCGGACGGCGCGCCCAGTGCGATAGCCGGCAAGTGGTTCGGGCACCTGCCTCCGGCAAGTCCCGGCATCGGGATGCCGACGCTGTCGTCAAGGAACTGAAGGTCCTGCTGGAGGACACAAAGACACAGGACGACCTTGCGACCTGGCTGCGGCGATCGCTGGGCATCCCGGCCGATGAGGTCATCGCGCTGATGTGGGAGGCGCCTCGCTCATTGCTGCTGGCGGTGGTGCCGACAATCCTACGCCGCCTGGAGACGGACTGGCGGACGGAGGAGGCCGGCGCGCGGCCGGGCTCGATGCTGCCAGAATTCGTGACCCGAACGCTCTTCGATCCGCTGAACCTGCCGGAGGTGACGTTTCGGTTGCCGTTCAAGGCGGACGACGAACGCATGCCAATCGAACGCGCTCTCCGCGAAGCCGTGCCGGGCCGGGTGAGTCGCCGGTACGGTTACCGGAACGCCTACGACCGAACCTGGCTGCCGTTGCCCGGACCCCGAGACGGTGGCGCCCTGGACATCACCTCCTTCGTTGAGCAGTACGACGACGAAGGACTCTGGCAACCACCCGGCGGGCCCGCGCTCCGGGTGCTCCGTCCGCACGTCATCAAGCTCACCGAGCCGCCACGTGACGTCAAGGATCAGTCACAGGCAATTCCAGTCTGGGAGTCCGAGTTCGTTCCGGACCATCTTTACGGCGGCGCGATCCCGAAGCCGTCGCTGTGGGAGGAGCGCATTCGGTCGGTCGGATTCGCGACCAGCGCGGCCGGTAATCCCGTCGAGGTGCGCCGCATGACCACCGGCGCGAACTGCACAACTCAGATCGGTACGGACCGGACCACCCGCAAGGTGGAATACCGGCACCAGGACGCGCCGGCCGCGCTCGGATTCCGGCTGAACGTCGACGCGATCCGGTTCACGATCTCGGCGCTAGACCCGTCCGACGAACGGATCGTCACCTACATGCGCTCGCCGCAGTGGCGCTTCCAGGCTTTCAAGGCCGCGCTCGCGGCCGATCCGGAGCTCGATGAGAACGTCAACGTGTTCGCGCGAGGATGGCTGGCCCTCGTGTACACCACCGCCTATGCCCTCGCGCGATGCGGCGACGGCCCCGACGATTCCGAGGCGGCACATCGATCGCTGTCCGACGGTCGGTGGTCCGATCAGGTCGAGCAAGTGCTCAACGCCATCTACCGCAGCGAGGGCAGCGGCGCCGCCCCGGACCGTCTCACCGCCGACCTGCGGCATCTGGCCACTCTGAAAGCTGTCCGGGAGTCGGTCGACCGACACAGCCAACTGCTTTGGTGCGAAGACATCGGCGTGCGGACCGCCGACCTGGCGCGTCGCGCGTACCGGGAAACCATCGCCGCAGCGGTCCTGGCTGCCGCCCAACGTGCCTGCCCCGACGCGCAGGACGGCGATCTCACGGTTGACGTGATCGCGCCGGACACGCCAGACGGGGTCACCACGATCTGGCTGAGCGAGACGGCACTCGGCGGGCTGGGCGTCATCACCCAATTGGTGCCCTACTACCAGGAGGATCCACGCCGATTCTGGTCGTTGGTCGACAACGCCCTTTCCCCCAGCGACTACGAATACCTCCACGACACCCTCACACAACTGCTGCAACACATTGTCGATGACCCGTACTCGACGGCGGCTCGGCAGATAGCGGTCCTGCGCAACCCGCCGTCGGCCGGCGCGGCCGAGGAGGCGTTGCGCGAGCTCCGCCGAGCCTGGGCGACGATCGACGGGTACCCCCGGCAACAGGCCGTCTCCGCGCTCTCCGCACGTCTGCTCCGTAAGGGAACGGATCAGAACACCGATCGGCTGGTGCTCGAGTTGACACGGACCTGGGACGAGACGCAGATGCAGTTGGGCTTCGAAGTCGACGCTGCGGTGTTCGCCTACCTGGTCGGCAAGGGGCATGTCGCCGTGCCCGGCCTGGACACCCGCCGGTACGGTGCGGATCAGGTCTACAGCCTGCTCTGGCCGCGCGGCGCCGAGGCCCGCTCCCAGCAGTTGGTGCACTATCATCCGTTCGCGCCGGGCGCGCTGCTGGACCGCCTGCTGGTGCAGGCGGCTCATGACCAGCGGCTGACCCGGATAGATGTGACGGCCGCGGGTTGGCGGCAGAGGTACGTCGCGGTGATCACGTCCGACGGTGCGGTACAACTGACCGCGCCCGTCGACCGAACGGCTGACCTGACCGCGGCCATGCGCCGAGTGCCGACCACGGCGGTGGATCATGGCGGGCTGCGGGTGTACGGCCACATCCGCTCCGTGGACCGGGAGGCCGGACAGATCCGCTGCGTCGTGGAGATTCGGGAGTTCGCCCAGTGACCGACGAACGAGTGGTACGCACCAGTGCGCGTACCGGGGTGCGGATCGACGGGATTCTGGCCACGGCTTTGCTGGCCGAGCTTATGACGCCCAGTCCGCAACTGTGGCTGGTATCGCCGTGGATAGGTGACGTGGACGCGATCGACAACCGGAGCGCGGCGTACGACGCGGTCTTCCCCGACCCGTCCAGTCGGATATACACACTTGCCGAGGTGTTGGCCGGCATCACGCGCGCCGGTGGCCGCGTTTCCGTAGCCATCCGGCCCGACCAGTTCAACAACGTCTTTCTCACCCGGCTTGTCCGGCACGCGGTCAGCGGCTCGGTCAACGTTATCAAGGTCGAGGACGTGCACGAGAAGACGCTGTGCGGCGACGACTGGCTGATCACCGGTTCGATGAACTTTACCTACCGGGGCATGGCGGTAAACGACGAGGCCATCAGCTATCGCGTCGATCCGGCGATGGCCGCCGCGGCGCGGCTGGATTTCGAGCGCCGGTTCGGTACGCGGAGCGAGGCGACGCGGTGAATCACGAGACCTTTCTCGACACCTTTTTCGGCCCGGGCAACGCGAGTTGGCCCGGGCGCGACCCCGGTTCGAACACGGCCAGGTTCCTGGCCGAATTCCTGGCGGCGTTCGCCGTGCAGGGATCCGACGTACCGTACATCCTGCCGCGCAACGAGCCCGGCAAGGACCGCAAGAACGTCTACGTGATCCCCCGGGATGCCCGGAAGGCCACCACCGTACGCGAATGGTTGAACGCCTTCGTGGTGCCCAGCCATGCCGTATTCGCCGACCGCCCGGAGCCGCTGCGTGCCGGCGATCCGATCGACGACGCAGTGGCCACGTTCGCCGGGCATCGACGAGCCTTCGTCCTGGAATACTCCCAGGCCACCTCCAAGGAACTTTGGATCGCTCTGAAGCGGATGCACCGGGTCGTCGCCGATCAACCGGCCACGCAGTGGAGCGAGACTCTGCCGGTGGGCCGGCTGCTCGCCGAGTTCGACCTGGCCATGGCCTCGGGCGACCACCGCAGCTCCGCCGAGTTGTTAAGCCGTCTCGAGAGTGCCGGCCTGGGCGGCATGAACATCGCCTACCTGACGGTCAAACGACTGGCTCGCATGGGACGGCACAGCGAACTGCTGCGCCTGCCCAACCTGCGCGATATCGTGACCACCCGGCCGCCGGCACCGGTCCGCGAGGCCGTCCTGGACGCCCTGCACTCGACCCTGGTCGCCGCCCCTCTCATGGCAGGCGATCTGGATGCCGCGCGAGAGGTGCTGAGGCGTGATGCCTCGCTGGCGCCGGTACTGGGCGACGGGCCGCTGAGCGACCTCGGCGTCGACGCCTTGACGGTACTGGCGCTCACCTCGGCAGCCAGCAGGAACGCCGACCTCTGGCACCGGCTTCGCGCCGATGAGGACGCCTGGCAGCGTCTGGTTGATGCGCCGCTCGGCATCGTCGAGTCGGTCGATCCGATTCTCCGGTCGTACACCGTCGAGGCCGAGATGGCGAAGGAGGAAGAAGAAGGCCGGGAGGCCGAAACACGCCTGGCCCCGGCCAGTTGGACCGAACTGGCCGAGGCGATCGCCGCCGGCGACGACGTCCGGCCGTTGCTGGCTGAGGAGACGTGGCGTTCCTGGGAACCTGCCGCGGCCGCCGACCAGGCCCTTGCCGATCGGCTGAACAGCCTTGACGACGCCGGTGCCGAGCGTGCCTGGGAAATCGTCGGCGCGTTTGTCGACGCTAACGGATTCGGCGAGCCGGCCGGGCGGACCGCTCGGGCCTTCCTCGGTAACGCTTTTACTTACGGTCGATTCCGATCCAGCGACCTGGCCGGCATCGTCGCCCTTCTCGAGATTGCGTTGCGAGACGGGTTGACCGCGAGTGATTACCGGCAGTTGTTGGCCGATCTCGGAGCTGAGTCGGATCGCTGGGTCAGCGTCAATAACGCTTCTGTCGTGCTCGACGTGTGCGACTCCATCGTGCGGGGCCCGGAACCTGATCCGGAGGCCCGCGAGCAGATCGTGAGCACCTTGCTTTCTCCCTTGTCCAACCAGCGGACCCGGTTGGAGGCCGATCAGCTCGCCCTCGCCCGGATTATCGATGGCGAACTCGGGCTCGGCCTGCTGTGGAACGTCGAAGGGCAGCCCGGCGTGTCGTACACCGTGCCGGACACGGCACGGGAGATTCTGCTCTACTCCTTGGACGAGGGCGCTCTACGCCGGGCGCGCGAAGCGCTGGAGGCGATGGCGCCCGCGCTGACCGTACGATGCCGCAGCGATCATGTGGGCGGTCCGCAGCTGAAGCAGTGGGTTCGTCGGGCAGACATCGTGGTCATGGCCACTCGCTGTGCCACCCATGCCGCCACTGGATTCATCCGCGCTGCGGCGCGCCAGGAAACGATCATCACGGAGGCGGACGGGGCCGGCTCGGCGTCCTTGCTGCGGGCGGCGAGCGCAGCGCTTTGAAAAGACAAATCCGGGCGTACGTATTACGCGTACGCCCGGATTGTCGGCGGTCAGCGCAACTGGCTGAGCCGGTAGCGGTTCTGGAGCAGGTCCGCCACTCGCTGGATATCCTTCGGCGTGTTCTGAATGTCGTTCCACCTGCGGACGACACCATCGCTGAACTCCCACTCGCCCTCGGTCCAGTGGCAGTCCTCGGCCACGCTTTTGAGGTCGACGGCGAACTCTTCGGTACTGACGATCTCGCTGGCGTTGTCGCGGACGTGGCTGATCGCGTCCATAAGGTAGCCCATGCTGATGATGCCGGCCCCATGCATGAGCCGCGACTTGCGGGAGGGCTTATTCCAAGCGTCGGGGAAGACCTCGCTTACTGCAGACCAGAAATTGTAGAGCAGCGTGAGCATCTCCCCGATACGGGGCAGCCCGTCGTCGTTGCGGTATCGGTACAGTGCCCCGTCGGAAAGGCTGTTCTCCAGCATCCGGAGCATCGAGTTGTCCTTGATGTACCCGCTAGGATTGGTGGGGGTCTGAACCATCTGATAGAGCGGGGAGCGAGTCGCGTCGAAGTTGAGCCGTTCCAGCAGCGTGGCCGGCAGTTGTCGGACTCGCAGTGGGGTGGGCAGGGCACCGGACGCGCCCGGGAGCAACTCGTGGATCAGGCCCTTGGGTAGCGCCTTCGTCGAGTTGACCAGGATGAACTGAGATCGCTGGTCGGCTGTCTCGCTCGTGATGAAGGCGTTGATGCTGATCGGGAACTGGTCGACGTTGGCATCGCGGATGGCGGCGCAGCGCTGCTGGCCGTCCACGATGAAGCCGGGTAGCCCGTGATCCGGACCGTCGATCAGCGGGATCACCAAAGTGCCGGCCTGCACGTAGCCCAGCCCGTCCGTCGCAGCGGACGCCTGCTCGAAGTGAACTCGTTTGTCGAATGCGATAACGATCGCGTTGGGCAGCAGCGGGCTCTCGTCGGTCTCGATATAGCGGCGGATCGCCGCCACGTGTTTCAGCACCTCCGGTCGCTGATAGCCGTGCAACTCGGTGTCCTGGTCACGGCGGATCCGGGAGACCGTCGCGATCCGCGGCACCAGCTTGCCATCGACGGCGAAGGTGAAGAGGCTCCGCCCGCGTCCCTGATCGATCTTCAGCGCGGGCAGCCGGAGTTCGGTAGCTGCACCGGTCTCACACTCGGAGGTCTCGGTCACGCAGGGTCCTTCCTTCTTGGCGGGCGCGAAGCTGCTGCTCGAAAACGTACAGGTTGTGGAAGCCACGTCGTTTGTTGCGCTCTGATCCCCTGAAGATCGCAATCTCGATGCCGTGCCGCCGGCAGAGGTCACAGGAACAGTTCCGCCACGGCCGGTCGGTGAGTGTCTCACGATACTGACCATTGCGATCGGACTTGCCGTCCCAGACCTCGCTGTACCTCGCGAGCGCCCGCACGACGGAATCCACGTCCGTTCTGTCCTGGTCGTACTGCCGCAGTTGTTCGAGTGCTTCCCGTTCGAGGGACATCGCCGTGCCCTGGCTGATCTCGCCGGACCTGATCCGCGCCTTTAGTTTGGCGTTGCCGTCCACCTGCGGCACCCGCAGAGCTACGTACGTTCGCGACGGTGTGTAGTAGTTGTCGCGGTCATCCTTGAACGCCTGACGGAACGGCGACGTGCTGTCGAAGCTGGTGACTCCGCCTTCGGCGAACTTCGGAACGTCATCACAACGGCTGATACCCAGCAGGTGTACCTCCATGTCGTCCCGGAGTACCTGCTTGATCACCGCGAGACAGGCCAGGATGTCACGCGACTTGAGCGGCACCATTCCGCCGAGTGCGATGTGCCGATAGCCTAGGTCCTGCAGTTTGCTCACCGCCTCGGCATACGACGCGGGGCTCCACCCTTGCGCCACGCCGTAGGGAATGAATCTCGCTCGCCTCGTCTCGCATCGGTCGAGGAACCTCTCCGCGAGTTCAAGCGTGATCCGCTGACGCTCCGCCCACCCTTCGTCGCGGGCCTTTTCCGTGCTCGCGGCGGGGTCGTACTGGAAGATGACGTGGTCGACGGAAATGCCGTAATCGAATCCGCATCCGGCGTAGAAGTCGATCACCTCATCAACCGTGTACGGCGGCCGTACCTCGGAAACGTAGGAGAACGCCCCGCAGTCTCCCATGATTTTTAGGGGCGTGTGACCGTGGTCCAGTCGGAAGAACTGGCGGGCGCCCTCACGGTAGAGCCGATGCCGCTGGGCCACGGTGTACTTGCCGGCGCTGCTGCCGGCCTGGCCGTCGACAATGGCTTTCGAGACGAGCAGGCCGTCGAACGGTGCTCCGGTCAGCACCTCGTGTGCGTACAGATCGTCGCGCTGGCGCACTCGGAACGGGTTGTGCTCCTCGGTGTCGAAGTCGAAGTTGGGATCGACCTGATCCTGGCTGTCAGGAAAGAAGAATCTCACGCCAACTCCACCCGGGTGTTGCGGTGGACCCGGATCAAATAGCTGGACAACTCTTGAATGTGCCGATGCATATTCTCTATCTCGTTCCAGCGCAGGCCGAGGTCTTCCCAGGTGCCTGCGGTCCAATGGCAATACGGCGCGATGAGCGCGAGGTGCTGCCGGATGGTCTCCGGAGCTTGCGGGCTCCGCGGGTCTACCACGCCGAGAATCCGGTCCATCAGTCGACCCATCGCGCGGATGCCGGCGCCGTGCATCAGCCTGCTTCTGTTGGTGGATTTACCCCAGGCGTCGGGAAAGGTGTCCCGGACCGCCGCCCAATAGATAAAGAGAGCCTGCAGGATCCCATCGAAGTCGGTCTCGTTCCGGCTGACGTCCCGGTAGGGGAACAGGCACCCGGACGGTGATGTGAGGCTCTCATTGAGCATGTTGACGACGACGGTGTCGGTGATGACCGCATTTGGCGCCTGGCCCCGCGTCGTCGAGGCTCTTTTGATCAGCCCGTACATGGGTGAGGCCGGGTTCGTGTTGAGCACATCGCACAGGGCCGCGGGTGCCTTGCGGATCGCCAACCGGGGCGGGAGCGGGCTGTCCACTTCCGGGAGCAGTTCGGTGACCAAGCCCCGCGGGAGCGGACGCGTGTTGTTGACGCGCAGGAACTGATCGCGCTGCAGGCCGACGCTGTCGGCGACGAACGCGGTCACCGGCACCGGAAAGTCACTGCGGTGTGTCCGCGCCAGGGCAAGCGCCCGCTGCTGGCCGTCTACGATCCACGCCGGCTTGGGCTTCCCCTTTACCGGAAGCGGAATAGTCAGTTTGCCGGAGGTGGCGAGGCCGTCACCGGCGCCCGGCCCCCGACTGGACTCGAATCGGATCCGCGACGACAGCGCCAGGATAATCGGGTTAGGAAACAGCGATCCCTCCGTGTTGAGGTACTCGACGATCTCCTCCACGTGCCGGCGCACCTCGGGCCGCTGATAGCCGATGAGATTGCCGGCCTCGTCCCTGCTGACCCGCGAGATGTCCGCGACCTGAAGCACCTCGTCGGCGCGTAACGCGAAGACGAACAGCGGGTAGGTGCCGGTCTGGTCGATACGCAGGGCCCGCCGCACCACCTGTTTCGTGGCGACGGAGGTCGAGGTCATCCCCGAACCTCCGCCTTGATCGCGGCGAACAAGGCGTGGAATCGCGCCTGTTCACAGGACTGGCCCTCGTTGCGCAGCCGCCGCAGGAGACTCGTAGCGGACCCGGGCCCGTCGGCGAGCGACCGGCGGATGTACTCCCGCACCTCGTCATCGCCCAGTTTCCGCCCGGCGGGTCGACGCCCCGGGTCAGGCGGAGCCGCCTCGGTGGCGTCCTGAGCGAGTTGGCGGAGCGCGCTGTAGGACAGGTTGTCACCCGTCGCCCGCAGCAGATAGGCGGCAGCGCGAACGTTGAGTGCCTGCATGCTGCCGCCGACTACCGGGCGCAACGCGCCGCTCACTGGGACGACGAACTCGTCGACTTCCGCGCACCGTTTGGGCGGTCCTAGGATCGCCAGTTGCTCCCGACTGGCCATCCAGGTGACCGCCTCGCGGAGGTCGTCAGAACAGGCCCGCATATAGGATTCCGACAGCACCGCGATGACGACGGCTTGCGGGTTCTGCCGCGCCAGATCGGTGAAGGAGCGCGGCGCCGCCGCGGTCGGCCAACTCCAGCGGGTGAGTTGCCGCCACCACTCGCGCATCGCCGCCGGCGACGACCCCGCGGAGTCGCTCTCCCCCGGCGCGAAAGTCGCCGCGTAGGGAGCAAGCGACGTGTCCACAGCGACCAGTCCGTACCCGGCGGAGCAGACCCAGAGGTTCGCGGCGCTTGTAAGCGTCTGCCGAAGGTCCAGGGCGGCCTTCCAGTGCTCGCCGGCATAGAGATTGATCGCGGGAAGGACCGGAGCGGCCGTGGCGCCGAGTCGCTCTGCCCATATCGAGAACCGCTGCTCCAGCGGACGGTCCTTCAGCCCGCCGAGCCGAAGCTCGTCCGGCACCACCGCGTTTTTCCGGTTGGCGCAGGTGACGACGATGTGGACCGGCGGGAGCGCTGGCGCTACATCAGACATCACGCGTCCTTGTCACCGGTGGCCACCGTCCAGTCCAGCCGAGCGAAGGCGGCGTGATTGTGAATGCTCTCGTCGTTGACGACGTGGACGCGGAATCGAGCGATACGCTTGTCGCTACGCATGGCGACGACCACGTGACGCGCCATGTCCTCGACGAAGACCGGATTGTCGTAGCCCGCCATCGTGACATGGCGTTCATCCGGTCGTTTGAGCAGGGCATACACCGGGGAGGACGCCGAGGCCTCGGCGACATCGATGAGGTCGTCGAACCAGAGTTGTGCGTCAACCGCGGGGCGAGCCTCGATAGTGACGTAGCCACGTTGGTTGTGCGCGCCACGATCGCTGATCGCCTTGCTGCAGGGACAGACGCTGGTCACCGGGACCCGCACCTGCAACAGGACCGAGTTGGCGCCGCCGCTCGCCGCAGCCGTCAGCGTGCACTCGTACTCCGAGAACGACCGTGCCCCAGTGATCGGAGCCCGACGTTCAAGGAAGTAGGCGAACGACAGCCGCACCCGGGCGTTGCTGGTGCCGAGTCGGGTACGCACGTCCTCGGCGAGGCTGAGCGCGGTCGTCGCGTCCAATTGGTCCCGCCAAGCATGCAGGACCTCCACGAACCGGCTCAGATGGGCGCCCTTGACACCCGCCTCGAGGCTGACCGACATGTCGACGGTGGCGACCGTCTCCCGCTTGATGCCCTGCCCGTCCGCGATCAACAACGGATAGCGCAGTCCGTCTATCCCGACCTCGTCCAGGGCGACGCCCCGCTCGTCCGGCAGTCCCTGCACGTCCGGCAACATCACTGCTCCCCTCGATATATGCAGCCAGAAGTACACGTCTCCCGGACCATCACGGCGGACAGCGGCAACAGATCGATGAGTCGGTCCCAGATCCAGCGCGCGAGCACCTCGCTGGTTGGATTCTCCAGACCGGCCACCTCGTTGAGGTAGTGGTGATCGAGTTGCGCGTGTAGTGGCTGGAATGCCTCCTTGAGATCGCCGAAGTCCATGAGCCAGCCGGCTTGCGGGTCGACCTCACCCGTGACATGGACCTGAACTCGGTAGGAATGGCCGTGCAAACGGGCACATTTGTGCCCCTCAGGGACGTTCGGAAGCCGGTGGGCAGCTTCGAAGGTGAACTCCCGGAATATTTCCATCAGGCGATTCCTACGTATTTGTGCGTTTGCAGACTCAAACGCCATTGTGGATGCTTCATGCAGTAGCGGACGGCTGCCTCGGTGTTCAGCGCCCGGTCCGGTCCGTCCATCGGCTGAAGCATGAAGTGCTCGAACTCCAGGTTCTCGAACAGTTCGGGCTCTGCGCCCGGCTGCGGAAAGACTAGTTTCAGGTCGTGTCCACGGGTCAGCACGACCGCTGCGCCCGCCTTCGGGCTGACACAGATCCAATCGAGGCCGGCCGGTGCCGGCTGGGTGCCGTTGGTCTCGACCGCCACCTCGAAGCCGGCGTCGTGCAGGGCCCGCACGGCGGCGCCGTCGAGTTGCAGCAGTGGCTCACCGCCGGTGCAGACGACGTAGGGCTTGCTCCGCGGGTGCGGCTCGCCTGCCCAGGCACGGGTGACTGCGGCAGCCAGGTCCGCCGCAGTACGGAACCGTCCGCCGCCGGGCCCGTCCGTGCCGACGAAATCGGTGTCACAGAACTTACAGATTGCACGGTGCCGGTCCTTCTCCCGGCCAGTCCACAGATTGCAACTGGTGAACCGGCAGAAAACGGCAGGCCGTCCAGCATGCGTGCCCTCACCTTGAAGGGTGTAGAAGATCTCTTTGACGCGGTACACCGCAGCTCACTCCGAGGCAGGGGCCAGAGCCGGGTCGGTGAGGCCGAGTTCGGCGAAACCACGTCCCCGCAGCAGGCAGGAGTCGCAGGTTCCACAGGCGCGACCGCCGACCGGGTCGTAGCAGCTGTGCGTCAGGGAGTAGTCGACGCCCAACTCCATGCCGCGGCGGATCGTTTCGGCCTTCGTCAGTTCGATGAGCGGCGTGTGGATACGCAGCCGCTGCCGGCCTTCCACGCCGGCCTTCGTGGCGAGGTTCGCCATCGTCTCGTAGGCGGCGATGAACTCCGGACGGCAGTCCGGGTAGCCGCTGTAATCGAGCGCGTTGACCCCAATGAACACGTCGGAGGCGCCGAGGGTCTCGGCCCACGCCAGCGCGAAGGACAGGAAGATCGTGTTCCGTGCGGGCACGTACGTGACCGGGATGTCCTGGCTCAGTTCCTCGGTGCCCCCGTAGTGCGGCACTGCGATACCGTCGTCGGTGAGCGCGGAACCGCCGAAGGCCCGCAGGTCGATCTCGGCGATAACGTGTTCACGGACACCGAGATGCTTCGCCACCGCGCTCGCTGCGTCCAACTCGACCGTGTGACGCTGGCCGTACCGGAAACTCAGCGCATACGCCTTGTACCCCTCACGCAAGGCCATCGCGAGAACCGTAGCGGAGTCGAGTCCGCCGCTGAGCAGCACCACAGCCTTTCGCTTCGTATCAGACATCCACCTCATCCGCCTTCCGTTGCAGAAACTACGGCGCCCAGCTCAACAGCCGAGCCGCAGTTTCTCGGTCACAGCCACGCCACCCTACCGAACTTGCGACCTTGACGGGACGGGCGGTGGTAGGACACGCTGGAACATTCGTACGATACCTGGATGCCGCTGCATAGCGCATTGCCACTGCCGGGAGCGCGCCGTCCTGGCTACGCGAGACAAGACCCAAACTACGGCAGTCCGTGCATCCGGCATGCCGCAGTTTCAGTCCGGTAAGGGCTCGGGAGAGCCTCGCCGGCCGCCTCTACCTCGAACGACCCAGCAGCCTGCTGCACCGGACAGCACTACCCCTGCCTGCCCGTACGCGCCGCACGCCGCGCCCAGCAGATCTCCCGCCGCCCTCCACCCGGAGTAGCGGAAACGCCCAATGCGGCGGCACGCCGCTGCGGCGCGGCGCCGGTAAGCAGTTGGCCCGACGGGCGCCTGCCGCGCCAGGGCTTCGGGGTCTGTGGCTCTAACGGCACCTCTCTGTGTCAAGGCGTTGGCGTCAGAGAGGTCTCCGTGTCTTTGATCATGGTCCGGTAGACGACGTCCGCGAGGCGGCGTTTCAGGCAGCGCATGGCCTCTTTGTGGGTCTTGCCCGCGGCTCGTTTGCGCTGGTAGTAGTCCCGGCCCTGCGTCGCTTGTTTGATCTGGGCCATGGCCATGACATGCAGCGCGTAGTTCAGTTGCCGGTCGCCGGCACGCGACAGGTGATGCCGTTGGATGTCACCGGATGACACCTCTATCGGCGCGACACCGCAGTACGAGGCGAACGCGGACTGCGACCGGAACCTGCTGACAGCGCCGGAGTGGGCGAGGATCTTCGCGGCGAGGACGTCTCCGATGCCGTGCGGATCGGTCAGGGTGGTGCCTGAGGCGGCGACGGCGGCGGTCAGGGTCGCCGTTGCCTCGGTGATGCGCCGATCGAGGCGGCGCACCTCGCTGAGCAGGTCCACGGCAACCTGGCGTAGGGTACGGGCCAGTACGGTCCGAGGGCGGATGCTGCGCAGCGCGGCGGTCGCGGTCTCGGCGGTCGGTCCGCGGGGCAGGCCGCCGGGAATGAGTTGGGCGAGCAGGGCGTGCAGGCGGTTGATGGTCTGGGTTCGGGTGTGGACCAGGTCATTGCGGTGTTCGGTGAGGCATCGCAGGGTGGCGACCGCTTCGTCGATGACGGCGGTGTTGAGGCGGGCGGCGGTGTGCGCGGCGATTCCGACCGACAGGGCGTCGGCCTGGTCGGTTTTGCGGCCGTGTCCGGTCGAGAGTAGCCGGACGCGACGGGCCAGCTTCGCGGGCACATCGACCACGTCGATGTGGTCGGCGGTCAGTCTGGTGGTCAGCGTGGCGCCGAGGCCGGTAGCGCCTTCGATCGCCCAGACGGTGTGTGACCAGCGGCCGGCGAAGCGACGTAGCTGCCGGTAGTCGTCGCGGTTGGCCTCGGTGCGGATCGTGGCGAGGAGTTGGAGTCGGTTGTCGACCGCGACGGCGGTCCAGGACGCCTTGTGGGGATCGATCGCGATGACGACCGCGGGTGCTGTGGGCAGGGCGGCGGGCATGGGTTCTCCTTGCGGGGCCGGGGATGGGGAGTCCGGCGAGCAGGGCAGACCAACTTCGGGCTAGACAGACCTCTCTCGAGCCACTCTCGCCGGCGGTGGTGGCCAGGGCGCAGGCCGTTCGAGGGCCAGCCCGAAGGCGGCAGGTGTTTCCCGAGCGACCCCGACCACCACTCGGAGATCATGGCTGCAGACCCTGATCTCCGCCACCAATCCAACAAGTTGGAGACCTCTCTGACGCCAACGCCTTGACACAGAGAGGTGCCGTTCCCGAGACAGTCCCGGGCTTCGCCGACTGGTACGAGTGCCGCCGGAAGAAGGTTGAAGTTCGCGCGTAGATATCGCCGAGAGTGATGATCGCCCTTGGGGTCAGAGATTGTGACTGGGCCCGTTTAGTTGGCCCAAGGCCACTGACGTCTTCACGCCGATGATCGCGTCCGTGCCCGGCTCTGGGATCGCGACAAGGTGGGGCGATGGCGACCGGGTAGCTCAGGATCGGCCCGCTGGTGCGCTCATCGACGGCGCGGTCGATGGCCCTGGCGACCGCGGGTGGCAGCGGGACGAGGACGACCATGCCGCCCTTGCCGCGCACGCGCAGAACCCGGTGACCGTGTTCCTCGCCCAGGTCGGCGATGCTGGACTCGCAGGCTTCGAAGATCCGCAGTCCGAGCAGACCCAAGAGTGCGACCAGGGCGAAGTGGTTCGGGTTCGGGGACTTCCGGGCGGGGGTGATCGGGGCTTCGAACTGCAGGTGGCCCAGCCCGAGGGTCGGTGACTCGACCGGCACCGTGGGCCGACGGACGTAGTCGGCTGGCGAGTGCTCCAGGACGGCGTCGATGACGCAGACCCGATAGAAGCCGACCACCATTGACAGGCGCCGCGAAACCGTCGAGGGCTGGTACCGGCGGACATTGCGGCCAGCGTACGTACCCCTCAGTGTCCACCCGCGCCGCAGCCAGCGGCCCAGGTCTTGGTCTGTGCACCAGCGCAGGAAACTCGCAAGTCCGACTCGGTATAGACGCGAGTCTGCCCACGGTAGCGGCCCAGGAAGGCCGACACTGCGGTGCGCATAACGAGTTGATCGGCAGGTACGTCACTGGAAGCCGAAGCAGGAGAGATAGCCATGCATCACCGTGCGTCACCACCGGCGATGAACACCAGCCACCCGGAGCGGCATGAGCGCGCATCCAATAGGTCGATACCATGCGCATGTGTTGGGGTTGCGTCGGCCGCCGACGGGTTTGAGTAGACGGGCGCGCTCGTTCGTCAGCGTTTACGGAGTTTGGCTCGACGTGCCGCCGGTGAGTCAATTTCGAGGCGCGTGGCAGGAGGCGCAGATCCCTGACGAGGTCATCGACCGCGCCGAGGGGTATCAGGCCCGGTGGGGTGGCCTTGTCCTGCCGTCCGCGCCGGGCATGCCCGACGATGCCGCAGGCCCGCGGATGCTCAGCGTGGACACGCCGGAGTGGGATGACACGTGTGCTCCGCAGGGGTGGTTTTTCGAGGCCGGGCCGCAACGCACCGCTGTGCCGTATGCGTTCCTGATCGGTCCGGACGGCACGTTCGGTATCGCCGGTGGCGACGATGGGCAGTGGGTCCCGTTGCATCGCAGCATCGACGGCTGGGTTGAGGCCCTGGCTCTGGCCTACGCGGCGATGGACGTCGCGGACACGGTCACCAGGCTGACCGGTCCGGCCGTCGGCCAGCTCGACCTGACTGCCATGCAGCCGGTCGCAGAGGTTGGTGGCATCACGAACGGCTGGTGGTACCGGCCGGGCCTGCTCGCTGCCGTGTACTCAGGCGAGTCGGAACTGTTCGCGCGGCCGGCCTACCGCACCGCCTACCTGTACTCCGGCAACATCGATGAGCAGTGGTTGTAACGCCGCTACCACATCGGCACGTGGGTGGGATCGGGTGAGCACCATCAGTGGCAGATCCGGATATTCGCGCTCGGTTGCCGCGGCCGGGCCATCCTGTTGGCCGCCGGGACGGACCCCTGATGCTGTCTGGATGCTCGCCAGATCGTTACGCCGGTTCGACGGGCAGCCAGAGTTCACAGGTCGCGGTGCTGAAGTCGTTCGTAGGCTCATGCACCGCGACGATCTCCGGACCTGGCCGTAGACGCCACTGGTTGGACGGGAACCACGCGGCTGCGGCCGTGGCCCAGGCCTTTTGCAGGGTCTGCGGATGCGGGCCCCTGGTCCGGATGACCACCCATCTGCCGGCCGGAACTTCGATGATGTCGAGGTCGCCGGGGACCGGCGTACCCGGGGACACGGCGACCCCGTGAAGGTAAGTCAGCTCGCTGCCCTCGGCGTAGTCGGGGTCAAGGTCGTCGCTGACCGCGAGCAGGCCGCTCGGCTCAGTGTTGCCGAGAGCCTTCAAGCGCAGGTGCTCCTCCGTCGGCAGCGCGGTGATGTGCCGCTGGATGTGCGGGTTGATGCCTTGATGGACCAGCCGGACGTGGGCCGCGTACCCCACGAGCCGGAACTCGGGATGGACGACGATGCCGGTGTCCACGTGCTAGCTCCCTTCGACGGTCAGACGGAGTGCCGAGATCATCAAGCCTCCGTCCGACGTCAACCTTGGTCGCAGCGCACCGGTGGCACCCGACAAAAGCGACGCGGAGAATGTCGGGTGATCGAGGCCGGCACCGCCGCACGATGGGGGGCATGGATGACACGACCTTGGTATCCCGCTTTCTTCGCGACGGCTTCGTAAAGCTGGAGGGCGCCGTCGCGCCGCGCGTGGCAGCGGACTGCGCGCGGCTGCTGTGGCGGGAGACGGGCTGCGACCCGGACGATCCAGCGACGTGGACGCAGCCCGTGCACTGGGTGCCCGGCATGGCGCATGGGCCGTTCGCCGCTGCTCCAAACTCCCCGTTCCTCCATCGCGCGTACGACCTGCTCGTCGGCGCGGGACGCTGGGAGCCGCGCTACTCGCTGGGCACGTTCCCGCTGCGCTTCCCGCACGAAGAGGAGCCGGACGACGCGGGCTGGCACATCGAGGGCAGCTATCTGCCGGAGGGCGAGAGCTGGTACTTCACCAATGTGCGCTCCCGCGGCCGGGCACTGCTGATGCTGTTCCTGTTCAGTGAGGTCGGTGAGAAGGACGCCCCGACCCGGATCCGGGTCGGCTCCCACCTCGACGTGCCGAAGGTGCTGGAGAAGTACGGGGAAGATGGAGCGAGCGGACTGTCCCTTGCGCCCGACCTGGTGGCGGCGTCCGAGCACCGGCCGCTCGCCCTCGCCACCGGATCTCCGGGCGACGTCTTCCTGTGCCACCCATTCCTGGTGCACGCGGCGCAACCGCACCACGGAACGCGGCCTCGCTTCATGGCCCAACCGCCGCTGATGCCAGCCGCACCGTACGAACTGGAGCGGGCCGACAGCGCATACTCACCCGTAGAGATCGCGATCCGTCGGGGTCTCGGACAGGATGCCCTCGGTCCGGACGGGGACCGCACCGACCGCGGCGCCGGGGCGACTTGCTCCGTCCGTTTCTGAGCGCTTGGCCCAAGGTCTTGTCGGAAACCTCGGGGAGCCAGAGGCCGGTGAAATGCGGCAGGCAGGGCAGGGCGGGCTACGTGCGTCGGAGGCGGGGTTGGCAGTGGTTCTGCGAGTGAGTGGCCGCAATGCCCGGTTCCAGCAGTGGAAAGCTTTTCTCGGCAATCGGACCAAGCGGCAGCGACGTGGCGAGTTCCTGGAAGGCCAGCACCGACCCCGACTTCACCACCAAGATGCGCCGGATCCTCGACCTGTACGACCACCCACCCGCCGACGACCGGGTGATCTGCGTCGACGAGTTCGGGCCGCTGAACCTGCAACCCCGCCCCGGCCGCGCCTGGCGTCCGGAAGGTCAGCCGGTACGACTGCGAGCCACCTACACCCGTGACCAAGGGGGTCCGGCACATGATCGCCGCACTGGACCTGACCACCGGACGCCCGCACTACCGCATCCGCGACCGCAAACGATGGCGCGAGTTCCTCGGCTTCCTCAAGACCCTGCGCCGCCGCTGGCCCGACCAACACCTCCACCTGATCGTGGACAGCTTCTCCCCGCACAAGCACCCCCGACGTCCGCGCCTGGTGCGCGACCAACCGCGTCGAGCTGGTGATCCTACCGACCTACGCGCCCTGGCTGAACTGGATCGAAGCCGAGTTCGCCGCCGTGCGGTACTTCGCCCTCAACGGCACCGACCACCCGCACCCACACCGAGCAGGACGCCGCCATCGGCGACTACATCCGCTGGCGCAACCACCGCGCCAGACCGAAATCCGGATTCGCCACCGGATCCAAGATCCGCCACCCCGATTATCCGTTCAAGGGCTGCATGACGAGGCACTAGCGTCGACCTGGCCGCCCTGCGCTGGCTGCAAGCCGGCGAGTCCGTAATCCTCTACGGGCCCGTCGGCGTCGGGAAAACCCACATCGCCCAAGCCCTCGGGCACCTGACCATCCGTCACGGCGGCGACGTCCGCTTCACCAAGACCAGCCGCCTGCTCGCCGACCTCGCCGGCGGCCACGCCGACCGCACCTGGCAACGCCGCCTCGCCGAGTTCGCCCGCCCCGCGGTCCTGGTCCTGGACGACTTCGGGATGCGAGAGCTCACCATCCAGCAAGCCGACGACCTCTACGAGCTAATCACCGAACGCTCCGGCAAGAGACTGATCCTGACCTCCAACCGCAGCCCCGTCGACTGGTATCCGCTGTTTCCCAACCCTGTCGTCGCCGAGTCCCTGCTCGACCGGGGTGAATGGTGCAGACCCGCGCCTGATGCGCGGCCTGCAGTTCGTGGCCAACTATTTCGAGGACGCCGCGGTTGCCGCCATGCCCGTTGACGATAAGCAGCCGACGGGCTGGGGGGGTCCGCGCGAATTCGCCGACAATGGCATCGAGCAGGGTGGTAAGTGTGCTGACCCGCAGTGAGACCGTGCCTGGCGCCCACGCATCTTCTATGGACAGGTCATATGGCAGCGCTGGCAACGCCCAGAGGTCGTGTTGGTCGCCATAGCGGTCGATAAGACGGTTGGTGAACTCTACGGCGATGATGGTGTCGGTGTGCAGGGGCAGGTGCGGGCCGTGCTGTTCAAGTGAGCCGATCGGCAGGCACAGGATCGATCTCTCGGTTATCCGAGTGGCGATCTCCGGCGCCGAGAGCGATCCGTACCAACGGTTCATGCCCGTTCTTGGCGGCCGATGCGGATGAGGAACTCGTTGTCCTCGGCAAAGGTGTCGGTGTCGCTGTATCGGGCCAGGGCGGCGCGGACAACGCTGTCGAACTCGTCGAGCCGGTCGCCGAACAGTTGTGGCGCGGCGAACCAGGTACCCAAGGATGCTGTCGGCGGTCCAGGTCCGATTGACGGGCACGGTGTGCTCCTCGACCCGGCTGAACGGGGACTCACGCATGATCTCGCTGTAGGGGCGGTTGTGGTGCTGGAACGTGCGTTCCCCGGCGCTGCGCTGCTTGCCGAGGAAGTTCTGGATGACCGTGCGGATTGCGGCCTTCCAGTCGCTGGTAGCGGTCCAGAAACTGTTGTCGCCGAAGATCGCGACAGCGCCATCCGGGCTGACCTGTGCGTCCAGTCGGGTCAGGATTGCAGCCTGGTCGAGCCAGTGGAAAGCCCGGCAGATCGTTACCAGTTCGGCCCGCCATCCCGCCGGTGAGGTGAACTCCTCCGCCGTGACCTCCTGCAGGCGTAGTTGAGCGTCGGCGGGTAACTGTGGGCGGAGCGCGTCTTCGGCAGCGGCGAGCATGTCGGGATCGTTGTCGATGGCAATGATGTCACCGAACCGGCCAAGCAGGGACTCCACCACGAGGCCGGTGCCGGTGCCGACGTCGAGCAGTCGCCGCGGCGTACCGGTAGGGGCTGCGGCGTCCAGGACGTCGGCCACGATCGCCGGGATGCCGGGCCGGTACTGCCGGTAGAAGCCAGCAGTTCCGTGGAACAAACTCATGACTGTCTCCATGTTGCGAGTTCGGCGAAGTGCTGGCTGGCGGCGGTGAGATCAGCGGCCACGAGCACGCCGCCGTCGTTGAGCCGTTCGGGCTCGGGCACTGGTCGTCCGTTCGACACCCAGATAGCCGTAACCCCGGCGGTTCGGGCACCGATGACGTCACAGCCCCAATCGTCGCCGATGTGCACCATATGCGCCGTGCTGGTCTGATGCGCGGTGGCCACGCAATGGAAAGCGGCGGGATCGGGTTTGGCGTAGCCAATCCGGCAGGAGGGGAACTGGTCGACTACCCACGGGTGCAACAGGGTGCGCAAACGGCGAGTATCGGCCTCCAGGCAACTCACGTTCGACAACGTGACGATTGTGGCGTGCCGGCTCATAGTCTGCAGCGCCGCAACTGCCCTGGCAGGAGCCGTGGCGGTGGGGACTCGACGGGGGCCGGGAAGGCGCTCACGGGAAGCTGCAGCGCATCGCAGACCCCGGCAATGACTGCGGCGTCGATCGAGGGTCGGATGTACAACTGCTGGCGAATGATGCGGCGCATCGGCGGGCCCGAGCGGCGAAGCCGTCGCTAGGATGGTGGCCACTGTGGGTCCGTCAACAACGCCGTGGATATGGCGGTTCGTGAGCGGGACGGCCGTGGCGCGACCATCCTGCACGCGGATCACGGGTCCCAGTTCACGTCGTGGTCCTTCGGCGAGAATCTGTGGCGGTGGGGTCTTCTGGAATCGTTCGGCACGGTCGGTGACTGCTTCGATAATGCGGTCATGGAGTCGTTCTGGGGGCGCATGCAGACCGAGCTTCTGGATATCAGGAAGTGGTCGACGACTCTGGAATTGACCATGGCCATGGCGGATTACATCGACGACTTCTGCAACACCGAACGGCGCCACAGCTACCTTGGCAACACCAGCCCCGCCCAGTATGAGAGGCTCTGGGCGGACATCCAACCCAGCCCTCAACTCTCATAACGCCGGTCCACTTCCCGGGGACCAGATCAGGTGGACCACTTCACGGGGACCCAGTCACCCGGTAGGCGTCGGTTGATCGACTGGTACGTCGTACGATCGTTGCGCGATGGCACGGTGACACCGGAATCAAGTAACCAGTTCGAAAGCTGCGGGAGTCGAGTGTGGGTGATGCTTTCGTACCTACCCCGGAGAGGGTGGCGGCGACATGGGGTTGGCAGGGGGTGTTGCGGGCCCAATTGTGTGTGTCCGTGAATGAAAGTTATGCACGGGCGGCAGGTGCTTTGCGGCGGTGGTTCGAGGATGGTTTCGAGCGGTTGGGTGGACCGTTTCACGAGGCGGCGATGAGGGCCGGGCCGGGTGAGTTGGCGGTCGGGAACCGGCTGAAGACGCGTACTCCCGGTTTGATGAGCATCCGGCTGCTTACCCGGTTGAGCGACGATGTCGAGTACGACAGGTACGACCCTTCCGTTACCTACTCGCGGGAGGCGTGGGAAGACTTTTTACTGACCCTGGGCCGCGTTCCCGTCCTGGCGTCGTTGGATCTAGAGGCCAACGATAACGCCGGGGGACCAGACGGGCCGGGTCTGGCCTTCGGAGCCGTTCGTGTTGAGGGCGATGGCACCTGGATCTGTCTGGATCTGCGGGAGTCGGGGAAGTTTGCCGGTCCGGGGCCCAGACGGGTGGCGTTGTTGGAGTTCCTACGGGAGGTGGCTGAGGAAGCCAATCCGGTGCACGGTGAGATTTCCTGGGGCAACAGCTTCATAAGTTGTGTCTACGAGGAGGCGACGCACTCGCGTCCGGAAGACACGTTGCCGAGGGGGCGGCAGGCATTGCGGGGGTACGCCTGGCTGACGATCCTGCCCGAGGAGATCGGTGTCCGACTCGGTGGTGTGGAGGCGCTGCGGGCCAGTGGTGCGTTCGTCGAGGTCGAGCGTCTTGAATCTGGTGGTTTCTGGTGTCGTGTCACGGAGGAGTTGGAAGCCTACGATCAGGCTGCTGCCGAGCGGGTCTTCGAGGTCGTCGCCCCGGTGTTGCCGCCGGGGCGCCCCGACATGTGGCATGTCTACCCACCCAATGTCCTGTCCCCTCGCGATCCGGCCAGCTTCTCGCAATCTGGACGGTGACCGCTGGCGCAGGTCGTCTAGCTTGCAGCACCGGCCTACCTCGAGGATCTTGTTGGCATGGCCAGGGGTGCCGGAACTCTGCTCCGTTCGGAGACGATTAGCTGGCCCCATGGCGGGCTCGCCGGGCATGTGTGTGCTGATGGGATGTATGGAAGTGGCTCGCCTTGAACTCGGATCTGGTTACACGCAGCGTCTGGTCCTCGATCCTGGTGCACTCCAGGTCGCCGAGATCAGCGGTACGACGAGGTGATATCGAAGGGTTTCCTGTGTGTGCCCGGTGTGTGCTCCGGCGACGGTGACCGGTCGTGGCCGACGCTGACCGACCTTGTCCGTCGCTGAAGATCGCCCGTCCGGGCCGCGTGCGTGTGGTCGTTGTGCGATCCGCTGGTGGCGGTGCCGGCGTCGATCGCGCCTGCGGCTCCCTGCGGTACGCTGACAGCCGCTGCTAGCTAGTCTGGATCATCGCGCCCCCGTAGCTCAGGGGATAGAGCAACGGTTTCCTAATTACGATACCCAACATTGGGGCAGCCCAACAAGCTGCAGATGCGCGACGTCGATACCGCGCGTTTCCGTTCTGGCATCTCGTTATGCGCTCGGCCGCAATACGGCCGTGGCGTCGCTTATTCCGTTGCTTCAGTGTCCCTTTTCTGCATTGCTATTGCGGTTGAAGTCGATGGCGAGCATCACGCCGCCGATCAGCCAAAAGTGCCAGGATGCCAATGAACTTCAGTACGTCTAGCACGAGCGCGCTGTATATACGTCTTCGTCGCCAAAGGACCCAAAGGTGCGCATAGGGATAGTAGTCCGATAAGTGGCAGGCAGTCGAGGGCTGAGTTGGTGGGCCGGAGCGTTCAGGGCCGTCATGGAGCCGTCTAACTTGATCTTTAAGGTCGGCGGGCTGACCGATGGCCCCGGTCGATCGTAACGACAGCTCTTGGTTGATCATTCTTCTTGTCTAGGGAAGAGATCAACAACCAAGAGCTGTCTGGTGGTCAGTGTGCATGATCCGGTTCGTGGGGCGGCGTTCGGGGAGCTGCGACGGTTCCGGCAAGAGTTCTACGCTTGTCTGACGTCGCGTGCGGATGCGGTGTTCGAGCTGGCCGATGCCGTGCTGTGTGCGGACGGGCCGGTGCGGTCGCTCGCGGAACGGTCGCTGGTCGCTGAGCACCGTCGTGGTCATGGCTCGGCCTATGCCGCGGTGGTAGATGGCCGTATCGACGTCGAGCGGCTGCGGACCGCGCTTGCCGGGGTGTCGTTGCCGCGTGCCGCGGACGGGCGGCTGGTGTTGGCCGTGGACATCACAGGCTGGCTGAGGCCCGAGGCGCAGACCTCACCGGAACGGATCCTGTGCCACACCCGCGGCCGTGGCAAAGGCCAGGGCGGCGAACGCGGCGAGGAAGAAGGAGCGTTTGAGTTGTTTGTTGCCGCCGCGGGCGGGGTGTTCGCCGCAGATGTTGCTGTCGGAGCGCGGGTGACCGGGGCGAGGCCGGCGTATGCGGCGAGGTGGCCGGGGGTGGCGAGGGAGGTGCCGTCGCCGACTTCGAGCAGGATGCGGGCCGTGTTCCTGACGCCGATGCCGGGCATCGAGGTCAGGACCCCGGGCGAGAGGGTGGCATCGAGGATCCTGTCGACCTCGGTGGCGACCTGGTCGCGTTGCTGACGCACGTCGCGCAGGCTGCCGGCGAGTCTGGGCAGGATCGTCTCGGCCGCGGCGGTGCCGGGAACGGTGATGGTCTGCTCGTCCAGGGCGGTCATGATCTGTTCGACCAGGCGTTCGCCCGTGCGGGGTACGTTCTTGCCCGCGATCGACAGCAGTTTCCGGCAGAAGACCGTGAACCGCCACCACGCCAAGATCCGAGCCCTCGGCGAACGCGCGGTCGCGACCCTCAAGAGCTGGAAGACCCTCACCAAGCTCCGCTGCTGCCCCCGCCGCGCCACCGCGATCGTGCAGGTCATCCTCGTACTTCAAGTCGCCGAGGACGCCCGCTACCCACGATGAGAATCGCTCAGTGGACCCGTGTCGGCGCTGTAGCTGTTGTTCCAGGTCACGTAGTCAAGTAGCTCAGGCACCGAGGTGAGCCGGTCCCGAGGGGGCCGGGCGCAGGGATGGACCTTGGTTGTGTGATGTGTCCTGTATAGGACACTGATTTTAGTCTTCGCCGAAGAAATCTCTAAGATTGGTTCGGCTTGTAAGCGTCCGCCGGCGGGAGACTATGAGTTTGTTTGTCTTCCCTTCCGTTGAAGTGGGGTATCGATATGGATCCTTGGAGTATCTCGTCTATCGCAACCGCTGCCCTGCCACAGGCCTTTGCGTTTCTGTTCGAGCGACTATCACACCTAATCGATCACTGGAATGACGGTGACCGTCAAGCGGAAACGCCGGAAACTCCAGTTGTGGTCCAGGGTGAAGTGGGCACACTAGTTGTGGACGTCCCAGTGTTCCTCAGGCACCAAGATGAACTGGAGAGTCTGGCGGGTGCCCTGGGTGCCTACGCTCGTAACCCGGCGCGGGTGAGCGTGGAGGATGAGGCGTTGATGCGTCGGGTCGGTCGACTGCGCGGCTTGCTGGAAGAGGTCTACGGTAGGGCACTCACGTTTGAGGGCGAGACGGCTCGGCCAGAGGCGGGGACGCGAGTCGAGCAACGGATCGACACTGTAGCTGGCACGGTGCTCGGCGTGGATGGCGTTCAGGAGGGATCTACGCACGTCGTGCAGGAGGCGAAGACTGTCGAGGCGGGTGGTTGGATAGTTGGGGTGCGCACCGACCGCCGTTGAAGTAACAGCCGCACTCCAGATGTCAGTTATCGGATAACGAATATCATGCTGATACACCTCTGGCCACCCAACCGTGAGAGGCCTCGACGTGAGTGAAGATGAACGGCTGCCCCACCTGACTCAGCAGGTTCTCGCTGCCACCCCATTCAGCAGTCCGCCGATTGGTGAGGGACGTGGTCCTCAAGGCCAGTATGCCCGGGAAGAGCCGGCGTCTACGGTGGCCGATGCAGAGGTGGCGTTGGGGGCGCAGGATTCGGTACCTGGGGCGAATCGCTTTTCGTCTTCGGAGGGTGCACCAGCTGCAGTGGGCGATCACCAAGTGCCGGCTGTGCAACAGAGTGTCGGTCTAAATCGGGGGTTGGTGGCTGCCAGTCTGACTGTTGTGGTCGCAGACCTGCTGGCGCACCACGAACTGTCCGACGACTATGTCGACCGATGTGTAGCCACCTACGCTCGGGGGCCGCGGTTCGATGAGGCGCGCGCCAAGCTGGTAGACAAACAGACTCGGATCGCTGTTCTAGTTGCTGAACCTGACACCGGCCGACATGACGCAGCGGTCAACCTCCTCCATGCGACAGAGGTGCCTGTCCTGAGAGAGTTGCGCCATCGGCCAGGTACCGCGATCGACCTGGCAGTACTTGGTAGCCGAGAACACGTCGGTTGGCTACTAGACTTGCGAGAGGGGCGCGATCTTTCATCGAGCTTTGCTCGAGAGCTTGCCGGAAACGATGTGCGTTCCCGCTTGATGGAGACAGACTCGTATCTTGTGCTTATAGCCCCTCACGCGGTGTGGGAGCGAGCTGGGAGTGGGGCCGAGGCCTTCACAGTGCCTTGGCAGCGAACCGACCCGGTGGAGATTACGCGTTGCCGGCTTGATGCTGCGGGTTTCGCAGACTCCAACCGTTGGGTCGAGCACGGCCGGATCAATGCTCACCTGCGTACGGCGACGACCGCTGAGGCGGTCCAGTGGGCAGATAAGATTAAGTCCGTAGCAGCCCTGCCACTCGAGTGTCTGGATCTAGACCTCCTTTCCGAGGGCGAACGTACTCCGGTTCAGACGGGCCGCACGGCTGACCACGACCTTCGGGCGCAGATGGTAGTGGCGGCCTTCTCTGACTGGCGCGACCATTTGCTTACCTGGCACAAGCACAACCGCGACGCGCGAATGCTGTGCTTCTTAGTCGCGTCGGCTGTGCTCGAAGGTAGATCTGTAGTTGAGATTCACGGGCAGCTCGAGTCACTGCACAGCGCATTGGTCGGCCGGAAGACTTCGCTCAAGAATGTCGGCCTGAACGGGCCAGGGATCATTGAGCTAGTCGATATCATTGGGGCCCGAACAACAAGAGATCTTCGCGTTGAATTCACTCGGCCGGGATATGGCGACGCCGTCCTAGACTATTTCTGGGTCGACCGGCAGCCGGTGCAGGAGGAATTCCTGCACTGGATGTGCGCGCTGCCGATGACACTTGGCGAGGATGAGACGGCAGACCGGGTTACCCAACGGATCGCGGCTTACGCATTACGCTGGACGCTACGAAACGGCAAGTTTACCATCATTCAAAAGATAGCCGAGTCCTGGGGGGCGGACCGACGGTACCGAGACACCGTCGTCAACCTAATTACTGCAGCAGCTCTAGACCCATCATTCGGAAGGACAGCTCGGCAAAAGCTACTGGAATGGTCCAAGCCAAGCGGCGGCTACAGTGCCGAACTCCGCTCAGTAGTCGCCGATGTGTGCGCCGGCCCGCTCTCTCGGGTGTATCTGAGCCTCTCCATAACCAGGCTTGGGTACCTCGCGAAGAGCGACAGCCCGGTGGTTATAGAAGCGGTCGGCAACGCGATGCGAACGCTCTGGTTCGATGATGTAGCCCGTACTGAGGTGCAGAAGACCCTGGAGAGGTGGTTGGGGTCGGAGAGCCCTGCGCAGCGTAACGCTGTCCAACACACCTTCCTGACGCTGGCCGGATTGCTCGATAGTACGCGAGGCGTTCCCGTACTCATGGACGCTCTTGCCGGGGCGGATCGTAATGTCCTACTGGTGAATGGCTGGCGTGCGGTACTGGAGGATCCAAACCAGCGTGTGAAGGCGCGCAACGTCCTTTCTCTCTGGCTGGATGCGACGTTCAGCGATTCCACATTCACGGAATCGTTCACCAGGATGCTGATAGGCGCTGCCACGCAAGACAGCGGAGAACATTACAACGCTCAGCCGAGCCTGACTGCGATTTTCAGCGTATACCAATGGGTGGATCAATCGCCCATCGGTGACAGTGAGATGCGCCGAAGCTTTGGCGATGAGCTGATAAAGTTGATCCGCAGTCGCGATCCACTCGGAAGCACTTCCCCACCTATGCCGGGCGTTCCGCCAAGGAGCGTGGATGCGTCTCCCGTGGCGTAGATACCCGCCTGCCCCTGCCCCGACGCATAACCAGTTCCCTGCCAGCCTGCCCAGCAGGGTGGCAGGGCTGGACTTTATGGCCACGTTCCGAGTGTCTTGGATTCCGTTGGTCGCAGTGGCGGACCAACTTCACCCGCAGTCGGCAGCCTGCGACCTAGTATTGCGCGTCGCGCACCGCGCGCTTACCGAAGCACCGCTCGGTGTCAATGATCTCGTACCGGCCGAGCATCGAGTAAACGCCGCGCTCGGTCGGCTTAGCGGCGATAAGTTCCACAACGTGCAGATTCTGGTGGCTCATGCCTCGCTATCCGTATCACGGGACGTTGTGTTGCTTGCCGAGGACTATGATCAGCTTGAACGCGAACAGCGGCTCGCCGATCTCGCTCAAGCGCGGGAGTTTGAGCGCCTGCGCCGGTTTCGAGAAACAGTGCTGCGTGATCCGGGTACGGCGTTAGCGTATCGCTACATGCAGAACCCCAGCCAGGACGTGCAAACCCTGCTTGACGCCCCGTTTGACGAGCTGATCCAGCGCTTAGGTGCATACGATCCTACGCTGGGCTGGGTCCAGGTCGCTAAACTGCTTTCCGAAATTGTAGGGAAGCTGGACCGGCAGAACGTCGAGCACCTTATTTGGGTTCTTTGCGAGCTGGTTAGTCGGGCAGGACATCCAGAGAAACGTGATGCTATAAAACACTACCTAGCGGAACGTGAATGATTCAATCTCCAGAGTGATGCCGCCTTTAGGAAGTATCACTTACGAGCTGAAAGGACCACGTGGACCTGATCGGTCACAGATCTTGGAAGGCCAGCTTGGTCTATTGGATATGCGATCTCGTTGAGCGCGGTAGGCCGGTGGGATGAAGGTGCCCCGACGGAGGTGAGTTGTCCGCACGGGGCGGATGAAGCGTGGGTCGGCGGGGCCGACTGGGCGGCGGGTGGGGTTGCCGCAGGTGTTGGCGTCCAAGACCGTGAGTGCTTTATCGCCCCCTGCGGCGTATGGCCGTAATTGAGGGTCCACCTGTTGCTGCCGCTGCTGGGAGTCAAGGATTCCGATCCGCGGGCGACGAGACCAGCCAGGAGCTTCCTGCGACTTGAGTGCCCGTTGAAGAACCTGGTCAGCGTGTGTGGGAAGCGGGTTGGAGTCGGCCGGTGTTGGTGGTATCTGGCCAGGCGTCGGGTCATCACGATGACCATGGCCCATTGGACCATCGCGGCGTGGTGTTCGGGGTGGCGTTCGTAGTCGCGGACGGTGCGGCGGCAGCGGGTGATCCAGGACAGTGTTCTCTCGACGACCCATCTGCGGTGTAGGACCTGGAAGCCGACCTGGTCGGCGAGCTTGCGCACGATCTGGACCGTCAGGCCGAGCGTTGCGGCGGCCCAGTCGACGAGTTGGCCGGCGTAGCCCGCGTCGGCCCAGATCGCGGTCACGCGGGTGAAACAGCCGTGTAGGGCCGACAGTAGGAGGTGGGCGGCGTGGCGGTCCTGCACGGCGCCGGTGGTGACCAGGATGACCAGGAGCAGGCCGGTGGTGTCCACGACGATGTGGCGCTTGCGGCCGTTCACCCTTTTGCCGGCGTCGTAGCCGCGGCTGGCCTTGGCGACGGTGTCGGCGGCGCGGACGGACTGCGAGTCGATGATCGCCGCGGTCGGGGTGGTGTTGCGGCCTTCGGCGGTGCGGATCTGGTCGCGTAGGCCGTTGTGTAGGCGGTTGAGGGTGCCGTCGCGGGTCCAGGTGCGGAAGTAGTGGTAGACGGTCGGCCAGGGCGGGAAGTCGACCGGTAGTGCGCGCCATACGCAGCTGTTGTGGTCGAGGTAGCGGATGGCGTCGACGATGTCGCGACGCGGGTAGGTGACCGGACGACCACCGCGATTGCTGGTGCCGCCGGTGGGCAGGTAGGAGGCGATCAGCTGCCACTCGGTGTCGGTGGTGTCGGACGGGTAGCGGCGGGGACGGGCCGTGGGCAAGTGCTCCGAGACGCAAGCGGGGGGCGCGGCGACGGCCTGGCCGCAGACCAGGTAGAAACTCACTGTAGGGCCTTCGGGATGGCATGGCTTCGACAACCACAGCCGTACCGGAGGCCCTACCTCGTGTCCGCGCGACACACCGAGATCGACTCGGATTCCTGTGCCCTCAGCTGGGTCCAGTCACGCTGACCTGGTTCTTCAACGGGCACTTAGTTTTGCGGATTCTGGGCTGGTCTTGGTCATCCGGCCACTACGGGGCGATCGCTCAAGCACATGCTTGGCGCCACAGTCACGCAGATGCTGCCGAACCGCCAGCAGTCATCCCCAGACCAGGACGTCACCACCGACAGGTGAGACCGGCGATCCCGGCCCGACTCCGGCCACATCAACGGTGTACGCGCCCGGAGCCAGGCCAGGGATCGTCGTGACGGTCCCGGCGGTGGCCGGTCTCGGCATACGGGCGTCGACCATCCGACCGGACTCGTCGGTGACCGTGATCCGCACCGCGTGCCGGCTTCCGTCGGCCGTGGCCACCCGCACCTCAAGATCCTCGCCCGCGATGATCAGATCCCGGAGGTCGACCCGAAGGTCGACAGCGGTGGGCGCGCGAACCACGATCGGACGAGCGGTGAGGATGCCCTCGACCTCGTCGAGGGCGGCCCGATTGCGCTGCAGGCTGCCGTGCCGGTCGGGGATCCGGCGCAGGAGTGGGCTGTCCATCGGCACATCAGCGCGGCAAGCGGCGACCAGTGGTACCGTCGCGTCGCCGAACAGGTCGTCGCCACGATAGTCATCGACCAGTTCGATCTTGCCGCCGTTGAGCCGGGCGGTGGTCGAGGTCGGCTGCCGGATGCCGACGATCGCGTGCGTCCGGGCCAGGCTGTCCGGTCGGGCCAGTTCGGCGTCGGCGAGTTGCCGGTGCAGGTGCGCGCCGTCCGCGACTCGGCGGTCGTCGAGCTCGGGAAGGCCCGTTTCGACGGTCTCGACCAAGTCACCGTCGCGCTCGATGCAGGCGTACTCGGGTAGGAGCTGGTACATCGACGGCAGGCTACGGATCAGGTCGGTCAGGTCCACGCCCAGTGGCCCGACGCCTTTGTGGGCGCCGTTGACAAGCTGGTCGAGAGCCTTTGCCGCGCCTCGGTACGGGGTGCCGAGGGTGATCAGCTTGTTGGTGATCTCGTGGCCGTCGCAGTGTTCGATGTACCAGCGGGCTACCAGGCCACCCATCGAGTGGCACACGAACGTGACCCGGGCGTCGGCGTACCGGCCGCCCTGTGCCCGCCAGCGTTCCAGGGCCGGTCCGACGATCCCGGCCAGTCGACGGCTGTTGTACCGGTTCGACAGTCGCCAGTCGTACGCGACCGGCAACAGGTTGCCAGGCGGAGCGTCGGTGCCGGCTGACTCGTGGTAGCCCAGTGAGCGTAGCCGGGCCAGGAGCTTGTCGTAGCCCTTGACCGGGGTCCAGACACCGGGCAGCACGTGCAGGTCGGGCATCAGCCCGACCGGTTGCACGTCGTCGTCGGGATGCTCGTCGCCGATACCGTCGGGCAACTGTAGGCGTTTGATGGACCCGCCGAAGGTCTTGATCGCCCGCAGTGCGGATCCTGCGGATGGTGCCCAGACTAGGCGGTCGTCGAGTTTCAGGGTGCTGCCGAGGATGCCGGGCAACACGACGACGAGGTCGGTTGGAGTGGTCATTGCGCTGCTCCAGCGGTGTCGTCGAGAGGGCGGGTAAGCGGAGGGATCAGGGGCAGCACCGCCGGATGGCGTTGACCGACCCGCGCCAACTTGGTGATCCAGTCAGAAGCCTGGTTGGGGTCAAGCTCCCGGGCCTGAGCGAGGGCTACGGATGCTTCATCGATGTCGCCTCCGATCGCGATGGCCACGGCGATCCAGAAGGCGGCGTCGGCTGCGTCAACGGCCGTAGCTGCCACGATGTGGGCGAGCACGGCGGCTGGGCCGAGGGCAGCGGCGTCGTCTTGGGCGGCGAAGTGGTCCAGCAGCGCGGGGAACAGGTCAGGCCGGGCCATTGCCCGCAACACGGGCTCGACATCGCCGTCCGCCGCCAAGGCAAGCAAGGCATCCGCGCAGACGGCACTGGCAGCGCCGCCATCCTCGGACATTTCGTGGATGATGGTGCGGACAGTCTCGGTGAGCAGGTCATCCCGGCGGTTGGCAAGCAGCGCCGCCTGCCGCGGCACGTCGGCGGCGACGAACTCGTGGGCAAGGACTCGCAGCAACAACGGCTTGTAGGCCGCCGCCGCGCCCTCGATCCGAGCGGCGTCCCGCAGTGCGACATACCGTTGAGCCTTGTCCTCGTCGAGGTTGAGGAGCACCTCGCTGACGGCAGCATCAGCCGCCGGCGCTAGCAGCTCCGAATGCGCAGCCAGGTAGTCGCGCTCCGCCAGGTACGTCGAGGTCTCGAGCCATGAACGGGCGACGGTCAGAAGGCCAGCATCGATTAGCAGCCAGTCGGATGGTGGACCGGTCCAGGCGGCATCGAAGGCTTTCGGGTCTGGGGCACGGTGTCTACGTGCCTGCTCACGTAGGCCAGCGGTCAACTGCCGATTGCCATCTGACAGGCGCAACGCGGTCCTCAGCCAATCGACTACACGCCGGTCACCCACCTTCGCTGAGGCGCTACGGGCGAGCAGCAGGAAGGCAGCATCCGGTAACGAGATGTCGGCAAGCGTAAGATTCCACACGCGCTCGGCCGCTTCCGGCCGCCCTACCTCGGCATACCAGTCGCTCAGGTTGTTCAAGGCCATAGCGAGGTTGCGCAGAAAAGCCGCGTTGGTACCGGCCAACATTCGAAAGGTGTGGACAGCCTCTTCAGCCGGCGCCACCGCGTCCTGCCATCGCCCTACACCGGCATACCGGATACCGAGGCTGTTCAAGGCCTCAGCGAGGTCGGGTAGGAAAGCTGCGTTGGTACCGGCCAACATTCGAAAGGTGTGGACAGCCTCTTCAGCCGGCGCCACCGCGTCCTGCCATCGCCCTACACCGGCATACCGGATACCGA
>NZ_JBFAKM010000026.1:18068-19179 GCF_040655695.1 Polymorphospora sp. NPDC050346 | reverse complement strand
CGAGGCTGTTCAAGGCCCCAGCGAGGTCGGGTAGGAAAGCCGCATTGGTATCGGCCAGCGTCCGCCAGAAGTCGACGGCCTCCTCAGTCGGCGCCACCGCGTCCTGCCGTCGCCCTACCTCGGCATACCGGATGCCGAGGTTGTTCAAGGCCCCAGCGAGGTTGGGTAGGAAAGCTGCGTTGGTACCGGCCAACATTCGAAAGGTGTGGACAGCCTCTTTAGTCGGCGCCACCGCGTCCTGCCGTCGCCCTACACCGGCATAGTGGCTTCCGAGGTTGTTCAAGGCCCCAGCGAGGTTGGGTAGGAAAGCTGCGTTGGTACCGGCCAACATTCGATAGGTCTCAACGGCCGCTTCAACCGGCGCCACCGCGTCCTGCCGTCGCCCTACACCGGCATACCGGATGCCGACGCTGTTCAAGGCCCCAGCGAGGTTGGGTAGGAAAGCTGCGTTGGTATCGGCCAACATTCGATAGGTTTCGACGGCCTCTTCAGTCGGCGCCACCGCGTCCTGCCGTCGCCCTACACCGGCATAGTGGCCGCCGAGGTTGTTCAAGGCCCCAGCGAGGTTGGGCAGGAAAGCCGCGTTGGTATCGGCCAACATTCGATAGGTTTCGACGGCCTCTTCAGTCGGCGCCACCGCGTCCTGCCGTCGCCCAACCTCGGCATAGTGGCCGCCGAGGTTGTTCAAGGCCATAGCGAGGTTGGGCAGGGCAGCGTCGTTGGCATCGGCCAGCGTCCGCCGGAGTTCGACAGCTTCCTCAGCCGGCGCCACCGCGTCCTGTCGTCGCCCTACCGTGGCATAGCGGCTGCCGAGGCTGTTCAAGGCCCCAGCGAGGCCGGGTAGGAAAGCCGCGTTGGTACTGGCCAACATTCGATAGGTCTCGACGGCCTCTTCAGTCGGCGCCACCGCGTCCTGCCATCGTCCTACCTCGGCATAGCGGCTGCCGAGGTTGTTCAAGGCCCCAGCAAGGTCGGGTAGGAAAGCCGCGTTGGTACTGGCCAACATTCGAAAGGTTTCGACGGCCTCTTCAGTCGGCGCCACCGCGTCCTGCCATCGTCCTACCTCGGCATAGCGGCTGCCGAGGTTGTTCAAGGCCCCAGCAAGGTCGGG
>NZ_JBFAKM010000026.1:0-17970 GCF_040655695.1 Polymorphospora sp. NPDC050346 | reverse complement strand
GGTAGGAAAGCCGCGTTGGTACTGGCCAACATTCGAAAGGTTTCGACGGCATCCTCGGTCGGCGCCACCGCCTCATGCCGGTACCCCCACTGCCCCAAGTGATCCGCGACCGTCAGCGCCGCCAACGCGACGTCGAGCCTCAGGGCGCGGTCGACATCCGCCAACTCTCGCAGCAACGTCAGCCCGGATGGACCCGCGTCGGCCGCATGACGCCACAGGTAGCGCGACAGATAGCCTGGTACCTCGGCTTGCACTCCACTGATAAGCAGTGTTCGGTACTGCTGGATAAGGGCTGCTGCGACCGCTGAGGCCGCCGGATCGAACGGCGTCTCGTGATTGGCTCGGTACGGCTGGCGGATGTAGTCGGCGAGGCTTTGGTGCGCTAACCGGTACACCGCGACCCCGACCTCGCCGTCCTGTACCACGTACCGCCCGAGTTCGTTGAGCACCCAACTTACGTCGTCACGTTCGAACCGCACTCTGGCCGTTCGGGTGGCGTTGGCCGCCGCCAGCCACTCCGCCTCCGGCAGCCCAGCACCGTATCCGCGGGTCAGCGCGACGAGCATCAAACGCGCCACCTCTGCGGCCGGCATCTTCTCCGGAAGCGGCCGACCTACTGGTGTCTCGACGGCAGCGAGGTCGGTATCGAACGCCATTTCGATCGATCCGGCCACCCTGACCTGCCATCCGTGTGCCGAGGTGTCCACGGGCGCGGCACGTAGTTGGTCGGTTACCAGCCGGGCGAGCAGGAAGGGCGTGCTAGCCAGGGCAGCACCACTGGTGAGGTGGTTCGCAACCAGGTCCGGCTCCATGGCCGGATCGACCCCAATTAACCGGGTCCGCACGTAAGCGAACAGATCACCACTGAGGCGACCATGGGGCTCGCTGGCGTCTAGGTCGAGTGCGGCGACTGGGGCCAGGCCCGCCACTAGGTCGGGCCTGTGGCCGGGGCCGGGGACGTCTCGGGTGGAGACCACCACCACCGCGTACCGGGCCAGCCGGACCAGTAACTCCCCGGCCAGGTCGAACGCCTCGCCCCGCGCCTCGTCCAGGCCGTCGACGACGATGACCGGCGGTGGCGTTCCGGCCTCGACCACCCGCCGCACATGCCCTACAAGTTCCTGCGCGTTATGTCGCTCGGCCTGCGCGACCAACACCCTGCATCTGATCAGTTGAGCGGCGACCACTTCTGCTGCCCGGTCCGTGGTCAGGCCCCGCGCATGCAGGTGGGCGTGTATGGACCGTTCGCCAGGGTCGTCGTGCCCCCATAGATCAGCGTTGTCGAGCAGTCGCTGGCGCTCGGCAGGGTTGGACAGACTGACAACCCGGCCGACGATGGCCGACTTGCCGGTGCCAGCCGATCCCGTCACCACATACACGCCCGGCTTACCCGACCGTACCCACCCCACGACCTGGTTGACCTCTACGGTCCGTCCGGTGAACCAGGACCGCTCGTCGATTTGCTGGCCGCCGCGTGCGGCAAGCAGCAGATGCTCCACGACCCGTTCCGGCGCGCCCGGATCGAACAATGGATTGCGGATCATCCACCAGGCGCTGCCCCGGCCTTGAAACTGCGGCGACTGACGGTCGCTGTCCCACTCCTTGAGTACCGCATCGCACAGATCGTCGCCGCGGATGAACTCGTTGTGCACCGACCAGCGGACCCGCATCAAGGCGGTACGCGGCCCTTCGTCGATCAGTTTCCGCAACCGTTGCCCCAACAGCCCGTCCTGCGCGGTTTCCAGGTCCTGACAGGAGCTGAGCACACCGACCCACACATACGGGCTGTCGGGTGGACGTCGCTCCAGCACCTTCGCCACCACCGCCGTCGCCGACAGCGCCTGGCCGGAGAAGCAGGTGTCGAGGACAAGCAGCAGCTGACTGGCGCCGGACACCGCGACGCAACGGGCGACGTCGTCCATGCCAATTCCGGCTGCCTCGCTACTGCCACTGTCACTGGCGAGCAGTTGCAGGCTGGTGGACGAACCGACTCCGTGGCCGCACCAGAGCAGCACCAGCGCGCCGCCGCCAGGTAGGACGTTCTCCAACGCCTGCAGCCGCTTGCGTGCCGTGACCTCGTCGGGATCGGCCACCACCTGGCATTTAAAGCCGCCGCCCAGTAGCGCGCTAAGAGCTTCGACGTCCTCCACTGCGCTGCCCAACGACGGGTGCTCGGCGTACGAACCGACGCCAATACCCAGGAAGTAGCCCATCAGATACCGGCACCTTTCCGCGAACGGCTGGCAGGTAATGCCGGACCGTACACGCCATCGGGGCAAGCTGTTGACAGCAATCCGTCACCGATCGTGCTGGACCTCGGCAGGCCCATGATCAAGTAGGTCCCACCGTCGTACCTCGCGGCGACGAACTGGGTGCGGGTGACGGCTTGGCTGGCGATCTTTGCACTGGGCTTTCGGGTAGGCGCACCTTATCTTCTCCATCGTGCACGTTGCGTTGCCCGGTATGGCGACCTGGCACGAGCCGGGATGTCCCCTTGCCCTGCGACCGGCTCTACTCGTGGTGACCGGTCGCTACACCGGAACCCGTTGAGCTCGCGGGTAAGCCCACGGCGTTGTCACGTCCGGCGGCAGGGCTGCGGCCGCGCGGATTCCGGCGGTGACGGTTCGGTGCGGGCCGAATTTGAGTGTTTCGGCGTGGCAGTAGTGGCACTGCCCGCGGGGTCGGCAGCCGGCGGCCGTGACGATGTTGCGGACGTGGTGATAGGCGTCGTTGGGGTGATCAGCCCTGATCGCGTACCAGGTGCCGGCGCGTTCCTGGCGGGGCGAAGCGGCAGCGTGCTGCGGCCGGACGGGCAGGTACAGGTGGCCCGCGTGATGGCGGATCATGAAGGTTCGGTCGAGGTGGTCGATCTCGTCGGGCTGGGGTTCGTGCTGGGTGTACCAGGCAGCGGCGTCGGTGATCGTGCCCGGTCCCCACAGCACGTCGGCCGGGTAGGTGGTGACCTCCACGCGGGAGTCGAAGTAGCGCAAGCCCGGGTCTGCGAAACGCTCGCCGGGGCGGAAGACCGCCCGGAGGATGACGCACTGCCATGGCTGGTCGTCCGGATCGACCGCGTCGACCAGGGCGTCGGCGGTGACGGTGATCCGCTCGCTGCCGTCAGCCGGCCACGCCATCACGACGACCTCGCGTCGCGTCGGTGCCGGATACAGCCGCCCGCCGGGGGTGGGTGCACCCCAGAGCTGGTTGATGATCTCGGCGAGATCGTGCAGGGTCTGGGCCGCCTCCACGGGACCGTAGAGCTGGTACCCGCTGGGGTGGGCGACAGAGTTGCGCAGGGCGGCCAGAGCTCTTTCGATGCCGCGGTTACGCTGGCCGCGCAGCAGGCCGGCCTCACGTGCCCACACTCGAAGATCGCCCAGCGTGCCGTCGCGGAAGGTCATGGTGGCGCCGGTCGGCAGCCGCAGTCGCCAGGGACGCCGGCCCCGAGGTGGCCGGTGAGCGCGCAGAAACGTGTGGACGTCGTCGTAACCTGCCACCGCCACCCGGTGCTCGGCGTCGGTGTCGTCGACGAACGTGACGGTGCCGCCGTGGAAGTCGACGAACCGGTCGCGCAGCGCCTGCTCGATCACGAGCAGCGCGTGATCACCGACAAGGGTGTAGATCTCGTAGCACAGCACGCCATACCCGAAGACGGTCCGCAGGTGCTCGTAGCTGTTGCGAGTGCCCTCGGCGACCCGCTCGTCGAGAGTGAACCGCCCGGCGACCTCCTGCTGGTATTCAGCGGCGTCCTCGGGGCGAAGCTTCAGCCCCAGTCCAAGGCCGCCAGGAAGGAATCGGAGGGTTCGCTCATCGGCGCGCTGGAGTTCTTCGAGGGGTTTGATCGACATCCCGAACGTGTCCTTCCCGAAGCGAGAGCAACCCGACAGCATACGGCAACTAGCGCCAAACGACTCGGCAGGGAAAGAGCGCAGCTCGTAGCCCACCGTAGGAGCCCGCGATCGGAATTCCGGGCTTGGGTGGGTTCGTCCACCGTGCCGTGCTACCGGCTCACCGCCTCCGTTCACTCGTGTGGGGAGGCCGGGCTCGTGGCGGTTCAGTTCGTTGGGGACACCCTTGGGGTGGTTGTGGCTGCGGCTGTGTGGTCCGGGTAGCGTGCGTGGTCATGCCCGACGTTGACCAGCCGAGCCAGGATGAGGAGCCCGGGCCCGCCAAGCGCCGGGGATATGGTGTTCGGCTGGTGCGTGGCCCGTTCGTCCAACTTCCTCCCCACCCTGAGGCTTGCGATGCCGAGGACGAGATGCTGGCGTTCGCTGCGGCGGTCCGGGCGGCAGGTGAGCGGCCGGCGGTGGATCTGTTCTGCGGTGCCGGGGGATTGAGCCTGGGCTTGGAGCAGGCCGGGTACCGGGTGGTCCTGGCCATCGATCACTTTACGGAGGCGGTCGAGACCCACCGTCACCATCACGGTGGGCTGACCGTCGACTGGGACCTGGCCGATCCGGACCGGATTGAACGGGTCGCCGAGCTGGTGGTGAAGAGCAAGGCTGAGTTGCTTGCCGGTGGACCGCCGTGCCAGCCGTTTTCCAAGGCTGGCAGGTCCATGATTCGTCACCGGGTCCGTGAGCGGTTGCGGGATCCGTACGACGAGCGCCGCGACCTCTGGCGGTCGTTCCTCGAGGTGGTGCGGTTGGCACGCCCTCCCGCGGTGCTGATGGAGAACGTTCCGGACATGGCGCTGGACAGCGAGATGTTCATCCTCCGCACGATGGTCCATGAACTTGAGACGTTGGGCTATTCGGTCGAGGAGAAGGTTGTCGACACGTTCCGGTACGGCGTTCCGCAGTTCCGGCAGAGGTTGATCCTGGTGGCGCTGCGGGACGGCGTGGCGTTCAGGTGGCCGGAGGAGCAGCCGGAGCGGGTCAGTGTCTGGAACGCGATCGGTGACCTTCCGGAAGTGGAGGGCGGCTGGCGTCCCGAGGGTGGCGCCGAGGGATGGGCCGGCTACGAGAGCCCGTCGACGGATTTTCAGCGTGCCATGCGGCACGGGGTCTCACCGGACGACGAGCACAAGGTCTTCGACCACATCACCCGGCCGGTCCGGGAGGATGACGCCCAGGCGTTCGAGATGATGGACGCGGGCACCCGCTACTCACAGCTGCCGAAGGAGTTCAGGCGCTACCGCGCCGACATCTTCGACGACAAGTACAAGCGTCTGGACGAGAACAACCTTTCGCGGACGATCACCGCGCACATCGGCAAAGACGGCTACTGGTACATCCATCCCCGCCAGAACCGCACCATCACCGTGCGGGAGGCGGCCCGGTTGCAGACCTTCCCGGACTGGTTCCGGTTCGCTGGTCCACCGTCGCTGCAGTTCCGGCAGATCGGCAATGCCGTGCCGCCTGCGCTGGCCGAGCATCTGGCCCGGGCCGTGCGTCGGTCGTTGGATGATCCGAGGCCGGCCCACGCAACCAGTCGGGATGTGGCCGCGCAGCTGGCCGGTTGGTTCGACGAGGCACAGTTCAAGAGTGTGCCGTGGCTGCGGGCGACCACCAGGTGGCAGGTGATCCAGGCCGAACTGCTGCTGGACCGGACAACGCCGGATGTGGTGCGGTTCGTCTGGCCTCTGCTGGCCCGCTGGCGCAATCCGGGCGACACGGTGCTGGCTGAATTGGAGCTGGTCGAGATCGTAAAGATGGCGCAGCGGTCCGGCCGGGCGCCGGTGATCATGAACCTCGCCCGTACGTTCGCCGACGATCCGGATCTGCTCGACGATGCCGACCGGTTGCGTGGCGTTCAGGGCCTTGCGGAATCGATAGCCGACCTGGCCGTTCTTGTGGTGCCGTCGGGCGGTGACGAGGACTCCGAGGAACCTGTTCTGGTCACCAAGGGTGTACCGAGGGTGGCTGCGAGGTTTAGCGGGGCCCCGGTCAACCGTCGTCGGGTGCTCACCGACGGCCGGCTTGAGGTTGCCAGGATGGTGGGCGGTGATGCGGACGCCCGTCGGGCGCACCTGGGTCTGATCGAACTCGCAGCGAGTCTGTGCCGGCCCGTCAGGCCGGTCTGCGGGAGTTGCCCGTTGCAGAAGACGTGCGCAGGGTTCGAGGCGGACCTTCTGACGGAGCTCGGGACCTGATGCCGGCAGCGCCGGCCGGGGTCAGTCGGCGAGCCCCAGTGTGTCGAGGGTCTCTGGGGCCTGCTCGCGCAGGACGGTGACGATGCGCTGCCACGCCGGCCATTCGCCTGCCTGCATCGCCGCGGATCTGAGCGCCAGGCCTGCGGTGGTGGCCGCCTGGGTGGCCGCCCGCACCTCTGGGGCCATACCCAGGTCCGGTGGGACAGCCCGTGTCTCGGTACGTGGCGTCTTGCGGTAGGCGTCGTCGGCCAGGATGCACAGCTCGTTGACCGGCGCCTCGAGCATCTGGCGCAGTTGGGCGGGGAGGGACACCCGCATCTTCGCAACGTTGATGTTGAAGGCGAGATCGAGATCGGTGTCGAAGTCCACTGCCGCTCGGGCGAGTTTCGTGTGTTCGTCGATGCCGCGGATGCCGTTCCAGCCGCCCCACTGGACGAGCCGGTTGGCCCGGTAGACGTACAGGCCCTGCTGCCGGTTCCAGTTCAACGGTCCCGACAGACGCTCGAACTCCGCGGGTGAGCTGAACCTGTCGCGCGAGGGCAGGACGAACCGCTGCAGGTCCACCTGTCCGCAGACCCCGGCAGCTTCGATCTCGAACCGTTGAGGTGGTAGCGCAACGGTCACCTTCTCGTCCGGAGCGAACGGGTTCCAGGCCCGCACCTTCTGGCCGTTGACCGTCACGACCAACTGTGGCCGACCGGATACGCCCTCGATGAAGCGGTGAAAGACGATCCCCAGGTGTTCCGCCGTCTTGGCGGCCAGGGACTCCAGTCGCCGACGTGCCCAGCCTCCTTCCGGACGCTTTTCGGGCAGAACCCTGTCCAAACCCCGCCACAGGACCACGGTGCCGGTTCCCTCGGCCAGCCAGCCCCGCGCCCGCGCCACTTCCGTGTCCGACGGTACGGGCTCACCGATCACCCACTGGTCCCGCTGTTCGATGTCGTCGAGATCGAGGATCCGCGCGCAGGTTCGTACCACCGGTCGGGTGTTACGGGTGATGACCGACAGGGAGCGGCACTGGGACAACGACGCGGTCTTCAGGCCGAGGCCGTACCGGCCTAGGTCGCCCCTGCCGTAGGTGCGGCGGGTGCCGAACCGCAACGCTTCGGTGAGCGCTGCCGGCGACATCCCGGCACCGTCGTCGGTGATGTACACCCGCGAGTCGGCCCCGTCGTATTCGACAAGGATCTCTACCCGGGTTGCCCCGGCCACGATGCTGTTGTCGACGATGTCGGCGACCGCGGTCGGAAAGTCGTAGCCGATGTCGCGCAGTGATCCGGTCAGCCGTGCGGCCGAGGGGGACACGTCGTACCAGACCCTGCCGCGCATCCGTTCACCTCCACGTAGTCGGTGACGACCAGGATGCCACAACCGACGTCAAGATCACCGGCCGGAGGTCGGCGCGGCGGGGCGGCCCCGCAACTGCCGCCACATCCGTTCGATGAGATCGGCCGCTTCCACAGGATCCTCGTGTTCCCATACGTGGACCGCACGCCATCCGAGCTCTGTCAGGAGGGCGTCCTTGTCACGGTCACGGCGCGCATTACCCTCCAGTTTGGCGCGCCACCACTCGCCGTTGTTCTTCGGCATCACGCAGTGCTCGGGACACATGTGCCAGAAACAGCCGTCGACGAACACCGCCAACCTGATCCGGGTGAACGCGAGATCGGGCCGGCCGGGCAACTGCCGGTGGTTGACCCTGAAGCGCAATCCACGACGGTGCAGTTCGCGCCGGATCAGCATCTCGGGACGGGTCCGCGCCCGAGGCATGCGGCCCATCTGTGCCGCCACCGTCGCGTTGAGCGGAGCGGGCCGGCGCGGCGTGGTCACTGACGCTCCTCCATTTCCGGCTGCGGCATCGACCGGCAGGCGCCCCCGGGAACCGAACCGGGTCGCGCTCCCGGCCGGGATGAGGTGCCCGCCCGGTCGGATGCCTTACATCCTTCCGGGCAGGGTACGACCCTCGACCAGACGGCCACGCGGGTGGTGCGGTGGGACGGGGGCGCCCGCCAACAGTACGGATGCCCGATCGGGGGAGCGCCGGGTGGCCGGTCCGACATGATCCGGATTTCCGGCTCCCGCACCGATTGACGGACGGTGACGAATGGGTCGCCGGCATATACTTCTCATCTCCCCACCACCCCCACTCCTCCCTCTTTGATGTGGTTGTTTTGGACCCGACCTCTTCTGTAGGTACCGACACCGTCAATCGACCGGCGTCGGGCAGCGGCGACACGTACGACATCGCCAACCCTGACCCGGCCGGGACCGTCATGTCACTACGTTCCCTCGGCTACAGCCTCGAGGCGGCAGTCGCCGATCTCGTGGACAACAGCATCGCGGCCGGCGCCCGCCAGATCGACGTGTCGTTCAGCTGGGACGGGCGCGACTCCTGGGTCGGAGTCGCCGACGACGGCTGCGGCATGGACACGGCGGAGCTTGTCACGGCGATGACGGTGGCCGGCCGCGGCCCCTCGACCCCGCGTACCGCCAAGGACCTTGGTCGGTTCGGCATGGGGCTGAAGACGGCGTCGTTCTCGCAGGCGGCGCGTCTGACCGTGGCGAGCCGGCCCGCAACCGGTGATCTCGGCGTCCGTACCTGGGATCTTTCGGTTGTCACCGCCAGCCGCGAATGGCGTCTGCTGCACGGCGCGGACTCCGCCACTCTGGATCTTGTCGGTCGTCTGCTTCCGTCCGGCCGGGGTGGCACGGTTGTCCTGTGGCGGGGGCTGCACCGTTTCGACGTTGCCGGCGTGACGGTGGGAGACGAAGCCGCCCAGCGGCAGTTCTACACCGAGATGCACCGCGTCGAGGCACACCTGGCGATGGTGTTCGCCCGCTTCCTCACCGGCCGCAACCGGCTGCGTATGAGCGTGAACGGCAATGCCGTCGCGCCGTGGGACCCGTTCCTGTCCGATCATCCGTCGGTGGAGCGGCTGCCGGCCGAAGAGGTGCCGGTCGGAGAACACACCGTGAGCGTCGAGGCGTTCGTGCTGCCCCATCCGAAACGGCTCGACGACAGTCAGGCCGAGCAGGCCGCCGGTCCCGGCGGCTGGCTGGACCAGCAGGGCTTCTACGTCTACCGACGCAACCGGCTGATCCTGGCCGGCGACTGGCTCGGCATCCGTGGGTTCCGGCGCGACGAACGCTACAACCTTGCACGCATCATCGTGGAGGTACCCGCGGAGGCCGACGCCTCATGGTCGGTCGACGTCCGTAAGTCCACGGCGGTCCCCCCTGTCGGCGTGCGCCGCCACCTGCAGCGGATCGGGGCCCGGGCCCGGAGCCGGGCGGCCGAGGTGCTGACCTACCGGGGCCGTATCACCGCCAGGGAGCGCGGCGCGGAGTTCATCTACGCCTGGAAGGTCGACAAGACCGACGGCCGGATCCGGTGCCGCGTCAACCGGGAACATCCGCTGGTCCGGGCAGTCCTGCGGGGTGGCACCGACGCCGCCCGCGACAGCCGTGCGCTGCTGCGCCTGCTCGAGGAGACGCTGCCCGTCTCCGCGCTACGGATCATGCACGACACCGACGCGGCCGACGACCCCGAGCCGTTCCTGGGCGCTGCACCCAGCGAGGTGACGGATGTCGCCGAACGCATTTATGCCGCCTTCGTCGCCCAGAACAACAGCCCGCACGAGGCCAGACGCAGGCTGCGGATGATGCCGCCGTTCGACCAGTTCGACGGCTTTTGGACCACCGCCGACTGAGGCGCCCCACGCCGAAGACAGGAGCCCCGTTCGTGGCAGCCAACGCTACTACCGGCACCGACTCTGCCGGGGACATGCAGCAGGCCGTGCGGGTCGTGCTGGCCATGCTTCCCCAGGACCGCCAGGCGACCCCCGACGAGATCGACAAGAGCGTCGACCTCGTCACCGGCATGCAGGTCGCAATGGGGCGCATGGTCGACCGCGCGGTCCTCAAGCGCGAGATCGAGTCCCGGGTCGTGGTCTGGCAGGACGACGCGGTCGGTCTCGAAGACCCGGCCAACCACATCGAGTGGCTGCCGGAGGCACGCGCGGAGCGCAGTTGGGAGTTCTGGGACCGGTACCGGCGGTACATGGAGGACGTCCGGACCCTGCCGCCGCTGGTGGTCCGACGTCTCGATGCCAGCGCCGACCGCATTCTGCGCAAGCTGGAGGATCCGCAGCGACCGGGCCGCTGGCGCCGCACCGGCCTGGTCGTCGGCCAGGTCCAGTCCGGCAAAACCGGCAACTATATCGGCCTGGCCTGCAAAGCGGCCGACGCCGGCTACAAGCTCATCGTGATCCTCGCCGGCATCCACAACAGCCTGCGTAGCCAGACCCAGCTACGCGTCGACGAGGGTCTGCTCGGCTTCGACACCCAGTACCAGCAGCGCTCCGACGAAGCGACGAACAGCTTCCGTATCGGAGCCGGCGCGATGAGCGGCGCTCCCCGGCTGAAGATCGCATCACTGACCAACAGCGCCGAGACGGGCGACTTCAAGCGCACGGTCGCACACAGCATGAACCTGCCGATCGGCAACTACCCGGTGGTGCTGGTGGTGAAGAAGCACCGCAGCATCCTGGAGTACGTCCGAAAGTGGATCGTGGAGGTCGAGGGCCACGCCGCCGCCGACGGGCAGCCCAAGATCGTCCGTGACGTGCCGATCCTGGTCATCGACGACGAGGCCGACCACGCCTCCGTCGATGTCAGCCGCGACGAGGACACCGACCCCTCGGCCATCAACAAGGCGATCCGCAACCTGCTCAACAGTTTCGACAAGGCCGCCTACGTCGGCTACACGGCGACACCGTTCGCGAACATCTACATAAACCCGGACGCCGACCATGAGACGTTCGGCCCCGACCTGTTCCCGGACAGCTTCATCGAGAGTCTCCCCGCCCCGTCCAACTACTTCGGTCCGGAGCGGGTCTTCGGCCTGCGCGCCGACGACCCCGACGAGGAGTCGGTCGAGCCGCTGCCGGTGTACCGCTCCGTCGCCGACAACGACGTATGGATGCCGCCCAAACACCGCAAGAGTTGGCAACCGCCGGACCCCCTGCCGGAGTCGCTCGAACAGGCACTTGACGCATTCATTCTGACCTGCGCCGCCCGCCGCGCACGCGACCGCCGGCACGAACACAACTCGATGCTCGTGCACGTCACACGCTTCACCGACGTGCAGAGGATCGTCCATGAGCAGATCACCAACTACGTCGACATGACCCGTAACCGTCTCCGTGACACGCACAGCGACCAGGCAGGGCTCGTTCTGGAGCGGCTCCGTAGGCTCTGGGAGGGCGAATTCGTCCCGACCACGGCGACCTTCCCCGCCGACGCTGCGACCCGCCTCGGGTGGAACGACATCGTGGCGGAGCTCCGGCCGGCGTTGCAAAAGATCGAGGTCAAGGCGGTCAACGGCAGCTCGAGCGACGCCCTCGACTACTACGAGAACCGCCGGACCGGGCTCAGCGTGATCGCGGTCGGCGGCGAGAAGCTGTCCCGTGGCCTCACCCTGGAGGGGCTCAGCGTCAGCTACTACCTGCGTACCTCTAGCACCTACGACACCCTGCTCCAGATGGGTCGCTGGTTCGGCTACCGTCCCGGCTACGAGGACCTGTGTCGCCTGTACACCTCGGAGGCGTTGCGGGACGCGTATATCGAGATCACTGCCGCAGACAACGAACTGCGCCGCGACTTCGAGGAGATGGCGGCACTCGACCAGCGGCCGACGACGTTCGGGCTGCGGGTCCGCTCGTCGTCGGCCGGTCTGGCCGTCACCGCGGCGAACAAGATGCGTCGCGGCATCAAGGTGCGCCTGAGCTACTCAGGTGACATCCCCGAGACGACCATCTTCAGCCTGCGTGAGCGGGCGGTCCGCGACAACTTCCTCAACCTCGTACGGTTCGTCAACCACCTTGACACCACCCACGAGGCAAAGGAAAAAGGCAGCGTGGTGTGGACCGGAGTGTCACCGTACGAAATCGTCGACGGGTTCTTTGCCGGCTACATCCCGGACCGGGGCTCCTACCGGGTACGGCCCGCCTTCCTCACCGAGTACATCCGACGCTGCGCTTCAGTGGGGGAGTTGTCACACTGGACGGTCCGTCTGGTCAACAGCAGCCAGGGTAATGATTTCAAGATCGGCACCAGGGAGGTCGGCCTCGTCACGCGGAAGCCGAACGTCGACATTGTCGACGACCGTTACAGCATCCGGCGAGTGCTGAGCCCGGCAGACGAGAGCTTTGACCTCTCCGAGGACCAGTACGATCGAGCGCTTGCGGCCACCCGGAAACTCGCGCTGGACAAACCTCTGCGCCCGGGTAAGACACGCAGAGAGCCCGAGGTACCCACCGGCAAGCCGTTGCGCCGGGTCCGACGCGTCGACCAACCTCTCCTGCTGCTCTATCCGCTGCAGCACCCGGACGACAGTCTGTGCCCGGACCGGTCGCCGATCGTCGGGTACGCCGTCAGCTTCCCGTTCTCCGAGCACCCGACCGAGACCGAGTACGTGGTCAACGACATCTGGCGGAAACAGGAGATCGACGACCTCGACGACACGGACCTCGACCCGTGAGCGTCACCGAACAGGACTGGTCGACGCTGGAGGCCGAGCGCCACAACGTCGGCGTCGTCACCCGCCGCATTCACCCCGCCTCACCCCACGACTTGTTCCTCGCTGTCCAACAGCCGTCCGGGCGACGCATGCTGGTCCTGCGCCTGCCCGCCGCCGTCGCCGAGGCGCACGTGCGGCGCGGTGACCCGCTGCCCGCCACCCGCGGGATCGGAATGGAGTTCGCCGCGGGCGGCGGCGGCCGGATCGACCTGCGCATCACCCTCACCACCTCCGACCAGCGCCAGGTCTTCAATCCGCTCGTCACCGACGTGGCCGGCGCGGCGGCCGACGCCAGCGGTGCGGGCGAAGCGCTGGCAGCCGCCGTCGACAGGTTTCATCAGTGGCGGTCTCTGCTCCAGGCGATCGCCGACACGGGCCTCGGGGCTGAGGCCCGTCGTGGCCTCTACGGCGAACTCGTCATCCTTAGGGACCAGATCGCCACAAATCTACCTTCAGGCGCCGCCGTTGCCGGCTGGACCGGACCTGGCCGCACCGACCAGGACTTCCAACTACCGACCGCCGCAGTAGAGGTCAAGACCGGTCTCGGCCGGCGGCCGCAGACCCTTCTGATCAGCAACGAACGCCAACTCGACGACACAGGAACCCCCATCCTCCTGATTGCCCACGTCTGCATCGACGAACGGCGTGGCGGCTCGGGCGAGAGCCTCAACGCCGCCGTCGACGCCACACAGGCGCGGCTCGGCACCGGCGCGGCCGGCCGGTTCACCGATCAACTCACCCGCTACGGCTACCTGGCCGAGCAGCGGCACCTCTACGACGAACCCCGCTACACCGTCCGCGAGATCAGGTTCTGGCAGGTCCGCGACGACTTTCCCCGGATCATCGGATCCGATCTGCGCCCCGGCGTCGGCGACTGCAGCTACCGCATAAGCACGACCGGGCTTGACCCGTACCTTCTATCCGACGGCGACGTGGAACGCATTCTCAAGGGGCACCCGTGACCAAGCTCGACCAGCAGGGCTATGCCCAGGCACTCGTGGCCGAGGTCCTCGCCGCTGCCGAGGCCGACAATCTCACCGCACCCGAAGCGTTCACCCGCCGTGTCCTGGAAGACCTCGAACAGGCCGGCGAGGTCGAGAACACCTTCCTGGCCTATTACCGTGCCCACGGAGTCGAGGTCAGCGGCTACGGCGCCAACGAGTCACTCGGCACGCTCGACCTGTTCGTCAGCGCGTTCAGCCTGCAGCCCCGCGAGGAGAAGCTGACCCGGGCCCAGGTTGACGCGCTGTTCAAACGGCTCACCAGCTTCATCCGTCGCTGTGCGGCCGGACTGGCGCGCGACGTCGACGAGTCATCCGATGTGCACGACATGTGTGTGGTGGTCGAGAAGGCCCTCGCCGAGACGCCGCGTATCCGGCTGTTCCTGATCACCGACATGGTCAGCTCCGTGCCGGCGTTTTCCGCGGCCGAACTCGACGGACTCACGGTGACCCACGAGATCTGGGATCTTCAGCGGCTCTACCGCCTCGCCACCTCGGGCTCGTTGACCGAACCGATCGTGGTCGACTTCGATCCGCCCATCCCGTGTCTGTCCACGCCAGCGGACGGCCGTGGCTACAACGTCATCCTCGCCATGATGCCCGGACAGGACCTCTCCGACCTGTACGGCCTGGCCGGTACCCGGCTCCTCGAACTGAACGTCCGCTCTTTCCTGCAGACCAAGGGCGGCGTCAACCGCGGCATCCGCGACACCCTCCTCCACAACGCGGACGACTTCCTCGCCTACAACAACGGCATCACCGCCACCGCGTCCAGTGTCGACCTTGTCACCCTGCCCGACGGCGGCCAGGCGATCCGGCAGATCAGGGAACTGCAGATCGTGAACGGTGGTCAGACAACGGCTTCCATCCACTACGCCCACACCCGGGACAAGGCCGACCTGAGTCGGGTGTACGTGCAGATGAAACTCAACGTCATTCCGGCCGACCAGATCCACAACCTCGTACCGAAGATTTCCCGGTTCTCCAACACCCAGAACAAGGTCACGCTGGTCGACTTCAGCTCCAACCACCCGTTCCACGTGGCGATCGAGAAGGTCACCCGTTCCCTGTGGGCACCGGCCGCCGACGGCAGCGGCCAGGAGACCCGCTGGTTCTACGAGCGCGCCAGAGGGCAGTACACCGACGCCCTCGCCCTCGAACGTACGCCGGCCAATCAGCGCCGCTTCAAGGCTCTCCACCCCGTTTCGCAGAAGCTCACCAAAGCCGACCTCGCCAAATACATCCACTCCTTCGGACAACTGCCCCACCTGGTCAGCCGCGGCGCCGAGAAGAACTTCCGCGAATTCATGCTCGCCCTCGGCGACAACACCCCGGACATCGACGTCCGCTACTGCCAACGACTCATCGCCAAAGCGATCCTCTTCAAGGCAGCCGACCGCGTCGTCGCCGCACGCGATTTCGGCGGCTACAAAATCAACATCGTCGCCTACACCGTTGCGCGGCTCGTTCACGCCGCCGGCCGACGCATCGACCTCGACCGCATCTGGAAAGAACAGCGCATCAGCCCGGCACTGACCCGCGCCCTCGACGACCTGTGCGGGCCGGTGCGAGAGGTCATCATCCGCCCGCGCCGTGGCACCCACGTCGGGGAATGGGCCAAACGGCTCGAATGCTGGGACGCCGCCCTGGAGATCGAGTGGGACGTGCCGGACGACCTGGCCGCCGAACTGACCGCCGAGCCGGTCGAGGACGCCGCGTCGGCCGAGGTTGACGTGATCCACTCCACCAACGTCGCAACAGTTATCGAAATCCCGGCAACCGACTGGTTCGCCGTGGCCGGGTGGGCAAAAGAAACCCAGAACCTGCAACCCTGGCAACGGCAGCTCGCGTTCAGCATCGGCCGCTACCTGAGCAACGGATGGCAGGTTACGGAGCGGCAGGCAGCGCAGGCGGTCCACCTCATGGACGAAGCGGAGCAGCTAGGTTTTCAGCGCAGCGGCTGACCACACCCGTCGCGGTCAGCCCTCGCGTTGTTCGGCAACCAGGCTGTTCAGAGCGCGGAACGCAGGGCGGGCCATGGGCTGACTGCGGGGGCAGTGGCGTCGTCGCGACTGCCACCTGCAGCGTGGGCCGTGTTGCCCTCTACTGCCCCTTCCCGGGGCTGCTGCTGTGCGCCGAACTGGCCGCACCCGCCCCGAAGCAACCCAGCCAACCTAGCCGCCGGTGATCTTGGCTTCGTGTCCGGATGATGGCCGAGAGCGTCGGTGTCGTGGGCAGGGGCGAGTCCGTTCAGTCGGTGCTCAGGAATGCGGTGCCAGGGGAACGCCTGCTGTGCTCGTCGGCAGGGTGCTCGCTGAGCAGGGCCAGGAAACCGGGCGAGCTGTTCGTCGTCGGCCTGGCGTAGTAGCTCATCGAGCATGGCCTCTGATGCCGGGGCGAGCCGTGCTCCCTTCTCCCAGTTCGCGATGCTTCGGTTCATCACGCCGAGCTTGTCTGCCATGACGTTCTTCGTCATCCGGTACGCGTCGCGTAGTGCCGCCATCTCCCGGGCGGTCCAGGCGAGGATGATCACCGAAGTCTTTAAGCGATCTTGCCGCGCTTCTTTGCAATTCTCTCGGCGACTTTGTCGGCTGCTTGGTGGTGGAGTTCTTTGGTGACGCTTTGGTAGGTGTCGCGGGTGAGTGTGGTGGTGGTGTGTCCGAGTTGTTCGGATACGACTTTGATGTCGATGCCGGCGTCGAGGGCGATGGTGGCGGCGCCGTGTCGGAGGTCGTGGAGGCGGATGGGTGGTAGTCCGGCTTTTCGGGTGAGTTTGCGGAAGCGTTGGGTGACGAGGTTGGGGTGCCAGGGGTGTCCGTTGGGGCGTACGAAGAACAGGCCGGTGTCGGGCCAGTCGGGTCCGGCTTTGAGGCGTTGGGTGTTGCGGCGGGCGCGGTAGGCGGTCATGACGGCGGTGGTGTCGGCGTCGAGGGTGAGGTCGCGGTTGCCGGCTTTGCTCTTGGGGGGTTTCTGTCGGGCGAGGTGGCCGTAGGTGGCGATCTGGTTGTTGATGGTGACCTCTCGTTTGTCGAGTCGGACTTCAGAGTCGCGTAGGCCGCAGGCTTCGCCGCGGCGGGGGCCGCGGTAGGCGAGGAAGTGGAACAGGGGGTGTAGGTCGGGGTCGTGTTCGGCGGCGTAGTCGAGGAATCGGGCGAGGAGTTCGTCGGTCCAGACCATGACGGGGCCGGGGATGTGGCCGGTGGTCTTCCAGTGGGCGACGCGTTCGGGTTCCCAGACGATGGGGTGTGCGCGGTGGCCTCGGGTCTTGACGAGGGTGGCGGGGTTGGCGACGCCGACGATGATCTCTTCGGCGAGGGCGTCGTTGATGGCCTTGCGCAGGGAGGCGCGGATGCGTTGGCGGGTCGCGGGTCCGCAGGGGCGGATGCCCTTGACGCTGGCGCGGATTTTCGGGTCGGGGCTGGTCTTGGCCGCTTGGATTTCGTTGGCGCGTTGTTCGATGGCGGTGAACATGTTCTTGATGTGGTGGGGGCGGAGCTTGTCGAGGGGGATGTGGCCGAGGTGGGGGATGTGGTGGTTGCGGGCGTGGGATTCGTAGCTGCGGATGGTGTTCTCGTCGACTTGTAGGCCGGTGAGCCATTGGGTGAGGTATTCGGCGACGGTGGGGGCGTCGGCGAGGGAGCCGCCGGCGCGTAGGCGTCTGCGGATTTCGTCGGGGTCGGGTAGGGCTTGGCGGTTGTGGGCGATGGTTTGGAGCATGTCGCCGATTTCGGTGCCGCGTTCGCGGTCGCGGTTGGCGAGGGAGATGAGGGTGCGGGCCTGGTCGAGTTCGTCGGCGGCGTCGGTGCGGGTGCGGAAGCCGCCTCGGCGGAGTTGGCGGCGGCGTTTGTCGGTGGTTGGTGGGAGTTCGATCTGGTAGTGCCAGTGGCCGTGGTCGGCGCTCCAGGTGCCGTTGGTGCGGCGGAGTTTGGGGCAGGTGACGCCGATGAGTTTGCCGTTGGTGTCGCGGCAGCTGCAGCGTTTGGTCAGTGAGCCGTCGGGCATCGGTCGGGTTTCTCCTCGTACGAGATTTGCTGGTGTGCTCGTGGTGGGCGGCGGATTTGTCGATCGATATGGACGCGTGCCTTCCGGCCGAGGTCAAGTCGTCGACCCCTGTGGCCACCGCCAGGCCAGGCGGCGCACCCCATCTACGGGCGCTTGGGCTGGGTGGTGGCCGGGGAGCCTGGGCCGCGGCGTGCTGCCGCGACCCAGGCCGCATCGGCCGGCCCGGGAGGCCGGTGCCGCAGGGGGTGGAGACGGGACCGCCGCCCGGCGGGGGGCGCGGGCGGCGGTCGACG
>NZ_JBFAKM010000025.1:0-119452 GCF_040655695.1 Polymorphospora sp. NPDC050346 | reverse complement strand
GCGAATTCGGCGTGGATACGCCGAATTCGCTGTGGCCCGCGACAGCATGGGTGGTCCGCCGCGCCCACGACCGCCCGAAGCGGCGCGGAAGCGGGTGTTACGCCGTTCCCGGAGCCCAGAACCGGGCCAGGCTGCTGGTCGCCGGGTCCTCGGAGCCGGCCAGGGTCGTCCACGGGTCGCCGCCGGCCGGAGTGTCGGTGCCGGCGTACGCGGCCAGGTCGTCGGCCGGCGGCGCGTCGGTGTACGCCGTACCCGGGTCGGCCAGCGGTGCGGCGTCGCCGGCGCCGAGCGTGTCGGCGTCGGTCCACGGGAACCCGTCGACCGGTTCCGGCGGGGCGCCGAGGTCGAGGGCGGGCGGGAACGTGGAGTCCGGCCACGACTCGCCGTCGCCGTGCGGGTCGAGGTCGGGGTCGGCGCCGACCGGGGCGTCGGCCGGGCCGAGCCCCGACTCGGCGGCCGGTGCCGGCTCGTCGAGTCCGGTGTCGTCGGCGTCGATCGGTTCGGCGTCGACGGGCTGGTCCACGAGGTCGCCGTAGCCGAGCGGCGCGCCGAACGTCCCGGCGGCCGGGACGTCGCCGGGCAGCTCCTCGTCCGGCAGATCGTCGGCCGGCAGGTCGGAATCGGCCGGGCCGAGCCCCTCACTGGCGTAGCCGTCGTCGGCGTAGCCGCCCTGGAGGTCGTCGAGGTTGGCGGTGTCGCCGCTGTCGAAGCCGTCTTCCTCGGGCCACTGGTCCCAGTTGTCGGTCATGACAGCCCTCCGCTGCGCTCCGAGCTGTCATGACTCAACCTGAGCCAGTTGATTCGCTCGCGGTGCTCGCTCATGACAGCCCTCCGCTGCGCTCCGAGCTGTCATGACTCAACCTGAGCCAGTTGATTCGCTCGCGGTGCTCGCTCACGACAGCCCTCCCGCTGCGCTCCGAACCGGCACGACCCGACCTGAGCTGACTGATCACGATGCCCCCCATCGCCGTCTACTCCTGTACCTGGGCGGGCTGGATCGCCCGGGCCCGGACGAGGACCTCGTCGACCTGCTTGACGCGGGCCCGCAGTGCCTCCCGCTCGGTCTGCAGCGCGGCCTTGCGCTTGGCGCGGCTGGCCTTGTCCTCGGCCATCGCCTTGTCGATCGCGGCGATGTGCGCGTCGAGCTGGGCGAGCCGGCGCTCGATGGCGTCGTCGAGGGCGAGCGTCAGCGCGTACTGCAGGTCGGTGAACCGGTGCATGATCTCGTCGGAGATCGCGGCCCGCGCCTCGCCGAGCACCTCGCGCAGCCAGACCTTGGCCTGCTGCCGGTCGGACTGCACGCGGCGCTTGTAGATCAGGAACGCGCCGGCGGCCAGGCCGAGGCCGACGCCGGCGAACGGGATGAGCAGGCCGCCGCCGACCAGCGCGCCGGCGCCGAGCGCGGAGGCGCCGGCCATCGCGCCGCGGCCGGCCATCATCGCCATGCCACCGGCCGACATCGCGATCATGATGTTGTCGCCGTTGCCGCCCTCGCGGCGGGGCTTGCTGGCCAGGGCGTGGCGCAGGGTGGCGTTGAGGCGGCGCAGCACGTGCTGCAGCTCGTGCGGGGCGAACACCTGGGCCAGGACCCGCTCGCCGACCTTGCGGAACCGGAACTCCAGTTCGTGCGACAGCCGTACGGACAGCGCGTGCAGCGCCCGGTCGACCTCCTGGGGCAGGTTCTTGAGGTCGTCGCCCTTCGACTTCTCGATCTTGTTGAGGAAGTTCTCCTGCAGGCTGCTGACGTAGGTGCGCAGCCGGCCGGTGGCCTCGACCCGGGCCCGCTGGGTCTCGGTGTTCAGGGCCAGCGACCACTGCCGGGAGTCGGTGCGCTTGCGGGCGGCGAGGGCGGCGCGGTCCTTCTTGGCCTTCTCGGAGTCGGCCGGGTCGGGGTCGGTGGCCTTCATCCGGTCGGTGATCTCCAGGTCGAGCCGGATGACCTCGGACCGGATGGTCCGCAGCACGTTGGCCTGCTGCAGCAGGTGTCCTTTGCCGGCCAGGGCGATCAGGGCGTGCTGGAGTTCGGCGATCCGCGACTCGCGGATGAGTTCGGGGGCGGCCTCGCGGGGCAGCGTCATCGCGAGTTCGGCCAGCCGTGCCGACACCGGATACCAGGGCGCGGAAGCGAACCGGGGCGCGTGGCTCTGCAGCTGGCCGCGGTCGTCGTCCCAGATGGTCCGCCAGCCCGGGTAGGCGTCGGTCTTGGTCAGCGCGAACACCACGAAGTTGACCCGCTTGCTGGCCTCGATGAGGAAGTCGAGTTCGGGCTTGGCGAACGGCCCGGACGCGTCGACGACGAAGAGCAGGGCGCTGGCCTTCTCGACGGCGTCGAGGGCGATCTCGACGTGCATCGGGTCGAGGCCGCCGGTGCCCGGGGTGTCGACCAGCGTCAGGTACTGCAGCAGCGGGGCGGTGTGGCCGACCTCGATCCGCCGGGGCGGGCGGATCCCCTCGGGCAGCCGGCCGAACGCGGTGCCCCAGTCGCGCAGGTCGTGCAGGCCGAGCGGGACCGGATCCTCGCGGCCGGGCAGCCACGCCTTGGCGCCGGGCGTCTCGGCGTGGACGAACTCGAGGTAGGTGGCGGTGGCCACGGCGGCATCCACCGGCGACAGGTTCGGTACCCCGATCAACGCGTTGACCAGAGAGCTCTTGCCGCGCTTGGTCTCCCCGACGACCACGATGGACGGCCGGGTGACCTGACGGCGGCGGAACGCGTCGATGTCGGCGGCGGCGTCCGGGTCGACCTTGCGCAGGAACGCCTGCGAGGAGTCGACCGCCGCGGTGAGCAGTTTGCCCAGGGCCGCCTCGGGTTTGGCGTTGGCGGTCGTGGTCACATCGGGCACCTTTCGTCTGCGTCCGTGGTCCCCGCGGTGGTCGCGGCTGCCGGATGATCAAGTGGCGACGGCCGGGCGGCCGCCCCGTACGTGCTGTTCACCGCATGCCCCCGCCGGCCCGCATCTGCTGCGACAGCAGGTAGAAGCCGCGGTGGGCGACCAGCGCGACCCGCGACTGGGCGGGGCTGGCGCCGGCGACGGCGTAGACCCGCCACCGGGTCGCCGCCTCCAGGGCCGCCTTGACGAGCTGGTCGACGCCGGCGCTGGGCAGGTTGAGGATCCACTGCGCGTCGTTGGACAGCGCCAGCCGGGTCAGTTCCTGCTCCATCGGCTCGGGCAGTTCGACCGACCCGGTGCTGACCTGCTGGGCCACCTCCAGCAGCCGCAGCCGGTGGTATTCCGGCTGCTGCAGCACCCGCTCGATGGCGTCGCGCAGCAGCTCGCGGTCCTGCGGCCGCTCGGTGTGGCTGGCGACCTTCTCCAGGCTGGACAGGCCCCAGCCCGCCTTGATGGCGTCGGTACGCCACCGGAACGCCTGGTCGAGGGTCTGCTTCAGGCGCGGGAACCCGGACGCCTGGAACAGCATCCGCACCAGGTCGCCGCTGGCCAGTTGCGGCCGGGCGGCCAGCTGCGCGATCGCGAAGCCGATGCCGTACAGGTCGAGCAGCCGCAGCAGCCGCTCACGCTGCTCGCGCGGTACGACGCACTCACGGGACGTGAACAGGTCGACCGACGCCAGCAGCACCAGCCGCTCGCTCTGCGGGAGCTGGCCGAGCGTACGCAGCGCCTCGCAGTCGGCGGCGGTGAGCCGGCCGGCCTCGGTGGTCTCGGCGAGCAGCCCGATCGCCGGCACCACGTCGGAGACGACCCGGCGCAGCACCTTGGTCTGGTCGGCGGCCAGCGGGCCGACCACCGGCCACGGGTCGGCCATCGCCCCGACCAGCTTGTCCACCTTGTTGAACAGGCCGAGGGAGTTGATGGGGTTGCTGGCCAGCCGGGCCGACACCGACCGGAACGCCTCCAGGGCCTGCAGGTCGTCGTCGCGTACGGACTGGGTGAAGACGTAGATGATCGCCTCGGCGCCGGAGATCGCCCCGACCGAGTCGTCGTCGATGTCGTCGTCGAACGGGGCGCTGCCCTCGCTGAACAGGAACCGTTGCGCGTTGGCGCTGACCGCGGTGTTCGTCGAGGACAGACCCGGGGTGTCCACCACGGTCAGGTCGCGCAGGTGGTCGCTGGTCAGGGTGACGTCGACGAACGCGATGTCGGCGCGGGCCACCCCCAGCCGCTGCGGAATCATGCCCGACTCGTCCAGCGGGAGGCTGACCCGGTGGCCGTCGCGGCGTACGACGTCGACCCGGTCGGCGGTGCCGTAGCGGAACTGGGTGACGATCCGGGTGCACTCACCGACCTCCGTGGGCGCCACCCGGCGTCCGATAAGTGCGTTAACAAGTGTCGACTTTCCGGCTTTCAGACGTCCCGCGATGGCCACTCGCAACGGTTCGTCGAGTCGACGGCGTACGCCGAACACCTGCGCCTGAGCGCTAGGACCGACTCTCGGACCAACTTCGTCACACAGAGCAGCGACACGGACACTGAGCGGACCTGGGCCCATGACTCGTCAGCCGGCGGTACGGTCGGCAACAATGACGGGGGTCCGGTGGCCTTGCTCGCTCATCTCGGTGGTCGTCCCTTTCGACAATCGGCAGGGCGCAGCGTCCCTGCCGGACCTCACACTACGAATATCCTGCCGGCGCAGGATCCCATGTTCGTGCCACCGTCTCACCCGACGGGGCCGCGAGCCCAGTGTCAGGGGAGGACGCGTGCGTCACGCACCCGGCGGCGACATCGCCGACCGCGCCCTGGACGGCCAGGCCGCCACCGCACGGCCGCGCACCGTCGTCGACGAGGCGACCGCGCTGCTGGCCGCACCGGGCCTGGTCGTCGTCACCGGCGGCCCCGGCAGCGGCCGCAGCACCGTCCTTTCCGGACTCGGCGCCGCGTTCCGCGGCCCGGTGTTCGCCGGCGGTGGCCTGGCGATGCTGTCGACCGTGCCGGCGTTCGCGCTGACCCGGGCGGTCAAGGTACGCCTGCCCGCCCAGGACCCGGCGCTGCTGGCCGAGGCCGTCCGCTCCCGGGTCCGGGCCGGCCTGCTGCTCCTGGACGACCTGCAGTGGGCCGACCCGGCCACGATCGCCGCCCTGGTCCCGCTCGCCGCCCACTGCCGGATCGTGGTCGCCCTGCGTACCCCGCACCGGCTGCCCGCCGAGGCCGTCGCCGCGCTGCGCACCGCCGCCGCCGGCTGGCTCAGCATGCCGGCCCTGGACCCCGACGCGGCCACCGAACTGGCCCGCCGGGTCGCCCCCGCCCTCGACCCGGCCACCGTCACCGACGTCGTACGCCGGGCCGGCGGGGTGCCGCTGGCCGTGGAGACCCTGGCCCGGCACGCCGGCACCCGCCGTGGCGCCGCCGCACCGGCCGCCGCCGACGACGACATCGACCAGGTCGGCTACGCCGTCGCGGCCGCGTTGTCCGACCTGACCCGCCCGGCCCGCACCGCGATGGCCGCCCTCGGCCTGCTCGGCCGGCCGGCCACCGGCGCGGTCCTCGGCGCCGGCGTCGACGAACTCACCGCCGCCGGCCTGGTCGCCGTCGACACGGCCGGCTCCGTCGGCCCGGTGTCGCCGTACGTCGCCGAGGTCGCCGCCGGGCTGCTCGACGACGAGGGCCGGCGCGCCCTGCACTGCCGGCTCGCCGAACTCGTGCCGGCCCGGGAGGCGGCCCGGCACCTCGCCGCCGCCGGTGACACCGACGCCGCGTACGCGCACGCGGTCGCCGCCGCGGCCGGCACCACCACCGCCGGCGAGCGCGCCGAACTGCTGCTGCTCGCCTGCGGCCTGCCCGGCGTCGACCCGGCGCCGGCCGTACGCGTCGACGCCGCCGTCGCGGCCCTGGCCAGCGGCCGGCCCCGGGCCGCCGCCCGGGTGCTGACCACCACCTTCCCGCTCGGCGTCGACGCCGCCGTGCTGCGCGCCGAGGCCCTGCTGCAGATCGGTGACCTCGCCGGTGCCCGCGAGGCCGCGGCACCCGTACCCGACTCCGCCGCGCCGGCCCATGTCGCCGGCCGGGACCGGGTGCTGCTGCTCGCCCAGCTCGCCGGCGACCCCGACGGCGCGGCGGCGACCGCCGCGGCGATCGTCGCCCGGCACGGCGACCCGCCCACGCACCCGGGGCTGCGGGCCGCCGTCGCCGCAGTCCACGCCGCCGGCCGCACCCCCGGCTGGGAGCACGCCCTGGCGTCGGCGGCCGCGGCCGCCGGGGCGGCCGGCGAGGCACTGGCCGCCCGCTGGAGCGCGTGGCTGCTGGTCGAGACCCTCGCGGCCGACGGCCGCCTCGCCGAGGCCGCGCAGACCGCCGACCAGGCCGCGCAGGCGTGCGCCGCCGACCTCGCCTACAGCTGGCAGACCCGGTTCCTGGCCGCGCAGCTGTGGTGCACGGCGCTGCGCGGCGGTGGCGCCGACGAGGTCGTGCGCCGCGCCGGCGACCTGACCGACCGCACCCTGCCGGTGCTGGCGCGTGGTTACACGATCGCGGCCGCCAGTCTCGTCGAGGCCGACGGTGGCCTGCTCGCCCCGGCCCGGGCCCGGCTCGCGAGCGCGCCGACCGGGTCGACGACCGTCGACGTACTGCTGGACTGGGTCGGGCGGGAGGCGGCCTGGCTCGACGGGCAGCCGGACCGGGCGGTCGCGCCGGTCACCGCCCGTGGCGGTCCGGCCCTGGTCGACGGGCTGCGCCGGATCACCGCCCGGTGGGCGGCGTACGACGCCGGGGCCGCCGAACCCGTCGCCGCCGACCCGGCCACCGACCGGCTGCCGCCGGTCGCGCAGACGCTGGCCGCCTGGGCCGCCGCCGACGGGTTCGCGACCGCCGCGCAGGCCTGGCACGACCTGTCCGTACGCGAGGAGGTCCGCTGCCTGCTCGCGCACGGGCTGCACGAGGCCGACCCGGCCCGGGCGGTGCCGCCGCTGCTGGCCGCCGAGCAGCTCGCCGAGCAGGCCGGCCTGGTCGTCCTGGTCGGCCGGGCGCACCGGGCGCTGCGCCGGCACGCCGTACGTCGTGACAGCCGTGGCCCCCGCTCGGGCACCGAACTGACCGACCGGGAACGTGACGTGCTGCGGCTGGTGGCGCAGGGGGAGCCGACCCGTCGTATCGCGGGGCAGCTCGGGATCTCCGGCGAGACGGTCGAGACACACATCCGGGCCGGGATGCGCAAGCTCGGTGCCCGGACCCGGACCGAGGCGGCGGCGCTGGCGCTGGAGGTACTGCGGTGAGCGGCGGCGAGCCGCCCCGCTACGTGGTGCCGTCGGCTCCCGACGCGACGACGGTCCTGCGCCGGCTGGCGAGGGCGGGGTGGCTGACCCGGGAGGGCTTCGCCCTGGCCGAGTCGACGTGGGACATGTCCGAGGCGAAGGTGGTGCTGTTCGGCCGGGTTCCCGACCTGGAGACGGTGCGGCTGGCGGTGCTCGCGGCGGCCCGGGGCGTCGGGGTGGTCGCGATCGCCGACACGTCGACCGAGGTGGGCCGGGCGCTGGTCGGCGACCTGGCCCGGCTCGGTCCGGTGTTCCGCGACCCGGAGGCCGAGCCGGAGGACGACACCGCGGTGGTGCTGATCCCGGAGCAGCGGGCGCTGCTGGAGCGGCTGGCGAACGGGGAGACGATCGCGGCGGCCGCGGCGGCGGAGTTCCTGTCGCTGCGGACCGCGAACCGGCGGATCGCCCAGGCCCGCGAGGTGTTCGGGGTCCGGACGACCCGTGAGGCGGTGCTCGCCTACCTGCGCCAGCGGCGCGGCTGAGGGTTCGCCGGGCCGTACGTCAACGGTCGGTGCGGCGACGGTGCGTGCGGCTGGTGTCGACCGGCCGGGCGGGGTCGACGTGCCGGGGCCGGTCGGGTTCGTCGGGGCGTAGCGGCACCAGGGTGTCGGTGAGCGCGTCGATGATCCGGTCGGTGGCCCGGAGCGCCGCGCCGGGCACGGCCGGGTCCAGGTCGGCCAGGTCGACCGGTGGCCCGAAGTGCACCCGGATCACCGGCCGGCGCACCAGGGCGCGGGCGATGCCGCCGAACATCCCTTTCGGGGCGCCGTACGGCAGCACCTCGTGCGCGCCCCACTGCGCGACCGGTACGACGGTCGCGCCGCTTTCGAACGCGAGCCGGGCGGTGCCGGTCTTGCCGCGTTCGGGCCACATGCCGGGGTCGAGTCCGATGCGCCCCTCCGGGTAGACCATGACCACCGAGCCGCCGGCGACGGCCTCGGCGGCGCTGTGCAGGGCCTGTCCGACGTTCTCGGTGCGCCGGTCGACCCGGATGTGGCCGCAGTGCCGCATGGCGGGGCCGACGACGGGGGCGCGGAACAGTCCGCCGGTGGCCATGATCCGGGGCGCGATCCGGCGGACCCGGCAGGCGGCGGCGAGCACGATCGGGTCGAACGGGCTGATGTGGTTGGCGGCCAGGATCAGCGGCCCGTGCCGCAGCCCGTCGGGTACGTCGCCGGTGACCTTCAGCCGCGCCAGCAGCCCGACGACGACGCGGGCCAGGAACTGGAAGAACAGCCACAGTCGTGGGGCGCGCCAGGTGGTGGGGGAGTCGTCCATCAGCGGTAGATCGTCGCACAGCCGCGCCAGCGGGAGGGTGACGTGTGGCACCCCGGGTGGGGCCGGAAGCCTCTACGACAAGCAGTAGTATTTACTACCGGTTGTCGTAGAGGCTCGATGACGGGGGAAAACCGTGGACGCGTTGGACGTCGCCCGCTGGCAGTTCGGTGTCACCACCGTCTACCACTTCCTGTTCGTACCGCTCACCATCGGCCTGTCCGTCCTCGTCGCCGTCCTGCAGACCATGTGGCTGCGCACCGGTAACGAGCGCTACCTCAAGCTCACCAAGTTCTACGGCAAGCTCTTCCTGATCAACTTCGCGATGGGGATCGTCACCGGCATCGTGCAGGAGTTCCAGTTCGGGATGAACTGGAGCGACTACTCCCGCTTCGTCGGCGACATCTTCGGCGCCCCCCTCGCGATCGAGGCGCTGCTCGCGTTCTTCCTCGAATCGACCTTCCTCGGCCTGTGGATCTTCGGCTGGGACCGGCTGCCGAAACGCGTACACCTCGCCTGCATCTGGGCCGCGGCCATCGGCTCCACCGTCAGCGCCTACTTCATCCTCGCCGCCAACTCGTGGATGCAGAACCCGGTCGGCTACCGGATCAACCCGGACAGCGGCCGCGCCGAACTCACCGACTTCGTCGCCGTCCTGACCAACAAGGTCGCCCTGATCACCTTCCCGCACACCATCTTCGGCTGCTTCCTCGTCGCCGGCTCGCTGATCGTCGCCGTCGCCCTGTGGCACCTGATCCGCCGCCCCGACAACCCCGACACCGGCACCTACCGCTTCGCCGCCCGCTTCGGCGCGGTCGTCACCCTGGTCGCCACCGCCGGCGTACTGGTCACCGGCGACATCCAGAGCAAGATCATGACCGAGGTGCAGCCGATGAAGATGGCCGCCGCCGAAGGTCTCTACGACACCGAGTCGCCCGCCTCGTTCTCCGTACTGACCGTCGGCAGCCTCGACGGCAGCCGCGAACTGTTCGCCCTGAAGATCCCGTACCTGCTCTCCTGGCTGTCGACCGGCGACGTCAACGGCGAGGTGCACGGCATCAACGACCTCCAGGCCCAGTACGCCGCCCAGTACGGCCCCGGCAGCTACACCCCGATCATCCCGGTCACGTACTGGAGCTTCCGCCTCATGATCGGCTTCGGGCTCGCCGCCGCCGCGATCGCCGCCTGGACGCTGTGGGCCCACCGCCGCGGCCGCACCCCCGCCTCGAAATGGCTGCTGCGCGCCGGCCTCGTCATGCCGGTCCTGCCGCTGGCCGCCAACTGCTTCGGCTGGATCTTCACCGAGATGGGCCGCCAGCCCTGGATCGTCTTCGGCGAGATGCTGACCCGCGACGGCGTCTCCCGCAGCGTCTCCCTGGCCGAGGTCCTCACCTCGTTCGCCGCCTTCACCCTCGTCTACGCCATCCTCGCCGTCGTCGAGGTACGCCTGCTCGTCCGCTACGCCCGCCACGGCCTGCCGGACACCACCCCATCCGAGCCCGACCCGACCGAACACGACGACGAAGACAAGCCGCTCGCCTTCGCCTACTGACCCCGGGAGCACCCCGTGGAACTGTCCACCTTCTGGTTCCTGCTGATCGCCGTCCTGTTCACCGGCTACTTCATCCTCGAAGGCTTCGACTTCGGCGTCGGCATCCTGCTGCCCGCCCTCGGCCGCGACGACCGCGAACGCCGCGTCCTGATCAACACCATCGGCCCGGTCTGGGACGGCAACGAGGTCTGGCTGATCACCGCGGCCGGCGCCATGTTCGCCGCCTTCCCCGAGTGGTACGCCACCCTCTTCTCCGGCTTCTACCTGCCGCTGCTGCTCATCCTGATCGCCCTGATCTTCCGCAACGTCGCCTTCGAATACCGGCACAAGCGCCCCGACGCCGCCTGGAAGGCCCGCTGGGACACCGCCATCACCGTCGGCTCCGCCGTCCCCGCCGTCGCCTGGGGCATCATCCTGGCCAACATCGTCCACGGCGTACCCCTGTCCGCCGACCACGAGTACACCGGCGACCTGCTCGCCGCCCTGCACCCGTACACCCTGCTCGGCGGCGCCACCTTCCTGGCCCTGTTCGCCACCCACGGCGCGCTGTTCCTCGCCCTGAAGACCACCGGCGACGTACGCGAACGCGCCAACCAGCTCGCCGGCCGCCTCGGCATGGTGACGTTCCCGCTCACCGCGGTCTTCCTGGCCTGGACGCTGGACATCCGGCAGAACACCGCCGCCGTCGCGCTCACCCTGCTCGCGATCCTCGCCCTGGTCGCCGGCCTGGCCGCCAACCGGGTACGCCGCGAGGGCTGGGCCTTCACCGGCACGACCGCCGCCACCGGGCTGCTCGTCGCCACCGCCTTCACCGCGATCTTCCCCGACGTGCTGCCGTCGACCACCGACCCGGCCGGCACGCTGACCACCACCAACGCCGCCGCCAGCGGCTACACGCTGGGCATCCTCACCTGGATCGCGGCGTTGTGCACCCCGGTCGTCCTGGCCTACCAGGGCTGGACGTACTGGGTCTTCCGCCGCCGGATCGGGGTGGCCAACATCCCCGCCGAGTGACCCCGGGTCGACCCCGGTTATTGCACTGCGGTTCAATAACCGGTATGGCCCGCCCAAGAAAGATCACCGACGACCGGCTGCTGGCGGCGGCGGCCACCGTCATCGGTCGCCACGGCCCCGCCTTCACCCTCGCCGACATCGCCGCCGAAGCCCGGATCAGCGCCGGCACCCTCATCCACCGCTTCGGCTCCAAACACGGCCTGCTCACCGCCATGCTCGCCGCCTCGATCGACGCCGCACGCCAGCCGGCCACCACCAGCCCCGACGACGGCGATCCGGTCGCCACGATCCGGCACGCCCTCGTCGACCGCTACACCGCGATCGACGACCCGACCACCGCCCCCAACCACCTCGCCCAACTCGCCACCGAACTCGCCGACGAACACCTGCGCACCGGCCTCGCCGACCTCCACAGCGCCGTCGAAGCCACTGTCGCGACCCTGGTCCGCGCCGCCGTCGAAGCCGGCACCCTGCCCGGCGCACCCGCTGCCGCCGTCGCCGCCCGCATCCTCACCGCCACCGCCGACGGCGCCGCCATCCACTGGTCCAGCCGCCCCGACGGCCGCCTGCGCGACCGGCTCCACACCGACCTCGACGCGATCCTCGCCGGCTGGCGACACCCCACCCACACCTGAGGAGCAGCCATGACCGCACCCCTGCACGGACACGTCGCCCTGGTCACCGGCGCCACCCGCGGCGCCGGCCGCGGCATGGCCGTCGAACTCGGCGCCGCCGGCGCCACCGTCTACGTCACCGGTCGCACCACCCGCGCCACCCGCAGCGACATCGGCCGCCCCGAAACCATCGAGGACACCGCCGACCTCGTCACCAGGGCCGGCGGCACCGGCATCGCCGTCCGCTGCGACCACACCGACCCCGCCGACGTACGCGCCCTCGCCGACCGCATCACCGCCGAACAGGACGGCCGCCTCGACATCCTTATCGACGACACCTGGGGCGGCGACCACCTCGTCGAGTGGAAACCCATCTGGGAACACGACCTCGACAACGGCCTACGCGCCGTACGCAACGCCCTGGAGACCCACCTCGTCACCCTGCACACCGTCCTGCCGCTGCTCATCCGACGCAAACAGGGCCTGGTCTGCGAAATCACCGACGGCGACGACATGTTCGACAACCGCTACCGCGGCACCATGTTCTACGACCTCGTCAAATCCGCCATCACCCGCATCGGTCGCATGCTCCACCACGAACTCCACCCGCACGGCGTCACCGCCGTCGCCCTCACCCCCGGCTTCCTGCGCTCCGAGGACATGCTCGACCGCTTCGGCGTCACCGAACACAACTGGCGCGACGGCATCACCAAGGACCGCTTCTTCGCCATCTCCGAGACCCCGCACTACATCGGCCGCGCCGTCGTCGCCCTCGCCACCGACCCCGACCACGCCCGCTGGTCCGGAAAAGCGCTCTCCGCCGGCCAACTCGCCGCCCACTACGGCTTCACCGACCTCGACGGCTCCCGGCCCGACGCCTCCCGCTTCATCACCGACGCCTACTACGGCGACAAACCCGACGCCGACGCCGACGCCGCCGACTACCGCTGACCCGCCCACCCCGTGGCGCCGTGCCACAGGGTGAGCGGCATCCACCGGGCCTCAGCCCGCGTCGCGCAACTCCGCCAGCCGCGCCTCGATCTCCGCCAACTCCGACCGCAACCGCTCCGCCTGCTGCTCCGCCTCGGCCCGCTCGGCACTCACGATCTGCTCCACCGCCTCGTGCACACCCGGCACGTCGATCAACGCCACCATCTTCAACGCCTCCGCCGGCTTGATGACGTACGGCTTCGCCAACGCCTTGCTGCCCTGCGTCGCACCCACCGTCCACTCACCCTCGGCGTACGCCAGCGTCACCGTCAGCCCCGGCGCCGCCTTCGGCTTCGCCACCTTGGCCGCCTTCGCCGCCCGCCGCGCCGGCTTCGCCTCCACCTCCGACTCGGTCACCGGCTCCGGCCGCGGGGCCGGCACCGGCTGATCCAACTTGAACTCCGGCTCCGCCGGCGGCGCCGGCTCCACGGCCTCCACCTTCGGCTCCGCCGCCCGCCGGCCCGCCGGCACCCGCGGCGCGATCCCCAGATCAGCGGGGGAGAACGGCAGCTCGTCACGACCGAACCGGACCACCACCCACTCCTCGGAGACCGCCGGATCCGTCAGTGCCACCACCTGACCGACCTGCCCCGCGATCTGCCCCGCCGACTCGGTGAACACCACCTTCGGCTTACGACCCGCCGCCAGCGAGTCACGGATGCCCTCCAGCTCCTCGGTCGACAACCCAGCGGTGCGCGTCGCCATCACAACCCTCTTTTCGTACGCATGTTTGATTGCAGCCTTCCTACCAGGCCACACCGACAACGTCGAGCACGACACCCCGGCCGCGTCAACCCGCCGCCGCCTCCCGCAGCACCGCCAACGCCCGGTCCGCGTGCGCCGTCATGCTCACCTCGCTGTGGATCGCCGCCAGCACCCGCCGATCCGTACCGACCACGAACGTCATCCGCCGCGTCGACAGCGCACCCAACGGCAACGCCCGCCGCACCCCGAACATCCGCGCCACCGACCCGTCGACGTCGGACAGCAGCGGATAACCGAACCCGTACCGGCCGGCGAACTCCCGCTGCCGCTCCACCGAGTCACGACTGACCCCCACCAACTGCGCCCCCACCTGCGAAAACTCGTCAGCCAGGTCCCGGAAATGACAGCTTTCGGCAGTACACCCCGGCGTCAGCGCCGCCGGATAGAAGAACACCACCACCGGCCCGTCCGCCAGCAGCGCACTCAACCGCCGCGGCGCACCCGTCTCGTCCGGCAGTTCGAAGTCCTCGACCAGATCACCCTTGCCCAGACCGGCCACCACGCACCTCCACGTCGTCGACCGGCCCACCGTACGCCGGCCATCCACACCGGACGGCGGCGCGGTAGCGTCACCACCACGACCAGCCGAAAGAGGGGGAGTGGGCAGTGCCCGACACACCGGTCACCGTGGTAACCGGCGGCAGCCGCGGAATCGGCGCCGCCACCGTACGCCGGCTCGCCGCCGCCGGACACGACATCGCACTGTGCTACCGCGACGACGCCGCCGCCGCCGAAACCGTCCTCGCCGACGTCCACGCCACCGGCCGGCGCGGCATCGCCGTACGCGCCGACGTCACCGACCCCGACCAGGTCACCGACCTGTTCGACCAGACCGAAACGAAACTGGGGGCGGTCACCGGCCTGGTCAACAACGCCGGCGTCACCAGCCGCATCGGCCCGCTCGTCGACCTCACCCCGCAAGACCTGCGCCACGTCATCGACGTCAACCTCGTCAGCGCCATCCTCTGCGCCCAACAGGCCGCCCGCCGCATGAACGCCGGCGGCGCCATCGTCAACGTCTCGTCCGCCGCCGCCACCCTCGGCTCACCCGGCGAATACATCCACTACGCCGCAGCCAAGGCCGGCGTCGACGCCCTCACCATCGGCCTGTCCAAAGAACTCGGCCCACGCGGCATCCGCGTCAACGGCGTCGCACCCGGCACCGTCTGGACCGACATCCACACCGTCTCCGGCGACCCCGACCGCCCCAACCGCATCGCCCAGCGCGCACCACTGGGCCGCGCCGGCGACGCACCCGAGATCGCCCACGCCATCGCCTGGCTGCTCAGCCCCGAGGCGTCGTACGCCACCGGCACCATCCTGCGCGTCGCCGGCGGACTCTGACCCACGACAAAGGGCCGGCCCACCAGGGCCGGCCCTTTGTTCCGTACGTACCCGGTCAGTACGAGTAACCGCGCGACGCCATCCAGTGCGCCATCGTGATCGTGCTCATCCAGTAGCTCGCCGGACCGACACCACTGGGATCGGCGACCTGCACCTGCCGCCCCTCGTCGCCGTAACCGACGATCGTCACGTAGTGCCCACCGGGGAAGCTGCGCCAGAAGCCGTCGTTGTCCGTCGCCCCGCCGACGATGTTCGCCACCACCGGCCGCCCCTTGCCGACCGCCTCGACCACGTCCGCCTGCAGCCGGTCCATCTGCGCCGACGTCGCCTTCTGGCCGGGAATCTCCCGCACCCGGTAGGCGTCCCCGCCGACCACCTTGTTCAACACCCGCGCGATGTCGTGCGACGAGTTCGTCCCGGCGAACGTCGTACCCAGCTGCCCCGCCAGGTTGTCCTGGCTCGGCGTGTGCCCCTGCGCGCTCAGCGCGATACGGGTCGACGCCGGACCGCAGTAGTAGGCGTTCGGCTGGTACTGGAAGTCGTACGACAACGTCTTCTCCGCCGGCGCCTTCGGGGCGGCCTCCTTGGGTGCGGCCTCCTTCGGGGCGGCCTCCTGCGGCGGCGCCGCCTGGGCCCGCTCCGGCGTCAGCGCCAACTGCACCACACCCGACTCGGCGCCCGCGTTTGACTCCGCACCGGTCGGGGTACCGGACGAAAGGCTGCCCGTCGTCGCGGCCACCGCCAGCACGGCCGCCGACGCCACGGCCACCGAACGGAAACGGTTGGGGATAACCCGACGGAACGGATTGTACGAACGAGAGTTTTCCACTTGAAGCTCCATTACCCGCCGACTGTCGTCGGCGTCCCAATCGAAAACGGCAGACGTCGACCAGACCGACGAATCGCGACCCACCCGGGACAGGGCCCGCACAACCGACAGCGGGCCGCAAACGGCACCGCCGCCACAACGGGAGACGCGAAACAGGAAAAGGACAGCCGGCAACGGCCGGCTCAGTCGATTCCGAACCGATCTGGTGTCGTGATCAGTGATCCGGCGTCAGCAAACAGCCAGGATCGTCGGTCCACGCGACAAACGGCCGCACGACAGGGAAATGGGGGATGTGCCAACCAGGCACGCTCGGTACCGCACGAACAGTCGTCTCCTTCCACAACCGCCTACCGGGTTAGCTGACGGATTCGGACGGGAAAGGTCGCCCTACCGCAGGCATCGGCCCACGGATTCACCCCGATTGCTTGGGTCCCCGGCTCGTACGAATACGACTAAGCGGATCCGCTCCGGCGCCATCGGCTGATGACCCAACAACCGGAACGGATTTCCCGACCGTACTGGCCGCCCTCCCGCCCTGCCAAGACCGGATTCTGGCGGTGCGATCTATCGCACTCGCGTTCGCCGCACCCGGGCGAAGCCGGGCCGCAAGCGCCCAGTAAAGCCAAAACGGAACGGACGGCGTGTGCACCACCGAAACAACGGCGCCCCCAAGGCCCACCGTCGATACATCACCCGACCACGACGCCACCGAAAAGACGACCCCCATGCCCTCTCGGCCAAATCATCGGGTACGGGCAGCCAGGCCACCCGCCACGACACCAAAGGTGCCCGTGTGACGCCCGGCCACCAGTGGGAAAAAGCCGGCCGAACCACCCCGACCACGCTGGGCAACCCCACCACCGCCATGGCACCATCACGCACGTGACCAGCAACTCCGCCACGACGCAGCACCTGCGCGACCTCGCCCGCCTGCGCCGCGTCCGGGACCGGATCGACCGGGAGTACGCCCGGCCGCTGGACGTCGAGGCCCTCGCCCGCGGCGTGAACATGTCCGCCGGACACCTCAGCCGCCAGTTCCGGCTCGCCTACGGCGAATCGCCCTACTCCTACCTGATGACCCGACGCATCGAACGCGCCATGGCCCTGCTCCGCCGCGGCGACCTCAGCGTCACCGAGGTCTGCTTCACCGTCGGCTGCGCCTCACTGGGCACCTTCAGCACCCGCTTCACCGAACTCGTCGGCGTCCCGCCCAGCGTCTACCGCCGCCAGGCCGAACACGCCACCGCGGGAATCCCGTCATGCGTCGCCAAACAGGTGACCAGACCGATCAGGAATCGAGAAGCAGCAGCCCCCGGCCACAACTAGCGTGACCGGCATGGACATCACCATTCACCACACCTTCCTGCCGCAGACCGACCCCGACGCCGCCCTCGCCTTCTACCGCGACGCCCTCGGCTTCGAGGTCCGCAACGACGTCGGCTACAGCGGAATGCGCTGGATCACCGTCGGCCCCACCAACCAGCCCGGCACCTCCATCGTCCTGCACCCGCCGGCCGCCGACCCCGGCATCACCGACGACGAACGCCGCACCATCACCGAGATGATGGCCAAAGGCACCTACGCCAGCGTCGTCCTGGCCACCCACGACCTCGACAGCACCTTCGAACGCCTCCAGGCCAGCGACGCCGAGGTCGTCCAGGAGCCGACCCAGCAGCCGTACGGAATCCGCGACTGCGCCTTCCGCGACCCCGCCGGCAACATGGTCCGCATCCAGGAACTCGGCTGAACCCACGAAACGACCGATGACCGCCGACCCCCGCCCCCGGCACCGCCACGACACCGAACACCGGCGCCGGGCGGGGGAGCGGGGCGACCGGCCCGCCACGCACCAGGCGACGCCGCCACCGCGGCCCCGCCCGACAGATGGAGACACGATGAGCAAGGCCACGACGACGACGCAGCCGCCCGCGCCACACATCGCCGACAGCCACGACCTGATCCGCGTACACGGCGCCCGCGAGAACAACCTCAAGGACATCAGCGTCGACATCCCCAAGCGCCGACTCACCGTCTTCACCGGCGTCTCCGGCTCCGGCAAAAGCTCCCTGGTCTTCGGCACCATCGCCGCCGAATCACAGCGGATGATCAACGAAACCTACAGCGCCTTCGTCCAGGGCTTCATGCCGACCATGGCCCGACCCGACGTCGACGTACTCGACGGACTGACCACCGCGATCATCGTCGACCAGGAACGGATGGGCAGCGACCCACGCTCCACCGTCGGCACCGCCACCGACGCCAACGCCATGCTCCGCATCCTGTTCAGCCGCCTCGCCAAGCCACACATCGGCTCACCCCAGGCCTACTCCTTCAACGTCGCCTCCATCTCCGGCGCCGGAGCCGTCACCGTCGAACGCGGCGGCACCACCACGAAGGAACGACGCAGCTTCAGCATCACCGGCGGCATGTGCCCCCGCTGCGAGGGCCGGGGAGCCGTCAACGACTTCAACCTCGCCGCCCTCTACGACGACACCAAATCCCTCAACGAGGGCGCGCTGACCGTACCCGGCTACAGCATGGACGGCTGGTACGGCCGCATCTACCGCGGCTGCGGCTTCCTCGACCCCGACAAGCCGATCCGCAAGTACACCAAGAAGGAACTGCACGACCTGCTCCACAAGGAGCCGACCAAACTCAAGGTCGAGGGAGTCAACCTGACCTACCTCGGGCTGATCCCACAGATCCAGAAGTCGTTCCTGGCCAAGGACGTCGACGCCATGCAGCCGCACATCCGCGCCTTCGTCGAACGCGCCGTCGTCTTCACCACCTGCCCCGAATGCGGCGGCACCCGCCTCAACGAAGGCGCCCGATCCTCCAAGATCAAGGGGATCAACATCGCCGACGCCTGCGCGATGCAGATCAGCGACCTCGCCACCTGGGTCCGCGACCTCGACGAACCGTCGGTCGCGCCGCTGCTGGCGAAGCTGCGGCACACCCTCGACTCCTTCGTCGGGATCGGACTCGGCTACCTCAGCCTCGACCGACCCTCGGGCACCCTGTCCGGCGGCGAGGCACAGCGCACCAAGATGATCCGCCACCTCGGCTCCTCGCTCACCGACGTCACCTACGTCTTCGACGAACCCACCATCGGCCTGCACCCGCACGACATCCAGCGGATGAACGAACTGCTGCGGCAACTGCGCGACAAGGGCAACACCGTCCTCGTCGTCGAACACAAACCCGAGACGATCGCGATCGCCGACCACATCGTCGACCTCGGCCCCGGCGCCGGCACCGCCGGTGGGGAAGTGGTCTTCGAAGGCACCATCGACGCCCTACGCGCCAGCGGCACCCTCACCGGACGGCACCTGGACGACCGGGCCAGCCTCAAACCCTCGGTACGGACACCGTCCGGAACACTCGAGGTACGCGGCGCCGGCACCCACAACCTCCGCGACGTCGACGTCGACATCCCGCTCGGCGTACTCGTCGTCGTCACCGGTGTCGCCGGCTCGGGAAAGAGCTCACTGATCCACGGCTCGGTCGCCGGCCGCGACGGCGTCGTGTCGGTCGACCAGGCCCCGATCCGCGGCTCGCGGCGCAGCAACCCGGCGACGTACACCGGACTGCTCGACCCGATCCGCAAGGCGTTCGCGAAGGTCAACGGTGTCAAGCCCGCCCTGTTCAGCGCCAACTCCGAGGGCGCCTGCCCGGTCTGCAACGGCGCCGGCGTCATCTACACCGACCTGGGCATCATGGCCACCGTCGCCAGCACCTGCGAGGAGTGCGAGGGAAAGCGGTTCGACGCGTCGGTGCTGAAATACCACCTCGGCGGTCGCGACATCAGCGAGGTCCTCGCGATGTCGGTGACCGACGCCGAGAAGTTCTTCGGCGCCGGCGAGGCGCACATACCCGCCGCACACAAGATCCTCGAACGGCTCGCCGACGTCGGGCTCGGCTACCTGAGCCTCGGCCAGCCGCTCACGACACTGTCCGGCGGCGAACGGCAACGGCTCAAGCTGGCGACCCACATGGGCGACAAGGCCGGCGTGTACGTCCTCGACGAGCCGACCACCGGCCTGCACCTCGCCGACGTCGAGCAGTTGCTCGGCCTGCTCGACCGGCTCGTCAACGCCGGTAAGTCGGTCATCGTCATCGAGCACCACCAGGCGGTCATGGCGCACGCCGACTGGATCATCGACCTGGGGCCGGGTGCCGGCCACGACGGCGGCCGGATCGTCTTCGAGGGCCCGCCCGCCGATCTTGTCGCCGCCCGTTCCACCGTCACCGGCGAGCACCTGGCGGCGTACGTCGGGAGCTGACCGCCGCCGACGCGGGCGGAGGAGACGGGGTCGGCGTAACGCTCGAGGGGAGAGCGTCACGCCGGGAACGGCGGTGGGACGCCGGGAACGGCGGTGGGACGCCGGCCGGCACGACGAGGCGTGCCGGCCGGCTGCCCGGGCCGGGCGTGAGTGCGTACGGGGACTTCGGCGGCGTACCCGAGCGGGACCGCCGGGACGGCTGGGCGCGCACGTTCAGGAAAGGCGGGAGAGAGGGCCGCCTGAGCGCGGTCCCACCCTCGATCTGAATGTTCGATAATGCACATTATGTCAACCAGAGCATTATCGGGGGTCCGGAGATCGGCCGGGCACCCGCTCCCGGGGCGCGTTGATCAAGGAGTTGCGTTTTCGCATAGGTGTACGAGTCAGGCACGCTTTCTCCTTGATCGCGGCGGCCAGCACGGGTCGGCGGCCCGTCGGTCGGCACGCGCGGCGCGTGGTGCGCGGCCGGCGGGGGCGATCGGGCATCACGCGGGGCCGGCCGTCGGTGGAGATGAGTGAGGCGTCCCCCGAGCGGCCGACCGCTTCTCAAGAACCGGTGAATGCTGCATAATATTCCTTATGCATGACAAACAGGACGAAACCGGCGAGCAGCGGGTAGTGGTCCTCATCGAGGAGTTCCTGACGGCGCGGGCGGCGCGTAAGCCGTCACCGCACACCCTGGAGGCGTACCGGCGCGACCTGCTGTCGGTCGCCCGTCTGGTCGCCGAGGATCCCGACACTCCCCTCCCCCTGGCCAGCCTGCCGATCTCGGCGCTGACCGCCCGTACGCTGCGGTCCGCGTTTGCCCGGTTCGCCGCCCCGCGCGCGGTCGCCTCGGTCTACCGGGCCTGGTCGACGTGGAACACGTTCTTCACGTTCCTGGTCGCGGACGCGGTGGTGGCCGGCAACCCGATGCCGGCGGTCGGGAAGCCGTCCGCTCCCCCGGCGCTGCCCAAGCCGCTGCGGGGCGAGGAGACGCCGGAGCGGCTGCTGGAGGCGGTGGCGCGCGACGACGACCGGCGGCAGCGGCATCCGTGGCCGGAGCGGGACATGGCGGTGATCGCGCTGGCGTTGTGTGCCGGGCTGCGGCTGTCGGAGCTGCTGGCGTTGCGGGTGGGGTCGCTGGCGGGTCGGCCCGGCGAGCGGCGGGTCGAGGTGGCGGGTAAGGGTGGCCGGGCGCGGGTGGTGCCGGTGGAGCCGGAGTTGGACGCGGTGGTGTCGGCCTACCTGGAGAGTCGGGTGCGGCGGTTCGGGGCGCGGTCGGTGGGGCGTACGTCGGTGTTGCTGGTGGATCGGCACGGTGAGCCGTTGCGGCGCGGTGGGCTGCAGTATCTGGTGGAGTCGTGTTACCGGCGGGCGGGGATCACGGATCGGGTGCCGGCGGGTGCGCAGTTGCACGCGTTGCGGCACACGTTCGCGACGCGGTTGGCGGAGGACGGGGCGAGCGCGTCGGAGATCATGCGGTTGTTGGGTCATGCGAGTCTGACGACGAGTCAGAACTACATCGACGTGACGGCGGGTCAGCAGCGGGCGGCGGTGCGGGCCAACCGGACGAACCAGTCGTTGGGTCGGTTGCTGGCGTCGGTGGTGCCGTCGGGGTCGTGACGGGCTGGTAGATCCGACCTGTCCCCTGGGGCGGGTCAGACGACGGCGACGGCGTCGATCTCGACGAGGAAGCCGGGGCCCAGGCCGGCGACGACGTGGACGGTGATGGCGGGCGGCGGGTCGGCCGGGTTCCACGCCTGCTGGAAGGCGGCGAATCCGTCGTTGATCGCGTGGCCGTCCGCTACGGCGATGGTCCAGTGCACGATGTTGGCGAGGCTCGCTCCCTCGCTTTCGAGGATGGTCGCGAGGTTGCGGAGTGCCTGCGTGGCCTGCTCCCCGACGGTGGGGCCGACGACCTTGCCGTCGGCGTCGACGCCGTTCTGTCCGCCGATGTAGATGGTCTTGGCGGGTTGTTCGACCACGACGGCCTGGCTGAAGGCGGGGCTGCGGTGCAGGCCTGCGGGGTTGATGTGTCGTACGGCCATGTCTGCCTCCTGTTGGCGACACCGGTTATAGCGGTTACGGGTACGACACCAGTTATAGTGGTTTCATGCGAGCGGACGCAACCGGACGGGTGCTGCACGACCCCAAGGGAGGGTCGTTCTGGTTCGACGCCGGCGCGCTCTGCCTGGACTTCGCCCACACCGGCGGCGAGGGCCGGTATGCGGTGTTCGAGACCCTTCACGAGCCGGCCGATCTGGCCGAATGGCTGGCCCAGCCACCGCTGGCCGCGGTCCTGACGGTCCCCGCGACGGCCGGCGAGCTGACCGCGGCCAAGGCGCTGCGCCAGGCGATCTGGGAGGCGGCACACGCCCGAGCGGCGCGGCACGCCCTCCCCTGCGGCGCGGTCGACGTGATCAACCACGCCGCGGCCGGAGCGTCGCTGATCCCCGAGCTCGCCGCCGAGGGCACGACGGCGCGATGGGCGCCGCCGGTGGGGGCCGCGCAGGCGCTGTCGACGCTGGCGCGGGAGATGATCGGCCTGCTGTCCGGGCCGCTGTCCGAGCGTTTCCGCGGGTGTGCCGGCGACAACTGCCCGCTGGTGTTCGTCGACTCGTCCCGTCCCGGCGCCCGGCGGTGGTGCGCGATGGAACGCTGCGGCAACCGCCACAAACTGCGGGCTCTGCGCGCCCGGCGGGCAACCGAGCCGTGACGCCCGGGCGGTGTCGTCGTGATAGTTTCGGCGACGCCGTGCGCCGCTGTGAGCCGAGGAGGTGAGACCGATCAACGCTGTGACAGGTCGGCACTCCCTCCCCCGCATGGTCTAGGGAGTGCCCGCACAAGGCATCCCGAAAGGCTCGACACCCTATGCGCTTCACCTTCGAGACGTCGTCGGACGGCGTCCGTGAACAGCTCTTCACCCTTGGCGAGATTCCCGGCGTGCTGTGGACGCCGGACGGCGCCACCGGCCCCCGTCCTCTGGTCCTGATGGGACACGGCGGCGGCCAGCACAAGAAGGCGCCCGGCATCGTGGCCCGGGCGCGCCGCTTCGTGGTCGAGTGCGGTTTCGCGGTGGTGGCGGTCGACGTGCCCGGTCACGGTGACCGGCCGAAGGACCCCGAGTACGACCGGATCGCGACCGCGAACCAGGCCCGGGTGGCCGCCGGGGCGGAACTGGCTCCGCTGATCGCGCGGTTCCAGGCCCTGGTGGCCCGGCAGACCGTTCCCGAGTGGCGGGCGGTCCTGGACGCGGTCCAGGACCTCGACCGGGTCGGTGCCGGCCCGGTCGGCTACTGGGGCGTGTCGCTGGGGTGCGGGCTCGGTGTTCCGTTCGTCGCCGCCGAGCCCCGGGTCCGTGCGGCGGTGCTGGGCCTGGGCGGGGCGCTGGCATCGGCCGAGGTCGCCGCGCGGGTCACCGTGCCGGTGGAGTTCCTGTTGCAGTGGGACGACGAGCGGGTGCCGCGGGGCCAGGGGCTGGCGCTGTTCGACGCCTTCGGTTCGGCGGAGAAGACGTTGCACGCCAATCCGGGCGGGCACGGCAAGGTCCCGGCATTCGAGGTGGACAGCAACGTACGGTTCTTCGCCCGGCATCTCGGCTGATCCGGACGTGTGCGGCGGCGCGCCGGTCGGGATTCGTCCTGGCCGGCGCGCCGGATCGGCTGCCCTGGGCGGTCAGCCGTTCGAGGACGGGTGGGATGCGAGGCGGTGCGTCGACCCCGCCGCGAGGGCCCGGGTGACGTGCTGGATGCCCCCGCGGATCGTGTCGCCGTACGGGTCGTCGGGCAGGTGTTCGACGAGGCTCCGGGCGGTGGTCAGGTGCTCGCGGGCGAGGGCGGTGTTGCCGAGGCGCCGGTGGTCGTCGGCGAGGCTGAGGTGCAGTGACGGCAGGAAGCCCTGGACCTGGAGCGAGGAGTGGTGCCGCTGGGCGCGTTCGTCGGTGAGGTCGGCGACGGCCGCCAGGGCGCGTTCGTCCCACAGCAGTTCGGCTTCGGTGGTGTCCTGCAGGTCGGCGAGGTGGTGCGCGAGGGTGCAGCGGTGGAGGGCGTCGCCGGTGGCGCCGATCTGGTCCCACAGGGCGGTGAGGGTGTCGCGGGCCTGGACCTTCTGTCCTGATCGGCCGAGTTCCACCGCGGCGGCGATGCTCGTCATGGTCGCGTCGGGCATGGTCTGCGCCGGCTGGTTCACGGTTCTCCTTGTGGTGCGGGCGGGGTGGTTGCCTTGACCGGCATGGCCAGGGTGGTGAAGTCGCCGTCGTCGGCCGAGCGGACGACGACGGGCCGGTGGGGTCGGGTGATCTGGAGCATCACGTCGGGGCCGACGCTGGCGGACAGGGCCGGATGCAGCGTGGTGAACCGGAAGCTGATCGCCACCGGTTCGCCGGTGGTGTCGGCGGGGACCGTGACGGACGGCCGGTCGTGGGCGGACGACGTGATGGTCAGGCCGTTGCCGACGAGGAGGTCGAGGCGGGCTCGCGGGTCGTCGCCGAGGGCGGCCAGGAGCCGCTCTCGGGGGGCGACGACCCGGGTCAGGGGTTCGGGCGGGTCGTCGAGGACGACCCGGTAGGACGGGTAGGTGCCGTCGATCGTCGGCAGCAGCCGTTCGCCGCCCGGCCCGTCGAGTCGGACGTGGGAGTCGGCGAGCCGCAGCCGTATGCTGGCCTGCGCGCCGATCCACGGGCGTGCGTCTTCGAGGTGCGGGGCGGCGACGACCGCCGCTGCGGGCTCTCGGCGGCCTCTGACGGTTATCGACCTGGCCGCCAGCCGGTACCGGTCGGTGGCGATCAGGCGGAGTTCTCCCGCCGTCGTCTCGATCAGGACTCCGCCGAGCACGGGGATCTCGCCGGTGGTGTCGGCGGCCGGGGCGACCTGCCCGATCGCGTGGGCCAGTGTTCGGCCGGGGACGGTGACGACGTTGCCCGTGCGGTCGCGGATCAGGGTCAGCGCGGTGGTGGCGGTGGCGCGGGCGACCTCGACGGCGCGTTCCAGCGTGCGCAGGTGGGCGGCCAGGAGTTCCTCGGCCGCTTCGGCCGGGCCGGTGAGCAGTCGTCGTACGTCTTCCAGGGGCAGTCCCGCCTGCCGTAGTTGGCGGATCAGGACGACTTCGTCGATCTGGTCGGGTGAGTAGTACCGGTATCCGGTGACCGGGTCGACGGCGTCGGGGCGGACGAGGCCGCAGTCGTCGTAGAACCGTAGTGCGCTCGTGGTGACGTCGGTGGCCCGGGCGAACGCCCCGATCGTCATCCGGTCGTCTTGTTCCCTCACGCCGCCCATCGTGGGGCTTCGAGCGGCGTGAAGGTCAACCCGGTGGAGGAGGCTGTGCCGCTGGCGTGGCTACAATAGTCGGACTCCGTACGGCGTACTGAGTTTGGTTGGACGAATCCGGGGGCGGGCGTGACGACGATGTGGCGACGGTGCGCGGTGGTCTTCGAGCCGGCGGACCCGCCACGGGCCGGCCGGCTGGCGTTCTGGTCACCCGACGGCGGCCCGCCACCCGACGACCTACCCGGCGACGACGGCGAGCTGACCGTGGCCGTCCCCGACGGTGCCGGCGTCACCGTGTCGACGGTCGCCGCCCGCCGGCTACCGGTCGGCACGGCGCTGCCACTGCTCGCCGACGCGGGGGCGGAGGCGGACGCGCACCCGGCGGCCGCGTTCTGGTCGACGGCCGCCGACGTGGCGTTGCACCTGGTGGCACGGGGGCGGCTGCTGCCCGGGGTCTCCCCCGCCGGCCTCGACGCGTGGCGGGTCGGCCCGCTCGACGCCGACGACGTCGGACGCATCGGCGCGCTGGGTGCGGCGATGCCCGGGTGGGCACGCGCCGTACCGGTGCCGGCCGCCGGCGGGGTCCGGCTGCCGGAGGCGTACCCGCTGCTGCGGGCGTTCCTGGACGCGGTCGCCGACGACCTGCCGCGCGACCGGGACGCGGACGGGACCGCGTACGCCGGCTGGGCGCCGCGGCGGGTCGACGGGCTGCGGGACTGGGCGGCCGAAGTGGCCGCCGGGGTACGGGTGTCGCTGCGGCTGGAGGTGCCCGGCGGTGATCCGGCGGCCGGCCCGTGGCAGGCGGTGGTCCAGGTGCACGGGCTGGCCGATCCGGGGCTGGTCGCCGACGTGGCGCCGGTGTGGGCGGGGGCGGCCGCCGGGTTCGACGCGCGGGCGCCGCAGGACGTGGTGCTCGCGGTACGGCGGGCGGCGCGGGTGTGGGAGCCGCTGCGGCGGCTGCTGTCGGGTCCGGTACCGGACCGGATGGTGCTCGGCGACGACGAGGTCGCCGAACTGGTCGACGGTGCGGCGCGCCGGCTGGCGGCGGCCGGGGTGGCGGTGCACTGGCCGCGGGAGGTGGAGCGCGACGTGTCCGTGCGGGCCCTGGTCGGTGCGGGCTCCGGCGGTTCGGGGGCGGCCGGTGGCCGGGTGTTCGGTGCCGGTGCGCTGCTGTCGTTCGACTGGCAGGTGGCGCTCCGGGGCGAGCCGCTGACGGCGGCCGAACTGGAGGTGCTGGCGGCGGCCCGGCGGCCGGTGGTGCGGCTACGGGACCGGTGGGTGCTGGTGGCTCCGGAGGTGGTGACGCGGGCGCGGGCGGGGTCGTTGCCGGCGGTGGCGGCGGTGGACGGGCTGGCGGCGGTGCTGTCGGGTTCGACGGTCGTCGGCGGGGAGCCGGTCGAGGTGGTCGCCGACGGCTGGCTGGCGCGGCTGCGGGAGCGGCTCGCCACCCCGGACAGCGCCACCCCGGACAGCGCCGTCCTGGACGGTGCCGGGCTGCCGGCCGGGCCGGATGCCGGCGTCGCCGTACCGGCCGGGCTGACGGCGACGTTGCGCGACTACCAGGTGCGTGGACTGCGATGGCTGGTCCGGATGACGTCACTGGGGCTGGGGGCGTGCCTGGCCGACGACATGGGGCTCGGCAAGACCGTCACGTTGATCGCGCTGCACCTGCACCGGCAGGCCGATCCGGCGACGGCGGGCCCGACGCTGGTGGTGTGCCCGGCGACGCTGCTCGGCAACTGGGAGCGGGAGGTACGCCGGTTCGCGCCGGGGGTCGACGTGTCGCGGTTCCACGGCCCCGACCGGTCGCTGGACGCGGTGACGGACGGGTTCGTGCTGACGACGTACGCGACGATGCGGCTGGACGCGGCCCGGCTGGCACGGTTCGGGTGGGCGCTGGTCGTCGCCGACGAGGCACAGCACGTCAAGAACGCCGGCTCGCTGTCGGCACGGGCGCTGCGGATGGTCGCCGGCGGTGCGGGGGCACGGGTGGCGTTGACGGGTACCCCGGTGGAGAACAACCTGGACGAGTTGTGGGCGATCCTGGACTGGGCGACGCCGGGGCTGCTGGGTCCCCGTACGGTGTTCCGGCGGCGGTGGGCCGATCCGGTGGAGTCCGGTGACGAGGCCGCGGCGCGCGGTCTGGCGCGGCTGGTGGGCCCGTTCCTGCTGCGGCGGCGCAAGTCGGATCCGGACGTGGTGCCGGAGTTGCCGGCGAAGACGCAGACCGACCGGCCGGTGGCGTTGTCGGTGGAGCAGGTGGCGCTGTACGAGGCGGTGGTCCGTGAGGCGTTGGCGCGGCTGCCGGATACGGCCGGGATGGCCCGCCGGGGTGCGGTGGTGTCGCTGCTGACGGCGTTGAAGCAGATCTGCAACCACCCGGCGCAGTACCTGAAGGAGGACGAGCCGATGCTCGCCGGCCGGTCGGGGAAGCTGGAACTGCTCGACGAGCTCGTCGACGCGATCGTGGCCGGTGGCGGCGCGGTGCTGGTCTTCACCCAGTACGTGGCGATGGGGCGGCTGCTGCGCCGGCATCTGCGCGGGCGCGGGTTCGGGTGCGAGCTGCTGCACGGCGGCACGTCGTTGCCGCGCCGGCAGGAGCTGGTGGACCGGTTCCAGGCCGGTGCGGTGCCGGTGTTCGTGTTGTCGTTGAAGGCGGCCGGGACGGGGCTGAACCTGACCCGGGCCGATCATGTCGTCCACTTCGACCGGTGGTGGAATCCGGCGGTCGAGGACCAGGCGACCGACCGGGCGTACCGGATCGGGCAGACCCGGCCGGTGCAGGTGCACCGGCTGGTCGCCGAGGGCACCGTCGAGGACCGGATCGCCGCGATGCTGTCGGCGAAGCGGGAGCTCGCCGACGCGGTGCTGCACTCCGGTGCGGCGGCGCTGACCGAACTGTCCGACGCGGAGTTGGCCGAACTGGTGGTGCTGCGATGAGCGGCGACCGGGTCCGGGGCTTCCCGGCGTTCGGGCGCGGCGGCCGCCGCGTGCGGCAGTTCGCGGCGTCGTGGTGGGGCCGGGCCTGGGTACGGGCGATGGAGGAGACGGCGCTGGACGCCGAGCAGCTGCGCAAGGGCCGCCGGTACGCGTACACCGGGCACGTCGGGTCGATCACGGTCTCCCCCGGCCGGCTGGCCGCGCCGGTGTACGGCGACGACGGGGCGACGTACACGACGGTGGTCCACGTGGAGCGGCTCGCCGACGCCGGCTGGGAGCGGCTGGCCGACGAGGTCGCCGGCAGTGCCGGCTACCTGGCGGCGCTGCTGGACGGTGAGGTGCCGCACGACCTGGTGGCGGCGGCCGGCGACGCCGGGGTGCGGCTGCTGCCGGATCTGGGCGACCTGCAGCCGGAGTGCGACTGCGCGGACTTCGAGTTTCCGTGCCGGCACGCGGCGGCGTTGTGTTACCAGGCGTCGTGGCTGCTGGACGCCGACCCGTTCGTCCTGCTGCTGTTGCGCGGCCGGGGGCGGGGCGAGCTGTTGGCGGGGTTGCGGCGGCGGGGCGCGGCCGGCTCACCGGCCACCGCCCCGCCGGAGCCGGCCGCGGACGGGCCGGTCGGGGTGGACGCGGTGGCGGCGTACGCGGGCGGGCTGCCGGCGCTGCCGGTGCCGCCGCCCACCGTGGCCGCCGACCCGGCCGGTGGCGTGGTGTTCCCGGCGGCGCCGGGCGTCGACCCGGAAATCCTGCGCCGGGCGGTCACGGCCGCCGCCGGACGGGCGGCGGCGCTGCGCGCCCGGCGGTAGCCGGCGTCACGGCTTCAGGTGTGCGCGCCCGGCGGTGGCCGGCGTTACGGATGCAGGTGGGTGACGACGATCCGGGTGGCCTCGGCGATGAGGGCGTTGTCGTAGCCGGCGTCCCTGCGGTCACGGCTGGACAGCACGGCGACGACGATCGGTGCCCGGCCCGGCGGCCGCAGGACGGCGATGTCGTTGCGGGTTCCGTAGCCGCCGGCCCCGGTCTTGTCGCCGACGGTCCAGCCGTCCGGCACGCCGGCACGGATCAGTTCGTCGCCGGTGGTGTTGCCGGCCAGCCAGCCGTTGAGGATGTCGCGGTCCTCGCCGGACAGGGCGTCGTCGACGGCGTACGCCCGCAGGCTCGTGGCGAGCGCCCGAGGTGTGCTGGTGTCCCGCCGGTCGCCGGGGGTGGCCTGGTTGAGGTCGGTCTCCCAGCGGGCGGCGTCGGTGGTCGTGTCACCGACCCGCCGCAGCGCCCGTTCGAAGCCGTCGGGGCCGCCGAGGTGGCGTAGCAGCAGGTTCCCGGCGGTGTTGTCGCTGTAGCGCACGGCGGCGTCGCACAGGGCGCGCAGGGTCATGCCGGTGTCGACGTGTCGTTGCGTGACCGGGGAGTGGGTGACGAGGTCGGCGCGGGTGTAGCGGACGGTCGCGTCGAGTTGCGCGGTCGTGGTCGTGTCGAGGACCGCGGCGGCGGCGAGGGCCTTGAACGTCGACGCGTACGCGAACCGTTCGTCGGCCCGGTACGACACGGTGCGGCCGGAGCCGGTGTCGACGGCGTGCACGCCGAGCCGGGCGTCGAACGTGGTTTCGAGGTCGGCGAACGCCCGGTCGGCCGCCGGCGCCCCGACGGCGGCGGTGGTCGTGGCGACGCCTGGTGTGGCGGTGGGGCCGGATGTGACGGGTGTGGTGGCGGGTTCGGGGCCGGCGCAGGCGGTGGTCAGCAGGACGACCGCCGCGGCCAGCACGCCGACGCCCCGTACGGTGCCGTTCCCGGTCGACATTCCACCACCCGGTCCTTCGGTAGGCGCCACGACGACGAACCGCCCCCGACAGGCCGGAACGGGCCTGCCGGGGGCGGTTCGAAAAGACACGGTCAGCGGCCGCCGCGGCGGGCGCGGACCTCCTCCAGCCGCTCGTTCAGGATGTCCTCCAGTTCGGCGATCGAACGCCGTTCCAGGAGCATGTCCCAGTGCGTACGCGGCGGCTTGGCCTTCTTCTGCTCCGGCTCGCTGCCGTCGACCAGGCGTGCGACGCTGCCGTCGAACTTGCACTCCCAGGTCGTGGGGACCTCGGCGTCGACGGCGAACGGCACCTCGAACTGGTGGCCCTTCAGGCACAGGTACTCGCGGGTCTGGCGCGGAGCGAGTTCGGTGTTGCGGTCGGACTCGTAGCTGACTGCTCCCAGACGGCTGCCGCGCAGCATGCGCTCGCCCATGATCGGCTTTCCCCTCGGTCGTGGTGCTGGTGTTCCGTACGTGGTGCGGTGGTGGCCCCGGTCGGCCGGATGCCACCTGACAACCTTCTCGCTGAATGTAACGACCTGCGACAGCCCGGCGATTCCCGCCGGGCGGTGTCGGACAAACGCTCCGAGGATAGCCGGAACCCGCCACCGGCCGCCCGGTCATCCGGGGTGATACTGCCCGCTACCGCGTCCGCCTACACCGACGGTACGGCGCCGGCCGCCGCCCCGTCGACAGGTGGTGGCGCCCCGGGCGGCCGGCTGGCGGCACCCAGCGCCGCCAGCGCCGCCGCGAGATCGGTGACCTGGCCGGACAGCTGCCCGGCGCGGGCCTGCGCGGCGTCGGCGTCGGCACGGGCCGCGGCCAGCCGTACCGCGAGCTGGTCGGCGTCGGCGCGGGCCGCCGCGGCCTCGGCGGCGGCGGCCCGCAGCTCGCCGGCGACCCGGTCCCGTTCGGCGCGGGCCGCGTCCCGGTCCCGGACCGCGGCGTCGGCGACCGTACGGGCCCGGGCGGCGTCGTCGTCGGCCTGCCCGGCCCGGGTCCGGGCCTGCTCGGCGTCACGGGTCGCCTCCTGTGCCCGCGCCCGTGCCGCCGCCGCCTCGTCCCGGGACCGTTCGGCCTGCGCGACCGCGTCGGCGGCCGCCTGCGTCGCCCGCTGCGCGTCGGCGCGGGCGGTGTCCCGGTCGGCGACCGCACCGGCCAGGTCCCGCCGCAGCCCGGCCAGTTCCCGGCCGGCCCGGTCGGCGTCGGCGCGGGCGGCGACCAGCTCGCCGCGTACGGTGTCGCGGTCCTGTTCGGCACGCTCCCGCAGCGCTTCGGCGGCGCTGGCCTGCCCGCGGGCGGTGTCCCGCTCGACGACGGCGGCGTCGGCCGCCGAGATCGCCTGCGCGGCCTGCTCCCGCGCCCGGTCGGCGTCGGCGCGGGCCGCGTCACGGGCCACCGCGGCGGCCGAAGCGTCCTCACGGGCCTGGCCGGCGGCGCGGGCCGCAGTCTCGGCGTCGGCGCGGGCCTCGTTACGTTCGGCGTGCGCTGCCGCGACCCGGGCGGCGGCGGCCGCTTCGGCCTCGGCCAGCCGCCGCTCCACCCCGGCCGGCGACAGTTCGGCGTGCAACGCCTCGGTGAGCGTGCCGACGACCTGGTCGAGCCGGTCGACGGCCTCCCACGTCCGGGCGACCTGACCGGCCAGGCCCGGCGAGTTACGGTGCCGCATCCGGGTGTTACGGGACTCGCGCTGGCAGGCGCCGTCGTTGTCGCGGCAGTACCGGAACGGCCGGCCGGCCGCCGCCCGCTGCGGCACCGGCCGCCCGCAGTGCGCGCACGGCCGCGTCTCCGCGACCTCGTCGCCCGGCCCGGTCCGCGCCACCTCCGGCGCGGTGTCCTGGTCTACCGTCGTACGCCCGTTTCGCATCGTCGTCATCGCCGGCAGATCCTACGTGCGGGCCGACACCGCCGGCCGGAAACGGTCGGGCGTGTCGTCAGCGGCGCGGCGGGCCGGGCTCGACGATCTCGCCCTCGATGACCTCGCTCGGCCCGGCCGGCTCCGGCACCGGCTCGCCGGGCGGCGGCTTGGTCAGGGTCGGGCCGGCCGGCTCCGGCGCCGGCTCACCCCGGTGCACCCGCACCCGGCGGGGCCCGAACAGGTCACCGGCGACCGCCGACGACACCCGCCGCTCGGCGGCGACCTGGACCCGGCGGCGGGTCAGCCGACGCACCGGCGGCGCTGTCAGCAGCAGCCCGGCCGCACCCGACACCAGACCCGGCGCGGCCAGCAGCAGCCCGGCGGCCAGCCCGACGACGCCGTCGGTGACCTGCTCGCCGGGCGGCGCACCCGACTGTGCCGCGTCCCGGAACCCGCGCCAGGCGCGCAGCCCCTCCCGGCGCAGCAGCCACATGCCGAGCACCGACGCCGCCAGCCCGATCAGGATCGTCCACCCGAACCCGATGGCCCGGCCGACGAACACGAACACCACGACCTCGACGACCGCCAGGGCCAGCAGGGCCAACGGCACGTAGCGGAGCCTGCCGCGCATGTCAGCTCACATCCCGAAGCTCGGTGTCAACCATTCAAGCATGACACGCGTACCGGTCACGGCCAGCGCGCGTGGGCGTCGGTACGGGACCGCACCGCCCTCGTCACCGCGTCCCGCCGGTCCCGGGCACCCCACATCGTGACCCGCCACAGCGCCTCACCGACGATCAGCGTGCTCATCTTGCTCGCCCCCCGCTCCCGCTCGGCGAACGTGATCGGCACCTCCACGATCCGCAGCCCGGCCCGGTGCACCCGCCGCGACAACTCCACCTGGAACGAGTAGCCCTGCGATGCCACCGACTCGAAGTCGATCTTCTCCAGGGCCGGCAGCCGGTAGACCCGGTAGCCGCCGGTCGCGTCGTGGACCGGCATCCCCAACGCCAGCCGCGTGTACAGGTTCCCGCCGCGCGACAGCAGCTGCCGGTGCCACGGCCAGTTGACGACCTTCCCGCCACGCACCCACCGCGACCCGATCACCACGTCGGCGTCACGGGCCGCGTCCAGCAGCCGCGACAGCTCCTCCGGGGCGTGCGAACCGTCGGCGTCCATCTCCACCACCGCGTCGTAGCCGCGCTCACGGGCCAACGCGAACCCCGCCACGTACGCCGCACCCAACCCCTGCTTACCCGGCCGGTGCAGCACGTGCACCCGCGGATCGTCGGCCGCGATGGCGTCGGCGACGTCACCGGTGCCGTCCGGGCTGTTGTCGTCGGCGATCAGGACGTCGACCGACGGCACCGCCCGCCGCACCCGCGAGGTGATCACGCCGACGTTGTCGGCCTCGTTGTACGTCGGGATGACCACCAGCACCCGGCCCACCCCCGGGTAGCCGCCCACGTCGTCGCTCACCGTTCCTCCGTATCCTCACCGGCGCCCGCCACGACCGCCGTACCCGCGCCCGCCGGCCGGGCCCGGCGACGCCACACCGCCGCGACGGCGACGACCGCACCGGCCCCCACCACCAGCAGCACCTCCGGCCACAACCCGACCCGGGTCGCGACCGTGCGCCCCTCCCGCAACTCCAACTCCCGCACGATCACCTCGGCGGTGTTGAACCCGGTGCCCTGGAATACCCGCCCGTCGACCCCGACGAACCCCGACACCCCGACCGTGGACGCCATCAACGCCTGCCGGCCGTGCTCGACCGCCCGCAGCCGCACCATCGCCAACTGCTGCCGCGCCTCCGCCTCGTTGAACGTCGCGTTGTTCGTCTGCACCACCAGCAACTGCGCACCCCCGACCACGGTGTCGCGCACGATCCCGTCGTACGCCACCTCGAAACAGATGACGTCACCGACGACCGCCGGCCCCAGCGGCAACACCCCCGGCTCCGACCCCGGCACGAAGTCCGACGCCACCCGGTCGACCTCCTTGCTGACCATGCGCGCGATGTCCCGCAACGGCACGTACTCCGCGAACGGCACCGGATGCCGCTTGACGTACATCCGCTCCCGGTCGACGCCGACCCCCGGCAGCCACACCAGGCCCACGTTGCGGACCTGACCCGGCTCCGGCCCCCGCAACACCGCACCGACCAGGATCGGCGCCCCGATCGCGTCGGCGGCCACCGAGATCCGCGCCGCCGCGTCCGCGTTCCGCAACGGGTCGATGTCGCTGGAGTTCTCCGGCCACACCACCAGATCCGGCTGCTCCTGCTCGCCGGCCGCGACCCGCCGCGCCAACTCGACGGTGCCGTTGACGTGATTGTCCAGCACCGCCCGCCGCTGCGCGTTGAAATCGAAACCCATCCGCGGCACGTTGCCCTGCACCACCGCCACCACCGCCGTACCCGTCGTCGGCGTGCCACCGACCGGCACCACGAACCCGGCCCCGACGACCGCCACCGCACCACCGAGCCCGGCCACGACCGGCACCAGCGCGGCCCGGCCCACCGGCCGCCACGACCGCCACAGCGCCGCCACCACGAACCCGCCGGCGACCGCGACCGCGAACGTCACCAGCGGCGCCCCACCGACCGCCGCCAGCCGCAGCAGCGGCGACTCGTCCTGGCTGAACGCCAGCCGACCCCACGGGAACCCGCCGAACGGGGTCCGGTCCCGCAACGCCTCCTGCGCCACCCACAACACCCCGGTCACCGCCGGCCACGACCACCGCGCCCGGTCCACGACCGGACTCACGTACGCCGCCACCGCACCCAGCAACCCCAGGTACGCCGACTCCAGCCCGGACAGCAGCAGCCACGGCAGATTGCTCAGGTGCAGGTTCGTCCAGGACAGCAACGGCACGAAGAACACCGCACCGGACAGCGCCCCGTACCCGAACCCGGCCAGCGGCCGCCGCCGGTGCACCGCCACCGCGAACAACGCCACCCCGACCGGCGCCAGCCACCACCGGCCGTACGGCGGAAACGACACCAGCAGCGCCAGCCCCGCCCCGACCGCCGCCAGCAGCGACAACCACCACGGCAGCGGCCGGCCCGGCACGCCCCCGCCCACCGCACCGACGTCACCCGAATCCGACCGGTCCGCACCGGCCGTCCGCACCATCGCCACCCGCGCCTCACCCATGACCCGGCCGCGCCGGCACACCCCGGCGACGGTCCATCCCCGCAACGCTACCGGGCCGCCGAATCACGCCCCACACAAAGCCGCACGCAACGGACGACCAGCGGGTTCACCACCACAAACGGAAATCGGGGCGTGACCGTAACGGTCACGCCCCGATGCTCCCAGGCCCCTCCCGGCCGGTGCGGCAGTGGCGACCCACCCGACCTTCGGACCGACAAGACGGTGGCTGGCTGCCCCCGTCAGGCCGTTGTCTACTGGCCGCGCAATTCCCCCTGCCCGTACACCGGTAAGTCGCAGCCGGTTCGCGCCGCCCCGCCGACCCCCGCCCACTGGACCTGGCCGTGGCGACAGTTGCCGCGCGGCCAGCAGACGAAGGGACGAAGCGAACAACAGCCGCTTCCCGTTGTAGGACTCAAAGACGGTACGTGCCACCCCCCAGCACCTGTCAACAGCCGCAACGGCAGACATCGCGAACACCGGCGTGTCGCCCTGGCGTGTTGCGCCCGGATCACCTGTCCGACGTACCGGCCAACCCCCGCGCCAACCCCGCCGCCGCCACCGGAAACTCCTCCGCCAACAACCCCACCGCCGCCAACACGTAGTCGACGTCGACGACCGTCCGCGGCGCCCGCGGCACCGCCCACCCACCGGCATGATCGGCCAACGCCGCCGCCAGCACCCCCGCACCACCACGGGTATGCCGCAACACCCCACCCGACCCGACCACCAGCCGCACGTCCCGCAGATCCCGCGCCGCCCGCTCGCCCCGCCCACCACCACGGGCATGCCGGCGCAACGCCACCGTCACCGCCAACTCCGCGATCCGCAGATCCACCGCACCACCCGCCCCCGCGAGCGTCGACGGATCCGCCGCCAGACCCGCCGCCGACACCACCAACCCCTCACCCTCACCGGCGGCCAGCAACCGCTCCTGCTCCGCCGCCGCGACCACCCCCGGCGCACTCCACCGCATCCCCAGATCACCCTCGACCGTCCGGGCCCGCCACCACATGCCGGCCACCTCCCGCCCCGGCCCCGTCGCCCGCTCGTCCGGCGTCAACACCGAATACACGTCCGTGGTCGCCCCACCCACATCCACCACCAGCAGATCACCACCGACCTGCCCGGCAAGGACCTCCACCCCGGTCAACACCGCGTCCGGGGTCGCCGCCCGCACCAGCGACGCGAACCGAGGCCCCCGCGACAACCGCTTACCACCGATCACATGCCGCAGAAACACCCCCCGGATCGCCGCCCGCGCCGAACCCGGCGCCAGCACCCCGATCCGCGGCAACACGTTGTCGGCCGCCGACACCGGCACCCCCCGCCCGGAAAGCACCGCCACCACCTCGTCACGCACCTCGACGTTGCCGGCCACGACCACCGGCACCCGCCACCGCGCCCGCGCCAACCGGCCCGCGTTGTGCGCCAACACCTCCGCGTCACCACCATCGGTGCCACCGACCAGCAACACCACGTCCGGCCGCGCCGCCCGCAACGCCGACAACCCCGCCGCATCCAGCCGGCCCGCCGCCACATGCACCACCCGCGCCCCCGCCGACAACCCGACCCGGGCCCCGGCCTGCGCCGTCACCAGCTCCTCGTAACCGACCACCGCCAGCCGCAGCCCACCACCGGCCGACGAACACACCAGCCACGGCACATCCGTGCCCCGAAGACCGACGGTCGCCGCCGCCACCACCGCGTCCAGGCCGTGCAACACGTCCGAACCCACCGTCGTCGGCCCCGACGCCGACCCGACCAGACCACCACCGGCCAGGTCGACGACCGCCACCTTCGTGAACGTCGACCCGACATCGGCACAGACCGCGTACGTCACCGGCAACCGGCCCAGGTCACGGGCGGGGCGGGACGACCACCGTACCGGTCGCCGTCACCGCCACCAGCGGCTCCGGCAACACCGACGCCGCCGACCCCACACCCTCACCACGGCACACCACCGCGCACACGAAATCCAGCGTCCGCGACCGCGTCCCCACCCGGGTCACCGTCGCCGACACCTCCACCACGTCACCGGCCCGCACCGGCCCCCGGAACTGCACATCCGAATACGACGCGAACAACCCCTCGTCACCATCGGTACGGATACACACCTCCGTCGCCACGTCACCGAACAACCCCAACGCGTACGCCCCGTCGACCAGATTCCCCGCGTAGTGCGCGTGCGAGTACGGCACATACCGCCGGTGCGTCACCGTCAACCCCAACCGCCCGTCACCGCTCTCGCTCATGCCCCCACCTTCTTCGTGATCAACGCGTGCACCAGATAGCTCGCGACCTCACCCGGCGTCGTACCCCGACCGAAGATCCGGTCCACACCCAACTCGCCGGTCATCTTCTCGTCGAACCGCGGCCCACCCACGACCAGCAGCGGCCGCCGGCCCGCCGGCAACGCCTCCCGGAACGCCGCCGACATCTCCCGCGTGTTGTGCAGATGCGCGTCCCGCTGCGTCACCACCTGCGACACCAGCACCGCGTCCGCCCGCTCCGCCCGCGCCGCCTCCACCAGATCCGGCACACTCACCTGCGCACCCAGGTTCGTCACCTTCAACTCCCGGTAGTACTCCAGGCCCTTCTCACCCGCGATCCCCTTCACGTTCAGGATCGCGTCGATGCCCACCGTGTGCGCGTCCGTACCGATACACGCACCCACCACCGACAACTTGCGCCGCATCCGGCGCTTCACCAACGCGTTGACCTCCTTGGCGGACAGCAGCGGAAAATCCCGCTCCACCACCTCCACCTTCGACAGATCCACCAGATGGTTCACCCGCCCATACACGACGAAGAACGTGAAACCGTCCCCCATCTGCCGCGAATGGACCAGCATCGCCGGATCCAGACCCATCTTCGCCGCCAACTGCAACGCCGCACCCTCGGCCCGCTTGTCCAGCGGCACCGGCAACGTGAACGACACCTGCACCATGCCGTCCCCGGTCGTGTCCCCGTACGGCCGCACGACCTGCCTGCCCACCACATCCGTCACGGTGCCGACCTTTCGTTCGCGACTGCGGGGCTCCGCTTCGCTGCACTCCTCGCGCTCACGGGGCCAACCTTTCGTTCGCGACTGCGGGGCTCACTCGCTGCGCTCGCTCACTCCTCGCGCTCACCGTGCCCGCCTTTCGTTCGCGACGGCGGGGCTCCGCTTCGCTGCACTCCTCACGCTCACCGGACCACCCTCCAGGATCTCCGTAGCCGGGTTGTAGTAACCCGCCTCGTGCCGCGCCACCCCGTCCAGGCCCTTGCCCCGGTCCGCCGGCCGCCGCATGATCCCGAACGTCCCCTCCGCGATCGCCCGCAACAACGTGTCGTCGACGATCCGCTCCAGCAACGACACCGCCTCACCCAACACCTGGTTCGCCCGCGCCTGGATGAACCCGCCCGGCGCCGGCACGAAATCCTCCGCCAACCCGCCCGCCGCACCCAGCACGTACCGCACGTTCTGCAACGCGATGTCCCGGTCGGACAACCACGGCGTCACCACCGCCTCGGTCATCATCCCCACCAGCAGGATCCCCTGACCGGTCAGCGCACCCACCAGATTGAAGAACCCATCCAGCAGATTCCCCCGGAACACGTCCCCGGTCATGTGCTTCGTCGGCGGCATCCACTTCAACGGCGCATCCGGAAACAACTCCCGCGCCAGCAACGCGTGCGCCAACTCCAACCGCAACGACTCCGGCACATCCGGATTGATCTCGAACGCGTGCCCCAACCCCAACTGCCAGTCCGCCAACCCCGCCTCATGCGCGAAAAACTCGTTCAACAACTGCGACACCGTCACCGTGTGCGCCTCGTCGACCGCATCCGCCGTCGTCAGATAATTGTCCTCACCGGTATTGATGATGATCCCCGCACGCGCGTGCACCTGCCGCGAAAACCGCTGGTCGACAAACGTCCGCACCGGATTGATGTCCCGAAACAGAATCCCGTACATCGAATCGTTCAACATCATGTCCAGCCGCTCCAAACCCGCGAGCGTCGCCATCTCCGGCATACACAACCCGGACGCGTAATTCGTCAACCGCACATAGCGCCCCAACTCCCGCGACGACTCGTCCAACGCCGCCCGCATCAACCGGAAGTTCTCCTGCGTCGCGTACGTCCCCGCGAAACCCTCCCGCGTCGCCCCCTCCGGCACATAGTCCAACAACGACTGCCCCGTCGACCGGATCACCGCGATCACATCCGCACCCGCCCGCGCCGCCGCCTGCGCCTGCGGAATGTCCTCGTAGATGTCACCCGTCGCCACGATCAGATACACCCACGGCCGCCGCGGCGGATCCCCCCACCGCCGCACCAGACGCTCCCGCTCCGCCCGCCGCCGGTCGATCGACCGCACCCCCGCCGCCACCGCCCGACGCGACGCCCGCCGCGCCGCCGACGCCCCCCGCCCCGACGGCACCACGAACCGCACCGACCCCGCCGCCGCCTTCTGCGCCAGCAACGTCACATCGTCGACACCCTCCCGCGCCATCGCCTCGAACACCGGCACCGCCACCCCATGCCCCAACCCGACATCGGCGACCACCGCGTCCACCAACCGGTTCACCCACGGAATCCCGTCCGGATCCGCACCCGACACCCCGGCCAGCCGCAACACCGCCCGCTCCACCGACACCGTCGTATGACCGCGCGCCAGATCCACCACCGGCTGACCAGCCCGCCGCGCCAACTCCCGCGCCCGGCCCACCAGCACCGGGTCCAGATCCAGCTTGCCCACGCTCACCCCTCGCCGAAAATCACGTCGCCACGCAACACCGTGCGCCGACAAACCGGAAGCGGAGTCGGATCCGCCGGCCCACGAAGATCCGGGTCCTCGGCCACCAGAACCGGCAACCCACCCACCACCTCCGTCGCCACGTCCCACACCGCGAACGTCGCCGGCGCCCCCGGCGCCAGCACCCCGTCCATCACCCGCCCCGCCTCAGGCGGCAACGCCCGCCAACCACCCCGACTGTGCGCCGCGAACGCCGCCCGCACACTCATCCGATGCACCGGATTGAAATGCGACACCGCCGCCCGCACCGACCCCCACGGATCCACCGGCGTCACCGGCGAATCCGACCCGAACGCCAACGCCACACCCACCCCGTGCATCGCACCCAACGGATTCGAATCCAACGACCGCTCCACCCCCAACCGCTGCGCGTACATCCGCTCCCCACCACCCCACAACCGGTCGAACGCCGGCTGCATACTCGCCACGATCCCGAACTCCACGAACCGCCCGATCATCGGCTTGTCCGCCATCTCCGCGTGCTCGATCCGATGCCGACCCGCCCGCAACCGCGCCACCCCCACCTCCTGCGCCGCCGCCGCGAACCCCGACAACACCGTCGCGATCGCCTCGTCACCGATCGCGTGGAAACCGCCCTGCAACCCCAACCCCACACACTCCACCAGGTGGTCACGCACCTGATCCACCGACACGAACCCCAACCCGCAACCCCGGTCACCATCCAGATACGCCTGCGACACATGCGCCGTACGCGACCCCAACGCCCCATCCGCGTACAGGTCACCACCCGCCGCCACCGCACCCAACTCCCGCGCCCGCACCCCACCCATCAACTCACCCCAATAGCCGTACACCTCCGGCAACCCCACCCCCGACAACCCCAACACCCCCACGAAATCCGCCTCACTCGACGTACCCGGCCCACCGCACTCGTGCACCGCCGCCACCCCCAACCCCGCCGCATGCCGCAACGCCGCCCGCTGCGCCAACCCCCGCTGCGCATCCGACACCGACCCCAACGCCACCCCGCGCACCACATGGTGCGCCGCCTCCCGCACCCACCCCGACCCGTCGAACCCCTCCACCGCCCGCACCTGCGGCGCCGCCGCCAGCAACGCCGACGAACACAACGCCGAATGGATCGACGCCTGCGACAGATACACCCGCCGCCCCGCCGCCGCCCGATCCAACTCCGCCGGCCCCGGCGGCACCTGATCCGACCACGTCGACTCGTCCCACCCGTGCCCGATCACCACCGCGTCCGCCGGCAACCCCGCCGCGAACCCCGCCACCACCGCCAACAACTCCCCCGCCGACCGCACCCCCGACAGGTCCAACCCCGACAACGCCAACCCCGTGTCCGTCGCATGCACATGCGCGTCCACGAACGCCGGCGTCACCAACCCCCCACCCAGATCCACCACCGCATCCGCCGACGGCGCCTCCGCGTCCACCCCCAACCAGGCGATCAACCCGTCCCGCACCAGCATCGCCGTAGCCGTCGGCTCCGCCGGACAGTAGAACCGGCCACCCCGGTAGAGCACCGAACGGCCACCTTCGCGCACAGAGGCATCAGTCATGCCCATCAGTCTGCCGCCAACCGCGCCTCGAACAACCCACGCACACCCGGCTCCGCCCGCAACAACCCCAACGCGAACTCCGCATGCCCCGGCACATAACCGTTACCGACCAGCATCGACACGTCCGCCGCCAACCCCTCCGCCCCCAACGCCGCCGCCGCGAAACTCGTCGCCATCGAGAAGAACACCACCGTGCCCCGCTCCGCCGTCGACAGGATCGCCCCGTGCTCGCAACCCGGCACGTCCACACACACCACGGTCACATCGGCCGGGCCACCCAACGCACCCGCCACCGCCGCCGACAACGCCACCGGATCACGCGCGTCCGCCAGCACCACCTCGTCCGCCAGCCCCGCCGCCACCAGCCGCTCCCGCTCACCGGCCACCGGAACCACCCCGACCGTGCGCGCCGCACCCGCCCGCCGCGCCGCCGCCAGCGCCAGCGACCCGCTCTTGCCCGCACCACCGAGCACCGCCACCGTCGGCGCCGCATACCCGCGCACCACCCGGTCGGTCAACGCCGGCGCACCACACACGTCCAGCACCGACAACGACAGGCGCGGATCCAGGTCGTCCGGCAGCACCGCCGCGACCGACCGCGCGAACAGCACCGCGTGCCCCGCACACGGCACCTGCTCGCCCAGGCCGTCCCAGCCGGCCAGGTCGTCGTCGACCGACAGCGGCGTCAACGTCAACGACACCAGGGTCGCCACCCGGTCGCCGACCTTCAGCCCCAGCGGCGACTCCGGGCCGACCTCCCGGACCGTACCGACCAGCATCCCGCCCGACCCGGTGACCGGATTGTGCATCTTGCCGCGCGACCGGATGATCCCGAGCACCTCGGCCCGCACGGCCGCACCGTCACCACCGTGCTTCTCCGACAGCTGCCGGAAGCTCGCCGCGTCCAGGTTCAGCCGCTCCACACCGATGAGCACCTCGTCCGCGCCGGCCCGCGGGGTCGCGTCCAGCCGCCACGCGGCCTGCGGCAACACCCCCGCCGGCTCGATCACCCGGTGCAGCCCGACCGGCGACGTCATCGCGACCCCTCTCATCTGCCAACCCAACTCGCAACGCGGGAAAACTTCCGGCAGAATAGTTCCTCGACAGGAGGATTTCCAGTAGCCTCAGGCGGCCCCGACCCGGGTAACCACCCGGGCGCGCACCCACAGGAGGGTCCGTGACGCACCCCAAGGAGGCGGCACCCCGCCCCACGCACCCCGCGCCCACCACCCCCGGAGCGCGCCCCACCGCCGGACAGCCGTACGACTACGTCCGCCGCGAACTCACCGAACCCGACTGGACCCGCTTCCCCGGCTGGCGCGACATCACCCGCGAACAGTGGGAATCCGCCCAATGGCAACGCGTCAACTGCGTCAAGAACACCAAACAGCTCCGCGCCGTCCTCGGCGACCTCGTCGACGACACCTTCTACGCCGACCTCACCGCCGACCAGGCCGAACACGCCACCATGTCGATGCTCATCCCACCCCAGATGATCAACACCATGGTCCCCACCGGCCCCGTCACCACCGACACGCTGCGCGCCGACCCGATCCGGCGCTACATGATCCCGATCGCCTCCGACCGCCGCACCGACTGGCCGTCCCACCCCAACGCCAGCCGCGACTCACTCCACGAACACGACATGTGGGTCGCCGAAGGACTCACCCACCGCTACCCCACCAAAGTCCTCGCCGAACTGCTCTCCACCTGCCCCCAGTACTGCGGCCACTGCACCCGCATGGACCTCGTCGGCAACTCCACCCCCGCCGTCGACAAACTCAAACTCACCCTCAAACCCGTCGACCGCTACGACGCCCACATCACCTACCTACGCGCCCACCCCGGCGTACGCGACGTCGTCGTCTCCGGCGGCGACGTCGCCAACGTCCCCTGGCGCAACCTCGAGAACTACCTCATGCGGCTGCTCGACATCGAAACCATCCGCGACATCCGGCTCGCCACCAAAGCCCTCATGGGCCTACCCCAGCACTGGCTGCAGCCCGAGGTCGTCGAAGGACTCGAACGCGTCGCCCGCACCGCCGCCCGCCGCGGCGTCAACCTCGCCATCCACACCCACGTCAACCACGTCCAGTCCCTGACCCCGCTGGTCGCCCGCGCCGCCCAGACCGCGCTCGACGTCGGCGTACGCGACGTACGCAACCAGGGCGTCCTCATGCGCGGCGTCAACGCCACCGCCACCGACCTGCTCGACCTCTGCTTCGCCCTCCAGGGCGAGGCCGGAATCCTGCCGTACTACTTCTACATGTGCGACATGATCCCCAACGCCGAACACTGGCGGGTCCCGGTCTGGCACGCCCAGCAACTCCAACACGACCTGATGGGCTACCTGCCCGGCTACGCCACCCCGCGGATCGTCTGCGACGTCCCGTTCGTCGGCAAGCGCTGGGTCCACATGCTCACCGAGTACGACCGCGAGCACGGCATCTCCTACTGGACGAAGAACTACCGCACCTCGATCGAGACCGACGACGACGAGGTCTACGACAAGCGCTACGCCTACTACGACCCGATCGACACGCTGCCCGAGTCCGGCCAGCGCTGGTGGCGTAAGCAGACGGCGGCCTGACCCGCGCACGAGGAAGGGGACCCCCGCCGTCGGGGGTCCCCTTCCTCGTCGTTCGTACGATCAGCCCCGGAACGCGTCCCGTACGTCGCGACCGGCGTCCTTCACGTGTTCACCGGCCTGCTTGGTCCGCGCACCGGTCTTCTCCGCCGACCCCTCGGCCCGCATGCGCTCGTTGTCGGTGGCGTCGCCGAACTTCTCCTTGGCGGCGCCCTTCATCTCCTCGGCCTTGTTCCGGGCCTTGTCGGCGATGCTCATCTCGACTCCTCCGTCGTGCCGGTGTCGGTTGGTCCTGACTCCTGGCATGCCCCCTGGTCCGGTGCCGGAAACATGCTCGGTGGCGGGGGCCACCACCGCTAGCGCATCCTAGGACGCTAGGTCATCACCGGGAAGCCGGCGGTGGTTGACTGAGGGCATGGCGGAGATCGTCCTCGTCCGGCACGGCCACACCGAGTGGAGCGCCGCGCACCGGCACACCTCGTACACCGACCTCGACCTCAGCCCCGACGGCGAACGCCAGGCCCACGACCTGCGGGACCGGCTCGCCGGCCGCGCCTTCGCCGCCGTCCTGGCCAGCCCCCGCCGGCGGGCCCTGCGCACCGCCGAACTCGCCGGCCTCACCGTCACCACGGTCGACGACGACCTCGCCGAATGGAACTACGGCGACTACGAGGGCCGCACCACCGCCGACATCCACACCGACCGCCCCGACTGGAACCTGTGGACCGACGGCGCCCCCGGCGGCGAGACCCCCGACCAGATCGGCACCCGCGTCGACCGGGTCCTCGCCCGCGCCACCACCCTGCTCGCCGACGGCGACGTCGCCGTCGTCGCCCACGGACACTGCCTACGCGTCACCGGCGCCCGCTGGATCGCGCTGCCCCCGGCCGCCGGCGGCCGGCTCCGCCTCGACACCGCCACCCTGTCCGCCCTCGGCCACGAACACGCCCGCCCCGTCATCCTGCGCTGGAACACCTGAGAACGCGGACTGGACCCTTCCCCTGGGGCAAGCCGCAACATCGGGTGACCGGCCGACCGGCCGGCACGAGGAGGGGGCGGGAGTGCCACTGCTGACCATCGGAGCCTTCGCCGCGGCCACCCGGCTGTCGGCCAAGGCCCTACGGCTGTACGACGAACTCGGCCTGCTGCCACCGGCCGCCGTCGACGGCGACACCGGATACCGGTACTACGACGAGGCGCAACTCGACCGGGCCCGGCTCATCGCCCGGCTACGCGGTATCGGCATGCCGCTGGCCCGGATCCGGGCCGTCTGCGACCTCGGCCCCGCCGCGGCCGCCGACGAGGTCGCCGCCTACTGGGCCCATGTCGCCGCCGACACCGCCGTACGCCAGCGGCTCGCCACCCGCCTCGTGGAAGACCTGTCAGGAAGGGTCACCATGCACGACACCGCACTGGGCATCCGCCCCGCCGCCCGCACCGACGCCGGCCACGGACGCGACACCAACGAGGACGTCGCCTACGCCGGCACCCGGCTGCTCGCCGTCGCCGACGGCACCCGCGGCCCCGGCGGCCGGGCCAGCACCGCCGCCGTCGAGGCGCTCACCGCCCTGGAGACGGCCACGGCCGACGACCCGCTCGGCGCCCTCGCCGACGCCGTGGCCCGCGCCAACCGGGCCGTGGACCACGTCGGCGCCGACGTCCCGGCCGGCGGCGGCGAGGCTGCCACCACCCTGACCGCCATGCTGTGGACCGGGTCGCACCTCGCCCTGGCCCACATCGGCGACACCCGCGTCTACCTGCTGCGCGACGGGCGACTCAGCCAACTCACCCACGACCACACCTGGGTGCAGTCCCAGGTCGACGAGGGACGGCTCGGCCCGCAGGAGGCCCTCACCCACCCACAGCGGGCCCTGCTCGCCCGCGCCCTGACCGGGGCCGCCGGCACCGAACCCGACCTGTCGCTGCACCGCGCCCTCGACGGCGACCGCTACCTGCTCTGCTCCGACGGGCTGTCCGGGGTCGTACCGCCCGCCGCGCTGCACACCACCCTGCGCGACGCCGGCGAACCGGCGCGCACCGTCGACGCGCTCATCGCCCTCGCCTACGACAACGGCGCCCCCGACAACATCGCCTGCGTGGTCGCGGACGTCGTCGCCGGCTGATCCGGCGTGCCCGGCCCCGGTGCCCAGGGCGGCGCCGGGGCTACGGCGCCGGCTGCTGGGCCACCTTCGGCGGCCGGTTCTCGTACGGCGTCGACAGCACGACCGTCGTACGGGTCGTCACGTTCGCCGCGGTGCGGATCTCCTGAAGGACCCGTTCGAGGTCGGTGGGACCCGCCACCCGCACCAGCAGCAGATAGAAGTCCTCCCCCGCCACCGAATAGCAGGAATCGATCTCCGGCAGGTGCGAAAGCCGTTCCGGCGCGTCGTCGGGCTGCGACGGATCGAACGGCCGGATCGCCACGAACGCCGTCAACGGCAGGTCGAGCGCCTCGAACGACACCCGGGCCGAATAGCCTTTGATCACTTCCCGTTGTTCCAGCCGGCGCACCCGCTGGTGCACGGCCGACACGGAAAGGCCGACCTTTTCCGCCAGATCGGTGTAGGACAGTCGGCCGTCCGCGGTGAGGGCGGCGACGATAGCGCGGTCGATCTCTTCCACGGCGAGAAACCTACCGTTCCCGGCCGTGTCGGGCGATCCCGAAATGAACGAATGTCCCGCCGTCTCGCGCCGGCACCACGGCGGGACGGGACACGGGGGCGACCGGACCGGTCACCGCACGACGGCGGCGGCGGACGATCGCCCTCGATGACATCGCGCGGCCGCCCGTCACGGTCCGGACGGACGCGGTACCGGCCGAGCCGCCAGGCGCTCCCCGCCCGACTGACGGCTCCGTCCCGGGAACCCGTGCCGGCAGATCACCGACCGTGCGCGGTCCGGTAGGCGTCGCTGACCTCCTGCGGAATGCGGCCCCGGTCGGAAACCTCGAAACCGTTCTCCGCCGCCCAGGCACGAATCGCGCGATTCTCGTCGCGACCGCTGCTACTGGTCGCCGTCGAACGGCCGACCGGACGGTTCACCGGACGCACCACGCCGCCCCGGCCGATACGGTGGCCGGCCTTGATGAACTCGTCGAGAGCCGCCCGGAGCTTGCCGGCATTGGCGTCCGAGAGGTCGATCGTGTAGTTGACGCCGTCGATACCGAACTCGACCGTGCGGTCGGCCGGTTGACCGTCGAGGTCGTCGATGAGTGTGGTAATTACCTGTCGGGCCATGGAATCTCCTAGAAAGGTGGTCAGGGCGGAGATCAAGTCTCGCGTAGCACGAGGTCGAAGAGCAAATCCGAGGTGTGCGTGCCAGATTACGCTTCTGTTGCGACACGGAGGCGCCATTCACGTCGATCCGCAATGACGAATAGCGATCACAGCCTCACCGTACGCGTAATGGCAGGTGCGCCCGGGCGCCGATGCGGTAATCGCCCGATCCCCTACCCGGCCGTCCGGGCGCGCCCGGACGGCCGTGGGCCGGGCCCGCGCTCCCTGCGCCGGGGTTGATCGTCGCCTACCTTGGGAAAGAGGAAGACGATCGCGCGGAGGGGGCAAGGCATGGGAGACGCAGTGGTCAACCAGCAGAAACTCGACGACGGCACGGTCGTGGTCGAACTGCGCGGCGAGCTGGACCTGGCGACGAACGACGCCCTGCGGGCAATGCTCGTCGACCTGGTGGAGGCACAGCGCCCGCCACGTATCGTGGTCGACCTGCTACACGTCAGTTTCGTCGATTCGACCGGAATCGGCGCGCTGCTCGCCGGCTACAACGCCGCTATCGATTCCGGCGTCGGCTACAGGGTCCGGGCGGTGGCCCCGTTTGTCGAACGGCAACTGCGGCTCACCGGCGTCTACGGCCAGCTCGTCTCGCCCTGAGCCCGCCCCGGTCCCATTCCAATAGGGCCGGGACAGCAATGCAATGCGCTCGGGACCCGTCAACGACGGTCGGCGGTCACCGACAGCCGGATCTGCGCGTCCACCCACGGCCCCGACACCGCCGCCGGGTCGACACCGAGCCCCGCCGCCACCTCCTCCACGGCGTCCGCCGACCGGCGCAGCCCCACCCCGGCGAGCACCCGGCCGGCGGCCCGCAGCCGCTGCGGAAACGTCGGCGGCAGGTGCCGGACCCCACGATGCGCCAGCTCCGCCAGCAGCCCCAGCGCCGCGTCGACGGCGGCGCCCAGCTCGTCGACCCGCGCGTCGGTCCCGGCGGCCAGGTGACCACGGTCGTCGCCCTCGGCCAGATCCGGCACCACCACCGCACCCTCCACCGCGACCGCGGCCGGCGCCACCACCAGACCACCCCGGGTACGGTGCACCGCCCCACTGACGAACCGGGGCCGCCCCCGCTCGCCGCGCAACGCCCCGGCCAGCGCGTCCAGCGCCCCCGGGCACACCCCACGGTGTACCGCGGACACCGTGGCCGTACCACCGGCGGCGTCGGCGACCACCGCGTCGAGCCGCTGGTCGCCGGGCCGGTAGCCGATGCCCCGTACCTCGGCGATCTCGACCACCCGGAACGCCTCCGCGTCGACCCGCGGGCGGATCAGCCGTGGCGGCAGCGCCTCGAGGGTGGCGGCCAGCCCGGCCAGGTCCCGGACCACCAGCCCGTCGGGCAGCGACCGCCAGCCGCCGGACGACGGCGACACGGTCGTCGCCGCGATCCGCCGGGTCGCCAGCCGGACCCGGTGCGCGGCACTGCGCGCCGCCGACTCGGTGACGAGGTTGCCGGCGGCCAGCGCACCGACGGTGGACCCGCCGACCCGCCGGCCGGCGAGTTCCGGCCCGGTCGGATCGGTGCCCTCGGCGACCGGCCACCGGTGGCGCAGCACCAGCACGGTCGCCGAATCCGCCTGGGCGAGGAACACCTCCGCCGTACGGTCCTCGGCCGTGCCGGTGATCCGGCAGCCGAGACCGGTGAGCCGGACCCGGCGCAACGGGGTCTCGGCCGCCTCCTCGGTGCCGAGCACCCGCGTACGCGGGCCGGTGGCGGCGCCGGTCACCGCCCGGTGCCGGGCGTGCAGCTCGGCGAGCAGGTCGGCGACGCGTTCCGGATGGTAGTGGGCGCTGCGCTCCCGGTAGGCGGTCAACTGGCCGGCGAGGTCGTCGAGGGCGAGCAGCGGCCAGCGCAGGTTGGCCGCCTCGAGGTCACGCCGTACGACGGCGAACGCGCCGGCCAGCCCCGCGGAGTTGACCGCCCCCTCCAACAGCACCTCGTCGGCGAGGTCCAGCGCCGCCTCGAGACCGGAACCGCCGGCGGAGACGACGGCGCCGCCGCCGACCTCGACGCGTATCTCCGGCGCCCCCGGGGCGGTCTCGTCGGCGACCCGGCAGGCCCACACCGCCAGCGCGACCGCCTCCTGGTGGGCGCCCGGGGCGGCCGCGGTGTGCGCGTAGCCGAGCTGGTGCGGCACCAGGAACCGGACCGTGCACGACGGCAGTTCCACCAGCGGCGCCGGGTCGGCGGCCCCGGGACGGCGCACCAGCGCGCTGAAGCCGCGCCGGTGGGTACGGCGGGCCAGGGCCAGCGCCCGGCTGCCGATCAGCGCCTCGATCTCGTCGTCGCCGAACGTTCCCGGCGACCAGTCGAGCACCGCCGGGGCGGCCGGCGGCACGTCGCCGGCCGGTGCCGTGGGAGCCGGGGTCGGCGGGGCGCCCGGCCCGGCGGCCGGCCCGGCCGGGGAGCCGGCGGCGGCCTGGTAGGCCAGCACCAGGGTCAGCACGTGCCGGCAGGCGCCCGGAGCGCCGCAGTCGCAGTCCGCCGCGTCGAGGGCGGCGCCCGGCCCGATCCGGGTCCGTACCCCGTCCGGGTGCTCCCCGGTCAGGGTGCCGTCCGGCTCGACCCCGACCACCGGGCCGTCGCCGGCGTCGACCGCCTTCGCGGCACGCTTGAGCAGGCCGCGGTTCGTCAGCGCGGCCAGCGCGTCCGGGGTCAGCGCCAGCAGGTCGGCGCGGGTCGCGGTCATCGGCCGACGTGCTCGGCGACGAAGGCGGCGAGCTCCCCGGGCGTCATCGCGCCCACCCCGGCCCCGACGTCGGCCAGCCGCTGGGCCATCGCCCGGTCGTAGTCGGGGTTGGCGTCCTCGTCCAGCGCGGCCAGGCCGAGAACGTGGGTGCCCTGCTCGACGAGGCGGGCGACCCCCCGGACCAGTTGGCCCTGGTCGCCGCCCTCGTAGAAGTCGCTGACCAGGGCGACGATCGTACGGCGCGGGTTCTCGACCAGGCCGGCGGCGTACGCGACCGCCCGGGCGATGTTGGTGCCGCCGCCGAGCTGCACCTTCATCAGCAGCTCCACCGGGTCGTCGACGTCGGCGGTGAGGTCGACGACGTTCGTGTCGAACGCGACCAGATGCGTCTTGACCCCCGGCAGCCCCCACAGGCACGCCGCGGTGACCGCCGAGTGGATGACCGAGCCGACCATCGACCCGGACTGGTCGACCAGCAGGATCACCTGCCACCGCTCGAGGTGCCGGCGGGTACGGGACACGAAGTACGGCGTCTCGATCACCAGCCGGCGGTGTTCGGGCTGGTAGTGCGCGAGGTTGCCGGCGATGGTCCGCCGTACGTCGAAGTTGCGCGACTGCCGGAACCGGCTCGGCCGACGCGACCGGGTACCGGCGAACGCCTGCCGGACCTCCGCCGCCAGCCGCTCCAGCAGCTCGGCGACCACGGCGGCGACGATCCGCCGGGCCAGCTCCAGCACCCGCGGGTTCATCAGGTGCCGGGTCCGTAGCACCGCCTTGAGCAGCGTCGCGTTCGGCTCGACCCGGGCCAGCACCGCCGGGTCGGTGACCACCTCGTGGATCTCGTACCGTTCGACCGCGTCGCGTTCCAGCCGCTCGACGGTCTCCTTCGGAAACAGCCGGTGGATCTCGTCGAGCCAGTCGATGGTGGTCAGCGCCGACGGGCCGTCACCGCCGGCCCGGCCACCACCGCGGCGTACGTCACGGCGGGCGAGATCCTCGTCCCGGCCGTACAGCCAGCCGAGCGCGGCGTCGCGGGCCGCCGCCCGGCCGGTCAGCCCGCCCGCCCCCGCACAGGCGTCGGCGGGCTCGCCGAGCACCAGCCGCCACCGCTCCAGCCCCTCGTCCGTCACGCGCCCACCTCGCTGCCCTCGGCGGTCGCGTGACTCCACCAGAGCCAACCGGTTCCCTCGCTCCGCTCGGTCACGTCCCCACCTCGCTCCCGCTCTTTGACAGTGCCCGCTCCGGAAGCAGGCCGGCGCGGGCGAGGACCGCCTCGACGTCCGCGTCGAGTTCGCGGCCCCGGGCGAACAGGACCGGGTCACCGGCCGTACGCAGCAGGGCCCGGCCGGAGCCGGCCACCCCCCGACGGGCCAGCAGCCGCCCGGCGACACCCTCGCGCTCCCGGGGCGGGAAGTACGCGAACGCCTGCCGCAGGCCCGGCAGCGCGACCAGGAACTCGCGCTCGGGCATCGCGGTGACCAGCCCGTCGAGCACCCCGAGCAGGTCGGGTCGGCCGTCGCCCGGCCCCGGCTCGGTGTCGGCGGTCAGGATCTCCTCACGGGCCAGCGCGAACAGGCCGGCCAGCCAGTCGCCGAGGGTGTCGGTGCCGCCGGCGGTGCGGACCGCCGCGACCGGGTCGGCGCCGGTGCCCAGCGCCCAGGTGAGGCCGAACATGGCCCCGCGCAGGTCCGGTGGCACGCCCCGGTCGGCGGCCAGCCGGCCGGCGACCGCGAGCACCGCCGGCCGGTCGAGTTCCAGCACCGGCCCGGCGTGCACGACCGCGTCGCGCAGCGCCGCCACCGCCGCCAGCCGCGCCGGCTCGGCCGGTGCCGGCCCGCCCCGGATGCCTTCCGCCAGCCACAGCGCCCGGACCGTCGCCGACGAGATCACCGCGCCGAGCACGCCCGTGCGTGCCACCCCGAACAACCGGTCGTGGCGCCACAGGCCGAGGGCGACGGCGAGCACCCGGCCGAGCGACGCCAGTTCCCGTACCGCGCCGACCGACCCGGCCACCTGGTCGAGCACGTCCCCGGAGAGGTCGGCGATCCCGCACAGGGCGGCGTCGAACAGCACCGATGCCAGCCGGTCCGCGTCGCCGGCGGCGACGGTGGCCCGTTGGGCGAGCCGGGCGACGGCCGCGTCCCGCAGCGTCGCACCGTAGCCGCTGGCCTCGATCAGGGCGCTGAGCCGCTCCTCGGGCACCTCGACCGACCACCGCTCGACCAGCACCGCGTCGACGCCGGGGGTCGGGCCGGACTCCCGCCGGAACCCGGGTACACGCAGCGTGCGCAGCCGGTGCAGGACCCGGCTGCGGGCCAGGTCGGCCGGGGCGGTCAGGTCGAGCCGGACCTCGCCGGCGGCGCCGAGACCGTGGCGTTCCAGCTCGGCGGTGACGTCGCCGACGAGCGGCGGCAGCGGGGTGTCCGGGTGCAGCTGGCCCACCCGGTCGCCGCTGAGCGCCGCCACCATCTCGACGACCACCGGGTGCGTGCCGGCCGGCAGCGGGCCCCGGCTGGTCCACGGCAGCGGCACCTCGAGCGCCTCGTCGACCAGCGCCGAGACGAGGCCGTCGAGGATGTCGACGCGGGCCGGCGGCCGGTGGCCGCGTACCCGGGCCAGGCCGGCCGCCATCGTGCGGGCGGCGACCAGGTCGGCGGTGGAGACCCGCTGGCGGCGGCGACGCAGCCGGGCGACGACCGACGCGGTCAGGTCGTCGGCGGCCCGGGCCGGGCCGTGCTCCCACAGCCGCTGGTAGTAGTCGGGCGACGGCATGCCGGACTGGTAGCCGTCGAACGAGTCGAGCCGGCGGAACGAGTACGGCACCAGGAAGCTGCCGCCGCGGGCGCCGTCGGGCGGCCGGGGTACGTCCGGCCAGCGGCCGTCGCCGGTGCCGGCGAGCCGGATCAGGGCCGGCCGGTGGAAGCCGCCGGACACCACGACCACCGGGCGACCGTCGGCCCGGGTCGCCGCCGCGTCGACCCAGCGGGCCATGTACGCCTCGCGGGCGCAGTCGTCGTCGCCGGCCGTCGACTCGTCACGCAACAGGTCGAAGTAGGTGGCCAGACGTTCGGCGAGCCCGTCGTCGGGCTGGATCTCGAACAGGTGGTCCCACAGCGTGTCGACGTTGTCGACGGCGAAGGTACGGCACAGCCGGTCGACGACCTCGGCGTAGCGGCGCTCGGCGTCGGCGTAGCGGTTGGTGCGGTCGGCGAACGCCGGATGCCACGCCGGCAGGTCGATGAACCGGACCTCGGCCCCGAGCCGCCGGCCGGTGGTGAGCGCCACCCACTCCGGGGAGTAGTCGCAGAACGGGCTCCACGAGGCGTGCGCCCGGGTGCCGTCGCGGTAGGAGGTGAAGACGGCGACCGGCAGCCGGTGGCCGAGCAGCAGCTCGTCGAGCCGGTCGTTGACGTCGGCCGGCCCCTCCACCAGCACGTACGCCGGCCGCAGCGCCTCGATCGTGGACGCGACCAGCCGGGCGCAGGCCGGGCTGTGATGGCGTACGCCGAGGTAGGTCACGCCGGCGACCGGGCCGGCGGATGGTGCGGTCATCAGCCGGGCAGCAGGTGCCGGGCGTCGTGGAACGCCTTCCAGTGCGCGCCGGCGTGCCGGGGCACCCGCTGCTCCAGGTAGCGGCGCAGCCGGGCCAGGTCCTCGGCGTCGTCCTTGGCGGCGGTGCCGGCCAGGCAGGGCACGATGTCGGCCGGGGTGCCGGCGTCGCCGCGCAGGAACCAGGCCCGCAGGCCGACGGCGTGCGCCACCGACACGGCCTCGGCGGTGCTCATCACCGCCGACAGCCGGTCCGCCGGCTCACCCCGGCCGGTGGTGCCGGCCCGCAGCTCGCGGAACGTGGTGACCAGCACCTCGAGTACGTCCCGCCGGGGTGGCACGGTCACCCCGGAGCGGCGCAGCAGCGCGCCGGCCTCGGCCTCCACCAGGTCGAGTTCGGTGGCCAGGTCGGGGATCGGGAAGACGGTCTCGAAGTTGAACCGGCGCTTCAGCGCCGCACTCATCTCGTTGACGCCCCGGTCCCGGGTGTTGGCGGTGGCGATGATGTTGAAGCCCTCCCGGGCGAAGACCATCGCGTCGGAGCCGGACAGCTCCGGCACCGACAGCACCCGGTCGGACAGCGGCGACAGCAGGCAGTCCTGCACCTCCAGCGGGCACCGGGTGATCTCCTCGAAGCGGACCACCCGGCCCTCGGCCATGCCGCGCAGCAACGGGGCCGGCACCAGCGACCGGGGCGACGGGCCGTCGGCGACCAGCAGGGCGTAGTTCCACGAGTATTTGATCTGGTCCTCGGTGGTCGCGGCACCGCCCTGGATGGTCAGCGTCGAGTCGCCGCTGACCGCGGCGGCGAGCAGCTCCGACAGCAGCGACTTGGCGGTGCCCGGCTCGCCGACCAGCATCAGTCCACGGCTGGTGGCCAACGCCACCAGGGCCCGGTCGATCAGCGACGGGTCGCCGACGAACTTGGCGCTGACGCCGGCCCGCTCGTCGCCGAGGACGAAGGTGCGGGCGGCCTGGAGGCTGAGCGCCCAGCCGGGTGGCCGCTCGCCACGGTCGGTGTCGCGCAGCCGGGCCAGTTCGTCGGCGTACCGGACCTCGGCCGGCGGCCGCTGCACCCCGACCGGCGCGCTCATACCGACCCCTCGCTGCGCTCGCTCATGGCGTCTCCTTGCGTGGGTCGGTGCCGGCGTCCTGGATCGCGGCGACCCGGCGGCGGGCGTCGGCGGACAGGGCCGGCAGGGCGGCGGCGGTGGCCGCCGGGTGGGCGGGCACGTGCGCGCGCAGCAGCTCGGCGGCGGTCCGGGCGCGCGCCGTCGGACCGCCGGCCGCCTCGGCGAGCAGCCGTACGGCCCGGACCGGGAAGCGGCGGGCGGTCGCCTGCACCGACGCCGCCACCCGGGGCTGGTCGAGACGGTCGAGCTGGAGCCGCAGCGCCTCGTCGGTCGGCAGGACGGCGAGCGCGTCCAGGAGCCGCTGCCGGGCGTCGGCATCGGCGTAGTCGCGGTCGAACCAGTCGGCCAGCCGCGGCGCGATCGCCGGCCCGATGCCGTCGACGGCGGTGGTGACCAGGCTCTGGTGCTGGATCACCCACCAGGTCCGCACGTGTTCGGCGATCAGGTCGAGCTGCGGCAACGACCCGACCGCGCACCACAGCAGGCCGCCCACGGCGTAGTCGCTGGTCGCCGGCAGCGCCGCGCACTCCTGGTCGACCCAGGCGGTCTGGGTCGGCAGCAGGAAGCAGATCGCGACCCGTTGCCGGGCCGAGCCGGCGCGCAGGGCGGCGAGCGCGTCGACGGCGGCCGCGTGGTCGGCGCCGGGGGCGGCGGCGAGATGGGCCCGGGTACGGGCGGCGACGGCGAGCCAGTGCGCGTGGTGGCTCCAGCCGGTCGCCGACAGGTCGGTGTGCCGGCCGATCCGGACCCGGCCGCCGCGCGGCGGGTACGGCCCGTGGTCGACCACGAGTCCACTGAGTTCGACGACGGCGGAGGCGGCGAAGACCACGCCGTGGGCGGCGACCCAGCCGTCGGCCAGCGCCCGCATCCGGTCGATGTTGCCCCAGCCGTAGGCGTGGCTGGCGGCGGCGGCGACCGCGGCGGCGCCGGCGGCGGTCGGCTCGCCGGCGAGGTGGGCGCGGGCGGCGGCGGCGATCCGCGGATCGGTGTGCGGGTCGGCGAGCAGTGTGTCGATGCCGGGGCGCAGCGGGGCGAGGAACTCGTCGGCGGCGGCGACGGATGCCGGGCCGGCGTGCACGGGCGGGCCGGCCGCGCCGCCGCGGCGCGGGATGATGGTGCGTCGCCACGCGGGCGGTAGCTCGAACCGGTCCTCGTCGACGCGGGCCGCCGGCGCGGGCGGCTGCGACCGTCCGGTCTGGACCGGCACCGGCGCGTCGGCGCGGGCGGTCCGCTGAACCGTCGTGGTGCCACCGCCCGGTTCGAATGCTCGCACGGGGAATCTCCTTGATCATCCGCGTTGTCGGGCCACACTGTAGCGGTGCCGTCCGACAAAGCGGACCGACCTGGGCCGCAGCGACACGAAAGGCGCGGGAGGAGCCGGTCGGCCCCTCCCGCGCCCTTCGATCACACCGTCAGACGTTGACGCCGTAGTCGGTCGCGATGCCGTGCAGGCCGGAGGCGTACCCCTGGCCGATCGCCCGGAACTTCCACTCGGCGCCCCGGCGGTAGAGCTCGCCGAACACCATCGCCGTCTCGGTCGAGTAGTCCTCGGACAGGTCGAACCGCGCCAGCTCCCGGTTGTCGGCCTGGTTGACCACCCGGATGAAGGCGTTCTCGATCTGGCCGAAGGACTGGTTACGGGCCTGCGCGTCGTGGATCGAGACCGGGAAGACGATCCGGGTCACCTCGGCCGGCACGCCGGCCAGGTTCACCTTGATCGTCTCGTCGTCGCCGTCGCCCTCACCGGTGAGGTTGTCACCGGTGTGCTCCACGCTGCCGTCGGGCGAGGTCAGGTTGTTGTAGAAAACGAAGTGCTGGTCGGAAAGGACCTTGCCGGCGTCCCCGCAGAGCAGGGCGCTGGCGTCCAGGTCGTAGTCGGTGCCGGTCGTGGTCCGCACGTCCCAGCCGAGACCCACGTTGACGGCGGTGAGGCCCGGCGCCTCCTTGGTCAGGCTGACATTTCCACCCTTGGACAGAGTTACACCCACGAAGAGCCCTCCCACACACGCGATGATTCTGCGAACGTGACTGAACGTTACACAAATGCCGCCACGGGTCGTCCACCGCTTCGGGTGCCGGCCGGGTCCGGACGATCATCGGATGTGGGCCACGCGTTGCGCACCGGGTGCGCCGATCGGGCACCATTGCACACTGTGTGGAGCAACCGTCGACGACAGCGGGCCGAAGAGGCCCGGCAGGCGGAGCAGGCCGCCGCCCGGGCCGCCGACGCGTTCCTCACCCTCGACTCCGAGCAGACCTCCGTCGCCGCCGACTTCGACCTGCTGCTCGGCGTGCTCGCGCCGGCCGACGTCCCGGCCGCCCGGCGGTCGTACGACGCCGCCGCCGGGCAGTGCCAGCGGGCCATCGCCGCCTACCTGGCGCTGAACGCGCCCGACGCGCCCCCGCCGGCGACCGCCGCCCTGGAGCGGTCCCGGGCCGACCTCGACGCCGCCCGCGCGGCGCTGACGCAGTTCGCGCAGTGGTGCCGGACCCGGATGGCGCACGCCGCCGCCGCGATCACCGCCGCCGAGGAGCAGGCCGGCGACGCCCGGGACGCGCTGGCCGCGGCGACCGCCGCGATCGAGGCGACCCGGGCCGCCGGCCGCGACACCACCGGCGCGCAGCAGCAGCTCGCCCGCGCCCGGGAGGCGTACCACCAGATCTCCGAGGCCGCCGTCGGGCGCGCCACGGTCGGCATACGCGCCGCGGTCGCCGAGGCCCGCCGCCAGGCGGAGCAGGCCCGCCGGCTGGCCGACGAGGCGCGTACGCTGCCCGAGCGCACGCCGAAGGCACTGGGCAGCCTGCGCACCCGGGTCGACGGGCTGCGCTACCGGATCGGGCAGCTCGACGAGCGGATGTCGGACCTGCGCCGGGAGTTCGTGGCGGCCTGCTGGACCGACCTGACCGGGGGCGCCAAGGCGGCGCACACCGAACTCGACGCGGCGGTCGCCGCGGTCGGCGACGCGGAGCGGCGGGTGGCCGCCGGCGAGTGGGAGGCGGCCTGGGACGCGGTCACCCGGGCCCGGGGCCACCTGGAGCGGGTCACCGAGACCGTCGACGCGCCGGGTGAGCGGCTGGCCGCGCTGCGGGCCGTACGCGACGACCCGCGGGCCGAGTCGGAACGGACCCGGCGGGTGATCCGCGACGCGCAGCGGTTCGTGCTCGGGCTGCCGGGCGGGCCGCCCGGCGACAGCGCGCGACAACTCGACAGCCGGTCGGTGCTGCTCCAGACGATGGTCGGCAAGCTGGACGTGCCACACCCGGACTACTGGACCTACCTGACGCAGCTGGCCCGCATCCGGACCGAGGTCGGCGAGCTGGTCGACCGGATCCGGCAGGGCGGCTGAGCGGCGCCCGGCACCGGCCGGGGCCGGGTCAGCGGGACCGGTGGGCGGCCGTGGCGGCGCACGCGTCGGCGACCCGGGCCGCCCGTCCGGCCAGGTCGGCGGCGAGGTCGGCCAGCTCCTGCCAGGTACGGGCCAGGACCTGCGCCTCCTCCTCGGTCATCGGGACCACCACCGGGGTCTGCGGGCGGCGCGGATCGTCGATCGTCAGGGCGGCGCGGACCTCGTCGGCGGCCACGGTGGCCGCGTCGACGTCGAGGCAGGCGTCGTGCAGGCGGCCGAGGGCGGTGCGGGGTGTCCAGAACACGTCCTCCACCCTGAGTGACCGGGGCACCGCCGAGCAAACGAAACCACCCCCTGATGCCTTCGGAACGCGAGTTCGGCCAACGATTCGTTGGCATACGGCGCGGGCCGGAGGGCTACCCTTGCCCGGGTGTCCCCCGACCGGCGGTTCGACCGCCTGCGTATCAAGCACCTGCGGGTCTTCGACGCGCTGGTCCGGCGCGGTCGCTACCGCAGCACCGCCGAACAGTTCGGCGCCACCGACCAGCACATCCGCGACCTCGTAGACGACCTCGAACAGGCGTTCGGCGGCGGACCCGGGACCCTGGTCACCCAGGTCGCCGGCGCCCGCGGCGCGTACGTCCCCACCCCCGCCGGCGAGCAGGCCCGGGACATCTTCGGGCAGATCCTGAACCTGCTCGACGCCGCCGAACGGCTGCGGGGCGCGGCGACCGGCCAGCAGCGGCTGCTGGCGTTCCTGCCCCACCACACCCAACTGGTCACCAAGGTGATGGTCGCGCTGCGCGACCGCGACCTCGTCGTACCGCACACCCTCGACGAACTCGACCGGGCCGGCGGGCGCTTCGAGGAACGGGTGCTCGACAACGTCCGGCGGCGGGTCTACGACCTGGTGCTCGGGCCGCCGCCGGAGCGGCGGGCCAGCGACCGGCGCCGCAAGGGTCTGCAGACCAACCTGCTCTACACCGCGCGGCTGGAGGCGATGGTGCCGATGGAGCGGGTCGGCGACGGCCACCTCGAGTTGCACCGGCTCGCCGAACACGAACTGCTGCTGCCGCCACCGGGCTTCCGGTCCCGCGACATCCTCGACACCAGCTTCGTGGAGAGCGGCCTGGCCGACCGGGGGCTGCGGCTACGGGTGGTCAAGCCGTCACAGGTGACCGGGGTGCTGGTCAAGATGGGCTGGGACGGGCTGGGCACCGTCGTGCTGCCCTCGGACATCGCGCTGCCGTTCAAGGCGGGGAACTACTCGGCCGGCCCCGACGCCGACCGGTTCGCCTGGGTGCCGGTGGTCACCGGGGCGGACACCTACCTGACGCACGGCGTCTACGTCACCACCCGCGCCCACCGCGAGGCCGAACCGGGCGTACAGGAGATCGTCGACGCGGTCGCCGCGGCCGTCGACGCCACGCCCGGCCTGGAGGGCACGGACCCGCTGGCGGCCGGACCCGCCGACCGCGCGCTGCGGTCGCTGCTCGCCGGCCTCGCCGAAGGGCGGTACGACGGTCACCTCGCCACCGTCCGCGCGGCGCTCGACGCCCGTGACCAGGCCGGGCCGCCCTGAACGGGCGGACCGCCGGGCCGTCCGGCGGGACGGGGTGGGAGCGCCGGACGGCCCGGGGCCCGGTTCAGGGCAACGTCGCGGCGAGCGTGAGCACCCGGGTGACCTGGGTCGGTGAGCCGTTGTCGTCGCTGATCAGGTGCACCACGGCCGGGCCGCGGCCGAGCGGGGCGAGGGCCGCCATCCCCTCGTAGTTGTCCATCAGCGGGTTGACCTGGCTGCCCGGAGTGGTCGCGCCCAGGGTGGGGCAGGCGGTCAGGTCGGCGACGAGCCGCTTGGTGACCAGCGTGCCGGGTGGCGCGGTGGACAGGTTGGCGATGCCGGAGACGTCGGGCGCGCTGTTCACGCCGGTGACGGCGTACAGCCTGACGTCGTTGCCGACACCGGGGGTGAACTGGATCTCCAGGACCAGCAGGCGGCCGTCGCCGTACGCGGCGACCTCGGAGATCCGGTGCCCGGGGTCGGCGGCGTATCCGATCTGGCGGTCCAGCGCAAAGCCCGCGCCGACTCTCCGGTAGACCAGCATCCGGCGGATCAGCGACTCGCCGGACGCGGGCGCGTCGCCGGACAGCGGCGCCTCCATCGCGGCGTAGACGTGGCGGCCGGACGGCGAGATCGACAGGCTCTCCAGGGTGCCGTTGACGCGGGCCTCACCGGCCGGCGCGACCCGGAACCGGGCCGGCACCGGCAGCGCGCCGCGCTCGACCCCGTCCCGCCCGAAGACCCGGATCGACGGTTCGACCTCGGAACTGACCAGGAGGCGCCCGTCGGGCAGGACGGCGACGCCCTCACCGTCGAAGGTGTCGCCGTCGTAACGGGTGCCGTCCGGGTGGCGCAGCGGCACCGTGGCGGTCACCCGCGGGTCCAGCGGGTCGCGGACGAAGAACAGCCGGGGGTCGTCGTCGGAGACCGTGACGAACCCGAGGGTACGCACGTCCGGCGCGAACGCGGACAGTTCGGTGACCGGTACGCCGGCGAACGTCGTCTTGTCCAGGGCGTCGCTGAACGCGAGCGCGGATCCGGCCGGCGGGCAGTCGGCACCGCCGCGCGACGGCGCCGCCCCGGCCGGCGGCACGACATCGGCGGGCGCGGCCCCGGCGGGCGCCACGGGTACGGCGACCCCGGCGAGCAGCAGGGTGACGACGGTGAACAGGCGGGCGGTGGTGGATGGCATGGTCGCTCCTTCCGGGCAGCGAGGGCGGTGCCGCCGCCGAGCATGCGCCGCCGCCCGGCCGCGCCGGCCCACGCCGTTCCACGGCCTGGAACCACCGGGCCGACCGTCCCCCGTTTGGTGACGATCCGTAGCTGACCGCATTCGATCGGTGTACGTTGAGTCAGCCGTGGGCATCGGGCCCACCCCAGGAGGTCGGGATGCGGCCCGAGCCACCCGGCCCTGACGGTGGGCCGCCGACGGGCGCCGTCGGTCGCGCCGTACGCCTGCTGGAGCTGCTGGCCAGCGGCGGCCCGCGCAGCCTGACCCGGCTGGTCACCGACACCGGGCTGCCGAAGACCACCGCGCACCGCGTCCTGCGCATGCTGGTGGCGCACGACCTGGTCGCGCACGGGCCCACCGGCTACGAGGTCGGCCGCCGGATGCGCGAGCTGGCGAACCTGATCGTCGGCCAGCACGACGACCTGCGCCGCGTCCTCATGCCGTTCCTGGTCGACCTCTACGAGCGCACCGACCACGCCGTACGGCTCGGGGTGTTACGTGGCGACGAGTGCGTCTACCTGGAGACCGTGTACGGCGCCCGGCACGCGGCGGCGGTGCGCGGTGCCGGCGACCACGGTCCGGCGCACAGCACGGCGGCGGGCAAGGTGCTGCTGGCGTACACGGCGGGCCGGGTCCCCCGTCAACGCCCGCTGCCGCGGTTGACCTCGTTCACCGTCGTCGACCCGGCCCGGCTCGGCGACGAACTGACGGCGGTACGGCGTACCGGTGCCGCGACGGCCAGCCAGGAACAGCGGCTCGGCCTGGTCACGGCCGCGATGCCGGTGCTGGGTCGGGACCGGGCGGTCGTCGCCGCCATCGAGATCGTCGGCGACGCGGCGTTCCGGCCACGGGAGGTCGCCACCGCCCACCGGCAGGTGGCGCTGGCCGCGTCGGTGGCACTCGGCAGCCGCACGTGAGTTGATCTGAGCGCCAGCCACCTGACGCGGCGCCGATAAGGTGGCTGACGCTCAGATCAACGGCGGCACCACCCGCGCTCTGCGGCCCGGCCCGGCGACGCCCGCCCTGCCATGCCTGCCGCGCCCGCAGCGCCCGCACGATCAAGGGGATGATGTTCGCAAGCCGGACGTTAACCGCCATGACTCCTCCATGATCGACGCCACCCGGCGCCCCGGCAGCGCCTGCCCACCGACGCCACGCGATCAAGGGGATGATGTTCGCAAGCCGGGCGCGGAACGCCATGATTCCTCCATGATCGACGCCTGGGGCGCGGGAACGGCCGCCCTCCCCGAGGATCGCCGGGCCGGCCCGTGGCGGCGCGTCCACGGTAGCCTCCGAGCGTGACGACAGCGTCTGACGACGACACCGCGACAGCGCCTGGCGACTACACCGCGACGCTGCCGCGTAAGCGGATGGCCGCGGCCGTGCTGTTCCGCGACACCAGCGGCCGGATCCTGTTGGTGGAACCCCGGTACAAGGACGACTGGGAGTTGCCGGGCGGATGCGTCGAAGCCGACGAGTCGCCGTACGCGGCCGCGATGCGGGAGCTGAACGAAGAACTCGGCCTGTCGCTGACGCCCGGTGGGCTGTTGGTGGTCGACTGGGTACCGGCGCAGGCCGGCCGCACGGAGGGCGTCATGTTCGTCTACGACGGTGGCGTGCTCGCCCCCGCCAGCGAGGCGGAGATCCGCCTGCCGGCCGACGAGTTGCGCAGCTGGGCCTGGTCCACTCCGGCCGAGGCGCGACAGCGACTCTCGCCACTGCTGGCCCGGCGGGCCACGGCCGCGCTGGCCGCGGTCGGCGGCGGTGGCACGGCCTATCTGGAGGACGGCAACCGCGTCGGGTAGGCGTTCCGGCCGGCCGAGAAAGGACAGTCGGAAGTGGACGGTCGACACCGCCCGGCGGCGTGCGGCAACGCCGACACGAAGAGACCGCCCCACCCGCGACACGGGCCCATGGCCGGACGTGCGGCGCCGTACGTGAGTTGATCTGAGCGTCAGCCACCTAACGCCGCGCCGATAAGGTGCCTGACGCTCAGATCAACAGCGGCGCCCGGCCCGGCGGCGCCTACCCCTCTCGTCCGGCGGCACGTTGTATTGCGCCGGGATGACCCGTGCGTTTCAATTGGTCGACCCGACTGAGAGAGCGCTCTCAGACCCGCTGGCTCCCCCACCACCGACATCCACGCGGAGTGTGTCCATGCCAACCGACCAGCCCGCCCCGCTCCCCCGCCCCGCACTGCGCCGCCGGCACGTCCTCGCCCTGTCCGCGACCGCCGCGACCGTCGCCGCCACCGGCGTCCAGGTCGCGACCCCCGGCAGCGCCCTGGCCGGCGGCGGCCACGACCGGCCACGACCCGGCCGGGTCATCGACCGCCATCTCGAGGCCCCGGTCGAGCGCGCCTACCACTACCTCGACTTCGTGCAGGACGCCTACCAGCGTGGCGACACCCCGCGCCTGCTCCAGAGCTACAACAACGAGTCGCAGCTCATGACGACCGCGTTCATCTACGACAACGCGCTCGCCGCGATCGCCTACCTGGCCCGCCCGACCCGCGACAACGTACGCCGGGCCCGGATCATCGGCGACGCGCTGCTCTTCGCCCAGGGCAACGACGAGGCGTACGCCGACGGCCGGCTGCGGCAGGCGTACGCGGCCGGGCCGATGCTGTTCTACGGCGGCTCGCCGGAGTTCCCCGGGCTCGTCCGCGCCGACGGCAAGGCGGCGTTTCTGTGGCCGTACGGCTTCAGTGGCTCCTCGGTCGGCGACGTGTCGTGGGCCGCGCTCGCACTGACCCACGTCTACGCCCACACCCGGGTGCGCGAGTACCTCGACGGCGCGGTCGCCGCCGCCCGCTGGGTGGTGGACAACACCGTCTCGCCCTACCGGTACGGCGGCTACCACGGCGGCGTGCAGGGCGACGGCGTCACCCACCAGCGCTGGTGCTCCACCGAGCACAACATCGACGCGTACGCGCTGTTCACGTTGCTGGTCCGCTACACCGGCGACCGGGCCTGGCACCGGCACGCCAAGGTGGCCGGTGACTTCGTCCGGTCGATGTGGAACCCGGTCGACGGGCACTTCTGGACCGGTACGCAGGGCGCGGGTCCCGCCGACGACCCGGACGAGATCAACCGGGCGGTCCGGCCGGAGGACCCGAACACGTGGGGTTATCTGGCGCTGCGCGAGCGGACGCACGCCCGCGGGCTGGACTGGACCGCGCGGGAGCTGGCCGTCACCGACGCCGCCGGCCCGAACTCGGAGATGCCGCCCGGCCGGCCCGTCTCCGGGGTCACGTTCAGCGACCTGTCGAAGGTCCTCACCGGCACGGTGCCGGGCGGCGACCGGCCCAACAACCGCGACGCGGTGTGGCTGGAGGGTAACGGCCACCTCGCCGCCGCCCTGCTGGAGCGCGGCGACCGGCCCCGGCGCGGCCCGGACGACCGGACCCGGGCGGTGCACTACCTGCGCCAGACGGTGGTCGCGCAGGAGCGGCTCGGCGGCGGGCAGACCGTCGGGCTGACCGACGACCCCAACGGCGGCCGGCTGTCCGACCCGGCGGCCGGCGGCACCTGGACCGGCCGGCGGCTGCCCGCCCGGTCCGGGATCGTCTCGGCGACCAGCGCCTTCGACACCGGGTTCGGGTTCGCGTACTTCCAGCGGCAGCACGTCGGCGCGACCGCCTGGTTCCTGATGGGCGCGCAGTCGGTGAACCCGTACCGGATCTGACGCCGGGCCGCCCGGCCGGGTGCCTTCGGCCGGGCGGCGGCAGGCGCCGGTCGGTGGCCGCCCGGACGGCCCCGACCGGCGTACCGGTCCACCCCGGGACGCCGGCGCGTCCGGGGCGGCCCGGCGGCTCAGGCCCGGTTGCCGCGGACCCGCCGGATCGTGTCGCGGTACCACAGGGCGCTGCGCTTGGGCGTACGCACCTGGGTGTCGTAGTCGACCCGGACGATCCCGAACCGCTTCGCGTAGCCGTACGCCCACTCGAAGTTGTCGAGCAGCGACCAGGCGAAGTAGCCGCGTACGTCGGCGCCCTGCCGGCGGGCCCGCGCGACCGCGCCGATGTGCGAGACGAAGTAGGCGGTGCGCTCGTCGTCGCGGACGAACCCGTTCTCGTCGGGCTCGTCGTCGAACGCCGAGCCGTTCTCGGTCACCACCATCGGCAGGTCGGGGTAGTCGCGGCCGAGCCGCACCAGCAGCTCGGTGAAGCCCTCGGGCACGATCTCCCAGCCCATCGCGGTACGCGGCCGGCCGGTCGACACCTCCCGCACCACCGGGTTGCCGTCGGCGTCGGTGGTGTTGCCGTCCTCGTCGACGCCGGAGAACGCCGAGCTGAAGTAGTGGTTGACGCCGAGCACGTCGAACGGCGTGGAGATGATCTCCAGGTCGCCGTCGCGGACCGGGATGGTGATCCCCTGGGCGGCCAGGTCCTCGACCACGTCGGCCGGGTAGCGGCCGTACCGCAGCGGGTCGAGGTAGATCCGGACCCCGAGGCCGTCCGCGCGCCGGGCCGCCTCCCGGTCGAGTTCGGTGTCGGTGGCCGGGCTGGACGAGCCCATGTTGAGCGTGATGCCGAGGTCGACCGGGCCGGCGGCCGCCGCCCGCATCCGCTGGGTCGCCAGGCCGTGGCCGAGCAGCAGGTGGTGCACCGCCGCCATGCTCGCCGGGAAGTCCCTGATGCCGGGCGCGTGGTTGCCGTACGCGTAGCCGAGCATCGCCGAGCACCACGGCTCGTTCAGCGTGGTCCAGGTCCGTACCCGGTCCTTCAGGTGGTCGAAGACCAGCATCGAGTAGTCGGCGAACCGGTAGGCGGTGTCCCGGGCCGGCCAGCCGCCGGCGTCCTGGAGTTCCTGCGGCAGGTCCCAGTGGTAGAGGGTGATCCACGGGTCGATGCCCTGACCGAGCAGTTCGTCGACGAGCCGGTCGTAGAAGGCCAGGCCGGCCGGGTTGACCGGGCCGCGCCCGCCCGGCTGCACCCGTGGCCAGGCCACCGAGAACCGGTACGTGTCGACGTCGAGTTCGCGCATCAGCGCGACGTCCTGCGGCATCCGGTGGTAGTGGTCGCAGGCGACGTCACCGTTGTCGGCGCCGTCGATCGCACCGGGTACCCGGCAGAACGTGTCCCAGATCGACGGCGTACGGCCGTCCTCGGCCACCGCGCCCTCGATCTGGTACGACGAGGTGGCCACCCCCCACCGGAAGTTCGGCGGCAGGGTGTCGATCGGGTCGGTCTGACCGCTTTCCACGTGGCTGGGATCGAGTGTCGTGGCGGTCGTGTCCATGCTGCTCCTGATCGGTCGGTGGGTACGGGAAGCGGGTGGCCGGCCGTCAGCCGGTCGGTGCGGCCGGGTGCAGCCAGCAGGCGACGGTGCGGGCCGGTCCGGCCCGGTCCGGCGGCGGGCCGAGCACCGGGATCTTCTCGACGCACGGGTCGAACGCCTTGGGGCAGCGCGGGTGGAAGGCGCAGCCGGTCGGCATCGCCCGCAGGTCCGGTGGTGAGCCGGGGATGCCGGACAGTTCGCGGCGCGGTCCGCGCAGCGCCGGGAACGAGCGCAGCAGCCCCTCGCTGTAGGGGTGCAGCGAGTCGCGGTAGAGGGTGGCGGCGGGTGCCTCCTCGACGATGCGCCCGCCGTACATGATGGCGATCCGGTCGGAGAACTCGACCAGCAGCGACAGGTCGTGGGTGATGAACAGCACCGCGAAGCCGAGCCGTTCGCGCAGTTCGACGAGCTGGCCGAGGATCTGCCGCTGCATCACCACGTCGAGCGCGGTGGTCGGCTCGTCCATGATGACGATCTGCGGTTCGAGGGCCAGCGCCATGCCGATCATGACCCGCTGGCGCATGCCGCCGGAGAGCTGGTGCGGATAGCTGTCCAGCCGGTCGGCGGAGATGCCGACGAGCCGGAGCAGTTCGCGGGCCCGGTCGAGCCGGGCGGCCGGGCTCAGCCGCGGCTCGTGCGCCTTGATCACGTCGAGGAGCTGGGTGGCGACCTTGTGGACCGGGTTGAGGGAGTTCATCGCCCCCTGGAACACGATCGACGTCTCCGCCCAGCGGAACCGGCGCAGTTCGGCCGGGGTCAGGGCCATCACGTCGAAGGGTTCGGCGCCGCCGGGCGGGTGGTAGATCACCGATCCGCCGCTGACGACGCCGGGCGGCGGCAGCAGCCGGGTCAGGCCGTACGCCAGCGTCGACTTGCCGCTGCCGCTCTCCCCCGCCAGCCCCAGCACCTCGCCGCGGTGCAGGGTCAGGCTGACGTCGCGTACGGCGCGTACCGCCTGGTCGCCGAGGCCGTAGTCGACGTCGAGGTTCCTGATCTCGAGTACGGGCGTGGTCATCGCTGGCCGACCCTTTCGCTGGAGAGCACGTCGGCGCCGCGGGGCGCCGGTGGCGGGGGCGCGGTGCGCAGGACCGGGGTGAACCCGACCCGCATCCGCACGGTGCGGCCGTCCGCGGTCTTGACGCTGGTCTTGCCGCTGCTGCGCAGCCGGGGGCTGACGAACTCGTCGATGCCGAAGTTGACCAGTGACAGGGCGGTGCCGAGCAGGGCGATGGCCAGGCCGGCCGGGACGAACCACCACCAGGCCCCCTGGGCCAGGGCCTGCTGGGACTGGGCCCAGAACAGGATCGTGCCCCAGTTCCACTCCGACACCGTGGAGATGCCGATGAAGGCCAGCGTGATCTCGGTCATCACCGCGAAGATCACCGTGCCGACGAAGCCGGAGGCGATGATCGCGGTCAGGTTCGGCAGGATCTCGAAGATGATGATCCGCCAGGTGCTCTCGCCGGTCGCCCGGGCCGCCTCGACGTAGTCGCGCCGGCGCAGCGACAGGGTCTGCGCACGCAGCACCCGGGCTCCCCAGGCCCACGAGGTGGCGCCGATGACCAGGGCGACCATCAGGTCGCCGGCCCCCGGGATGGTGGAGGCCACGATGATGATCAGGGGCAGGGCGGGGATCACCAGGAACACGTTGGACAGTGCCGAGAGGCTCTCGTCGGCGGCGCCGCCGAGGAACCCGGCGGTGACCCCGACGAGCACCGACAGCACGGTGGCGACCAGGCCGGCGAGGAAGCCGACGAAGATGACGCCCCGGGTGCCGACCAGCACCTGGCTGAAGATGTCCTGTCCCAGGTGGGTGGTGCCGAACCAGTGCTCCGCCGACGGCGGCGCGACCAGGTCGGCACCGCGCGCCGACGGGTCGTACGGGGCGATCCACGGCCCGATGACCGCCAGCAGCAGGAAGAAGCCGAGGACGACCAGGCCGGTGGCCGCCTTGGGGTTGGCGACGAACCGCAGCCGGCGCCGTTTCGGGGCGGCCTGGGCGGGCGCGGCGGGCGCGCCGTCGCCGGTGACCGTACCGGTCATCGTGGTGGCGGGCATGGACACCGGTCAGCCCTCCTTGCGGGTACGCGGGTCGAGTGCGAGGTAGGCGAGGTCGGCCAGCAGGTTCGCGACCAGCACGGAGATCGTGATGATCAGGAAGATGCCCTGCATCAGCGGGTAGTCCTTGGCGCCGACCGCCTGGAAGAGCTGGAACCCCAGGCCCGGGTAGGAGAAGACGATCTCGACCAGGAGGGTGCCGCCGACGATGAAGCCCAGCGACAGGGCGAAGCCGGAGACGTTGGGCAGCAGCGCGTTGCGGGCGGCGTAGCTGACCGCGACCCGCCGCTCGGACAGGCCCTTGGCGTGCGCGACGGTGATGTAGTCCTCCGCCGCGACGGTGACCATCATGTTGCGCATGCTGAGGATCCAGCCGGAGACCGACGAGATCAGGATGGTCAGTGCCGGTAGGAGGCTGTGCTGGATGGCGCTGGGGATGAAGTACTGGTCCCAGGCCGGCACCAGGCCGGGTGCGTAGCCGCCGGACGACGGGAAGAAGCTGCCCGGCCCGGCGAGCAGGGCGATCGCGATCAGGCCGAGCCAGAAGTACGGGATCGACGAGAGGAAGGTGGTCACCGGCAGCAGCCCGTCGGCCCACGACCCGCGCCGCCAGCCGGCCAGCACGCCGAGCGAGGTGCCGACGAAGAAGCTGATGATGGTGGTGATGCCGACCAGGGCCAGGGTCCACGGCAGGCTGTCGGAGAGCACCTGGGAGACCGGGGCCGGGAAGAACGTGAACGACATGCCGAGGTCGCCGCGGAAGAGCTGGCCCCAGTACTCGACGTACTGCTGCCAGAGGCTCTTGTCCTCGTCGAGGCCGAACAGGACGTAGAGGGAGGCCATCGCCTCGGTGCTGAGCTGGCCCTGGTAGCGGGCTATCAGCGAGCGGACCGGGTCACCGGGGATCATCCGGGGGATGAAGAAGTTGAGGGTGATCGCCGCCCACGCGGTGAAGAGGTAGAACGCGACGCGTTGCAGGAGGAACCTCACGGCTTCACCACCCGGCCGTTGTCGGTGCCGGCCGCCGGTGCGGCGTCCCCGTCGTCCGCGGGTCCGGGCGCGACGTCCGTCGCCGGTGCGCCGTTCTCGTAGAGCCAGCAGGCCGCCCAGTGCCCGGTGCCGTCGGCCAGGTCGAAGCGGGGCGGCAGGTCGGTGCGGCACTTCGGCATCACGTGCACGCACCGGGGGTTGAAGCGGCAGCCGGCCGGCGGCCGGATCAGGCTCGGCGGCTCGCCGCTGGCCCGGTCGACCGGGGTGGTCTCGGCCAGCTCGTGCGCGTCGCCCTGCAACCGGTCGGGATCGGGCGCCGACTCGATCAACAGCCGGGTGTACGGGTGTGCCGGCCGCTGGGTGACCGTCTCGCTGTCGCCGCCCTCGACCATCCGGCCGGCGTACATGACCAGGGTCTCGTCGGCGAAGTAGCGCGCCGAGGCGATGTCGTGGGTGATGTAGAGGATGCCGAGGTCGAGCCGTTCCTTCAGGTCGCGCAGCAGGTTGAGCACGCCGAGCCGGATCGAGACGTCCAGCATGGAGACCGGCTCGTCGGCGAGCAGCACCTGCGGGTCGGCGCCGAGGGCGCGGGCGATCGCGACCCGTTGCCGCTGCCCGCCGGAGAGTTCGTGCGGGAACTTGTCGAGATACCGCTCGGGCGGGGTGAGCTGCACGCGGTTGAGCAGGTCGTGCAGGTTGGCCTCGAGGTCGGCGGCGGTCTTCCCGGCCCGGCCGTGGATGCGCAGCGCCCGGGTGAGGTGGTAGCGGACCGTGTGGACCGGGTTCAGCGAGGCGAACGGATCCTGGAAGATCATCTGTACCTGGCGGCAGTAGGCCCGGAACCGGCGGCCGCCGCGTACGGTGATCGACTCGCCGCGCAGCCGGATGTCGCCGGCCGTACGCCGGAAGAGTTGGGCCAGCAGCCGGGCGACGGTCGACTTGCCCGAGCCGGACTCGCCGACCAGGGCGGTCACCCGGCCGCGCCGCAGGGTGATGTGCACGTCGTCGACGGCGTGCACGTGCAGTGCCGGGCGGAAGAGGTCACGGACCCCCCGCCGGACCGGAAAGTGCTTGGTGAGGCCCTCGGCTTCCAGGACCACCTCGGTGGTCGGGGCCGCCGCGGGCGTCGGGACGCTGGTTGTGGTCATCGTGCCGAGGCTCCTGTGCCGGGTCGGGCCTGCCGCCGCCTGGGGCCTCCCGGACGGCACCGTGGTGCCGCCCGGGAGGGGTCAACAGGTCGGATCAGGCGTTGGCGGGCTTGAGGTTGAGCACGACGTCGACCGCGTTCGGCTGGGTCGGCTGCGCCGGGGCGTACGGGTTGGCGTCGTCCGGCCAGCCCACCCAGTTCGTCGTCACGTACGCGCCACCGGCGTTGTCGGCGCCGACCGGGATCATCGGCATCTGCTCGACGAAGATCTTCTGGAGGGTGTTCATCGCGGCGGTACGGGCCGCGTCGTCGGCGGCGTTGGCGAAGGCGGCCAGCGCCGCGGTCGCCTCCGGGCTGTCGAACCGGCCGAAGTTGCCCGCCGCCGGGGTCCCGATCGGCTTGAGCAGGGCACCGTCCATGATGGTCTGGTAGATGTCGTACGGCGTGGTGCCGCCGTTGGTCCACCGGAAGGTGGCGTCGAAGTTGCCCTCCTCGACGGCCTGGAACCAGGCGTCCTGGTTGGCCTTGTCGACGGTGGCGGTGATGCCGATCTGGGACAGGTTGTCCTTCACGATCTCGAGGCTGGTGATGTAGTCGGACCAGCCGGCGGGGTCGGTCAGGGTCAGCGTGACCGGCTTGCCGGTCGGGTCCTTCAGGGTGTTGCCGTCGAAGGTGAAGCCGGCGGCGGTCAGCTCGCGCTTGGCGCCCTCGACGTCGACCTTGTGCAGTTGGCCCTTGAACTCCGGCGCGATGAACGACTCACCGGCCGGGGTCGGGATGCCGGTCACCGAGGTCACCTCGGGGTGGAAGTACGCCGCCTCGGCCTGCACGAAGATGTCGTTGCGGTTGATGACCATGTTCATCGCCCGGCGCAGCGCCGGGTTGTCGAACGGCTTCTTGGTGGTGTTGATGTAGAGGCCGTGGATGCCGAGTACCGAGGCCGGCCAGACCTTGTTGTGCTCGGGGTTCTTGTCGACGTAGACGGCCTTGTAGTTGGGGATGAAGACGAAGCTCCACTCGGCCTCGCCGTTGGCCAGCGCGGTGGTCTGCGCGTTGTTGTCGGTGTACGACGTGTAGCGCAGTTCCTTGACCGCCGGCGGGTCCTGCCAGTAGCCGTCCCGGGCCACCAGCGTGGTGGTCTGCGGGGTGAACGACTTCAGGGTGAACGGACCGGTGCCGACCGGGTTCTTGTTGATGTCGGTGGTCGGGTCGGCGATGCCCGACCAGATGTGCTTGGGCACCATCGGGATGGCGTTGAGGATCTTGGCCTGGTTGACGAACTGCGGGGAGCCGAACGTCATGTTGACCACGTTGCCGGCGACGGTGATGTCGCCGTACGGCACGGCGGCGCCGTTGAGCCCGTCGTGCTTCTTGATCAGCTCGAAGGTGAACGCGACGTCCTCGGCGCTGAACGGCTTGCCGTCGGACCAGGTGACGCCGTCGCGGATGGTCAGCGCGACGGCCTTGTAGCCGTCGGTCCACTCCCACTTGGTGGCCAGCCACGGCTTGGCGGGGTCGGCGGGGCGGATCGCGTTGGTCATCACCAGCGGCTCGTAGATCTGCCAGCGGTAGCCGAGCGAGGCGCCCGACGACGAGCCGAGGAACGGGTTGTGGTTCTCGGTCTGCGGGCCGTTGGGCATGCCCACCTTGAGCACGGTGGTCGAGCCGGCCCGGTTGTTGTTGCTGTTGGGCGACTCGCCGCTGCAGGCGGCCAGCAGGCTCATCGCGGTGAGACCCGCGACGGCCGCCGCCGCCAAACGCTTGGCGCGCATCTGGTTCCTCCTGATGGGTCGGGTGGTGCGGTTGTGGTGTGGTGTGGGTGATATGTGTGCTGGAGATGGCTCGTAGAGCGCTCTCACGATCGGGTACAGCTAAACCCCGGCAGGGTGTGCCGGGGTTTGTCAGACGGGAACTGCGGGGGTCGCCGGAACGGCGGGCCCGGTCTGGCCGGGCGGGTTCGGGACGGGAGTGGTGGGTACGGTCGAGCCGCGGACGATCAGCGTGGTGGGCAGCACCTGCGGGGTCTCCGGCAGGGGCGTGCCCGCGAAGTGGTCGATGAGCATCCGGGCGGCCGCCTCGCCCATCTCGCGCATCGGCTGGTGCACGGTGGTCAGCGGCGGGTCGGTGTGCTGCGCGTACGGCACGTCGTCGAACCCGACGACGGCGACGTCGCCGGGCACCGACCGGCCCGCCTCGCGGACGGCGCGGATGGCGCCGCCGGCGGACAGGTCGTTGTGGGCGAAGACGGCGTCGAAGTGCACGCCGCCCTCGAGCAGCCGCTGGACCGCGCGGCTGCCGCACTCGAGGGTGAAGTCACCCTCGACGACGAGTTCGGGGGGTAGCGGGTGGCCGTTCGCCGCGTACGTCTCGACGAAGCCGGCCAGCCGGTCGCGGGTGCAGCCGAACCGCCGGCTGCCGGTCACCACGAGCGGCCGGGTGCGGCCGATCCCGAGCAGGTGCCCGGCTGCGGCGGCACCCCCGGCCAGGTTGGTGGTGGCGACCGACGGGAAGACCCGCCGGCTGCCCCGGTCGTCGATGAGCACGACCGGCAGTCCACGTCCGGGCAGTTGGGTGATGTAGTCGAGGGTGCCCTCGGGCTCGATGACCAGCAGCCCGTCGAACGACTTCGCCGACACCTGGGCGGCGAACTGGCGCATCGACTGGGCGCCCCGGTTGCAGGTGAAGAGCAGCAGGCCGTAGCCGCCGCTCTCGACCACGTCGACGGCGCCCTGGACGACCTCGCCGATCCAGGGCCAGATCAGCGAGGGGACCAGCATGCCGACGATGCGGGTACGGCCCCGGGCCAGGCCGACGCCGCGGGCGCTGGGCACGTAACCCAGCTCCTCGATCACGGCGCGTACCCGGGCGGCGGTGTCGTCGTCGAGTTCACCACGGCCGTTGAGCACCCGCGAGACGGTGGTCTTGCTGACCCCGGCTCGCGCGGCGACATCGGCGATGGTGATACGCACGACACCCCCTCGTGTGTCACGGCGGTTAACCGCGGATGCGGAACCGGTTTCGAAACCGGTTCCGGGCCGAGTCAACCGGAGTGACGCGCACCACGTCAATAACGCACGGATAACGAAACTAAATGTATAGCAAACCTTGCTAACAGTTAGATCCTGGTGTTACCTCATATCAGCGTCGATGTCTCGCCCACCACCCCGGGGCCCGAAGGTCACCGTGCGTGACCAACACAGGTGCGGCAACGCCCACCCACCGAAAGCCCTTCCCAGGAAGGGGGAGATCCCCGTGCCATCGACCGGGACCCCACCGCCCGTCACCGTCCGTACCGGCCGGCGCACCACCCGCCGCCGGGCCGCCGCGGCCACCGCACTCGCCACCTGCCTGGCCGCCACCAGCCTCGCCCTGGCGGCCGGCCCACCCGCCCACGCCGCCAACGAGCGGGTCGACGTCTGGCTGACCACCACCTCCGACGCCGGCGGCCGGGTCGTCACCCGGGGCCTGCAACCGCAGACCCCGACCGCCTTCTCGGCGGGCGCCGGCAGCGCCACCCACACCGTCACCGTCGACGAGAACACCACCTACCAGAGCTTCGAGGGCGGTGGCGCGTCGTTCACCGACAGCGCCGCCTGGCTACTGGGCAGCAGCAACACCATCAGCGCGACGACCCGCGACCGGGTCATGCGCGACCTGTTCCACCCGGTCGACGGCATCGGCCTGGCGTTCGTACGCAACCCGATGGGCGCCTCCGACCTGGCCCGGTTCAACTACTCGTACGACGACACCTGCTGCGACCTCGGCGACTTCAGCATCGGCCACGACCTCGCCGACGTGGTGCCGCTGACGAAACAGGCGCGGACCCTGAACCCGGCGCTGAAGGTCAAGGGCGCACCCTGGAGCGCCCCGGCCTGGATGAAGGACAACAACCGGTTCACGAACCGGGGCTGGCTCAAATGGGAGCATTATCCGACCTATGCGCAGTATTTCGTGAAATACATCCAGCAGAACCAGGCCCAGGGGCTGAAGATCGACTACGTGTCGGTGCAGAACGAGCCGACCTGCTGCGGCACCGACGCCACCGGCTACGCCTCGATGAACTGGAACGGCTCCGGGCTGCTGGAGTTCACCAAGAACCACCTCCTGCCCGCCTTCCGGGCCGCCGGCATCACCACCAAGGTGCTGATCCTCGACTACAACTGGGGCAACTACGACGACCTCGGCTCGGTGCCGCTGGCCGACGCCGCGCTGCGGGGCGACCCGCTCTTCGGCGGCATCGCCTGGCACGGGTACGGCGGCGACGTCAACCTGCAGAGCACCATCCGCAACCAGTACCCGGCGGTCAACCAGTACATGACCGAGCACTCCGGCGGCACCTGGGTCGGCGACCAGCACGCCCAGGACATGCACAACCTGATCGACTACACCCGCAACTGGAGCCGGTCGTGGGTGAAGTGGAGCCTGGCCCTGGACCAGAACATGCTGCCGTACGTCGGCGCCGGCTGTAACGTCTGCACCGGTCTGGTCACCGTGCAGCGCGGCGGCGGCCGGCACGGCCAGGTCGACAGGACCGTCGAGTACTACACGATGGGCCACCTGACCAAGTTCGTGAAACCCGGCGCGGTCCGCATCGCGTCCACCGCCAACGGCTCGGTCAAGAACGTCGCCTGGAAGAACCCGGACGGCTCCAAGGCGCTGATCGTCCACAACACCACCGGCGGCAGCCAGTCGATGCGGGTCAACTGGGGCAACCAGTCCTTCGTCTACACCCTGCCCACCCGGACCTCGGCGACCTTCACCTGGTCCGGCACGCCGGGCGGCCCGAACCCGCCGGCCGGCGGGCCGATCACCGGCCTGGCCGGCAAGTGCGTCGACGTCGCCGCCGCCGGCACCGCCGACGGCACCACCGTGCAGTTGTACGGCTGCAACGGCACCGACGCGCAGCGCTGGACCCGTCCCGGCGACGGCACCGTACGGGCGCTGGGCAAGTGCCTCGACGTCAGCGGCGGCTCCACCGCCGACGGTGCCCGGGTGCAGTTGTGGACCTGCAACGGCACGCCCGCGCAACAGTGGACCTACACCGCCGGTCGTGACCTGGTCAACCCGCAGGCCGGCAAGTGTCTGGACGTGACCGGCAACAACTCCGCCGACGGCACCCCGCTGCAGATCTGGAGCTGCACCGGCGCCGGCAACCAGAAGTGGACCGTCCCGGCCTGACCCGCCGACCCTGTCGTGGGGGGGGGGGGGGGGGGCGGCCGGCGACCCGGAGCCCCCCCCCCCGGCCCCCCCCACCGGCCGTTCAGACGAGAGTGACGTGACCGTTGTCGAGGTCGTAGCGGGCGCCGACGACGGCCAGCTGACCGTGCCGCACCTTCTCCCGGATGATCTCGCTGCGGTCGAGCAGCGCCCGGACCTGGGCGCGCACGTTGGCCTTGACCGCCCGGTCGACGACGTCGCCGGGGCCGCCGACCAGCGGCTCGACGATCGGCCGCAGCGCGTCGACGATCGTGCCGATCTGGCCGGGTGCGTGACCGCCGTGCTCGATGGCCTCGATCGTGGCGGTGATGGCGCCGCACCGCTCGTGGCCGAGCACCATGATCAGCGGCGGCGCGAACTCCTCGACCGCGAACTCGATGCTGCCCAGCAGCAGGTCGTCGACGATGTTGCCGGCCACCCGGTTGTCGAACAGGTCGCCGAGCCCTTGGTCGAAAAGGATCTCCGGGGAGACCCGCGAGTCGGCGCAGCCGAGCGTGATCGCGAACGGGTCCTGGCCGTTCGCGAGCTGGCGCAGGTAGGCGACGGACTGGTGCGGGTGCCGGGCGTGGCCGCGGGTGAAGCGCCGGTTGCCGGCCAGCAGGTGGGCGACAGCGGCGGCCGGGGTCGACGGTGCCGGGCCGCCGGCGGACGCGGCGGTCGGGGCACCGACACCGGCGACGGCGATCGCGCCGGCGGTGAGGCCGCCGGCGGTCAGCAACGTCCTGCGGCGGAGGGTCTCTCGTGACAAGGCGTGTCCTCTCGGCAAAGCGATGGCGAGCCGGCGTCCGGCTCGGTGGGGCTGTGGGTGGAGCCGGCAGGTTTCCGGTCCGCTCCGGGCGACGGTCGCCGGCTGTGTGCGGGGCGTCGCCTTCGGTCGGATCGATCGTGCCCACCGCCGGTCGACGGCGGAACCCCGTTTCACCCCACACGGCCGGCCATCACCGGGCTGACCTCGGCCAAGGCGACTCTGTCAGAAGTTTTACAGCAGGCTCACAGTTGACATCCAGCAGACCGGCTCATACGGATCATCGGCGTGGCACCACCACACCGCCCGAGGAGGTCGCGACGTCAGTCCGCGTCAGGCACGTCCAGATAGGACGGTGGTACGGCGTCGGTCAGCCAGACGCCGTTCTCACTGCGGAAGAACTCGTGACCGGCCCGGTGCATCGCCGCCGAATCGACGGTGAGGACCACGACGGCGCCGCGCCGGCGGGCGCCGACCCGGTGGGCGGTGGCCCGGTCGGCGGAAAGGTGCACGTGGTGCCGGCCCCCCCGGTCCAGGCCGGTCGCCCGGATCGACCCCAGCGCGGCGGCGCCGGTGCCGTGGAAGAGCCGCTCCGGTGGCACCACCGGGGCGAGGCCCAGTCGCACCGGGACCGAATGGCCCTGGTTGGCCCGGATCCGCTCCACCCCGTCCGGGCCACGCTCCACCGCGAACCGGCGCTTGTCGTTGCCGGCCACCACCAGGTCGAGTTCGTCGCGCCCGATCCGGGTCGCGGCCAGGAACTCGTCGACCGGCACCCAGCCGGCCGCGTCGAGGGTCAGCCCGACCCGCTCCGGGGCGTGCCGCAACAGCCGCGACATCCGCTTGCTCAGACTGACGATCCGTTCGTGATCCACGCCGATGAGTGTGGGCGCCGGGGTCGCCGGGTTCCAGGGATTTTCCGGGCCGGATGCCGGGCCCGGGGCAGGCGCCCCGGACCCGGTCACAGGTACTGGCCGCTGGGCAGCGGCTCCGACTCCACCGCCACCTGGTAGCCGTCCCGCAACGCGTACAGCTCGGCCAGCGTCGCGCCGGCCGCCGGCACGCCGGCCGACGTACCCAGCCAGGTCTGCGCCTCGGCGGACGACAGCGCCGGCACCTCGATCCGGGCCAGGCAGCGCCCCGGTCGTACGACGGCCGGGTGCAGCCGGGCCAGGTCCTCGTTGGTGGTGATCGCCACCAGCACCTTGCGGCCCTGGCCGAGCAGACCGTCGGTGAGGTTGAGCAGCCGGGACAGCGCCTGCCCGGTGGTCTGCTTCGCCTCGCCACGGATCAGCTCGTCGCAGTCCTCGAGCAGCAGCAGCCGCCACTTGTCGTGCTTGCGGTCGGGGCACGAACACTCGCGGCCCCCGTTGAGCGCGACCTCCATCAGATAGGCCGGGCTGTTGAACAGCGCCTCCGGGTCGAGCACGCAGTCGAACTGGCACCAGTCCCGCCACTCGCGGGCCAACGCCCGCAGGACCGTGGTCTTGCCGGTGCCCGGCGGGCCGTGCAGCAGCACCAGCCGGCCGCGTACCGAATCGCGGTCGACCTTGACGAGCCGGTCGAACTCGGCCCGGGCCGACGCGGCGTAGTTGCCCCGGATGTCCGCCCACGAACCCACGCTGATCGAGCGTGGGTTGCGCTGCGGGCCGTTCGACGACGCGTACCAGAAGCCCATCGTCACGGCCTCCTCGACCGGTGGCGGCGGCTCCGTCATGCCGTCGGTCGCCCGGGCGAGGATCTCGTCGCCCAGCTCGGCGGTGGTCGCGGTGACCGCGACGTGGGCGGTCTTGCCACGCGGCCAGTGCACCGCGCGCAGCGTCCAGCCGTCCCCGGCGGCGAGCCGGGCGCGCTCGGTCTCGCTGCGGCTGTCCCGCAGCACCCGTACATCGGGCGGCAGCAGCGTCGCGTCGTCGCGGACGTTGTTCAGGCTCTTCGACGTCGCGTACGGCTGGTGGCCGGCGACGAACGCGGTCAGCCCGAGCGCGTCGATGACGTCGCGCGGGGAATCGGAGTCGTCCACGGTGAGGACGACGGGCAGCAGCGACTCCGGCGCGGGGCCGGGAGCGCCGACTTCGAGCGGGATCTGCCGTGGAATACGCACCCGGACATGATCGCGGCCGGAAGGTGTTGCGGCATACCGCTTTTCCCGCCGGAGCGGGCCGGTCACAGGTGCTTGCGGCGCCACTCGCTCTGGTCGGCCTCGCTGGCCAGCTGTTCGTTCAGCGCGGTCCGCCGAACCCGGGACCGGGCGTGGGACCGCTGCCAGAACTGCATCAGGACCAGCACGACGCACCCGGTGGCCAGCATGGCGAGCGCGATCAACGCCGGCGGCCTGATGGTCGCGATCACCACGACGAGTACGACCACCAGCACGACCAGGGGCAGGGCCGGCCGGTAGTGGTGGGTCGTGCGCCGGGCGAAGGCGGCGAGGGCGAGGAGGAAGAGCAGCACCCCGCCGTACAGCAGATCGAGTTCGAGGATCTCGACCCGGTGCTGCCAGCCGGTCTCCGGGTCCGCCGAGATGTCGCCCAGGTAGCGCTTGAGTCCGAGCGCGAACGCGATGATCCCGATGATCATCGGCAGGTGCAGGTAGGTGTAGGCGTCGCGCACCAGCCTACGGCGGACCTCGGGATCGCGGGTGCCGTGCAGCGACTGCTCCGCCGCGATCGCGTGCTCGTCGAAGTACATCCACCACAGGCACACGGTGACGGTGAACCCGAGTGCCGCGGCCACGATCACCGCCCAGGTGACCGGGAGACCGCCGGTGAGGTTCGGCCCGACCCCGATCGAGATGATCGACTCGCCGAGCGCGACCAGCACGATCAGGGCGTGCCGTTCGGCCCAGTGGCCGGCCGAGACGATGTAGAAGCGACCGGAGAGTCGGACCGTCCCGGCCAGGTACTCGGCCACGATCGCCGCCCCCCACAGCCCGAGGCGCACCGGATTCGGCTCGGCCTTGTCGGCGCCGTGCGGAATCAGCGCCGCGATCAGGATGAGGGTGGTGCTGGTCAACACCGGCACGGCGAAGACCCCGAAGTTGCGCAGCGGGCCGACCCAGCCGGCACCGGTGGTGCGTAGCACCGTCCAGTGCACGGCCAACTGCCCGACCCGCACCACGGCGTAGCAGGCGGCGAAGACGACCGGGCCGTAGAGGCCACCGGGGTCGTCGACGAACGCCTCCGGCAGGGTCAGCGCGAGCACCAGTACGGCGGCCATGATGGCGAAGCTGAGCAGCGGGAGCAGCCCCTGGTCGGCCCGGGCCAGGTTGCCGAGCGCGGCGAAGCTGGTCCAGCACCACCACAGCAGGGCCAGCACCAGCAGCGCGCGGGTCAGCCCGAGCGGGCTCAGCTGCTCACCGGCCACGTTCGTCACGTTCAGGAAGGCGAAGACGAAGATCAGGTCGTAGAGGAGTTCCAGTCGGGTGACCCGCGACCCTGGGGCGCCCGGATGGATCATGCGCCTCGGTTCGGACACCTCCACCCGGAAAGTGTGTCAGCCCGGATGCCGCCGGGTGCGGCATCCGGGCAACCGGGTGGCCGCGGATCGGTTGCCGGGCCGCGCCGCCGGCATTCGCGCAGCCGGGCCGGGTGTCCGAGCCGCGGACGATCAGGCCGGCCGGGGTGCGCCGCCGGCAGCCGACGCCTCGGTCAGGCGCCAGGCGGCGTTGATCAGGCCGACGTGCGAGAACGCCTGCGGGTGGTTGCCGAGCTGCCGTCCGGTGGCCGGGTCGATCTCCTCGGCGAACAGGCCGAGGTCGTTGCCGTGGCCCAGCAGGTCGTCGAAGAGCGCGCCGGCCTCGTCCACCCGACCGGCCAGGGCCAGGCACTCGACGAGCCAGAAGCCACAGGCGACGAACGCGGCGGAGTCGCCGTACCAGCGGCGCACCAGCGGGCCGTCGGCGAGCCGGTCGCGGACCGCCTCGATGGTGGCGAGCATCCGCGGGTCGTCGGCGGGCAGGAACCCGACCAGCGGCAGCAGCAGCACCGAGGCGTCGAGGCGGTCGGAGTCGAAGGCGCCGGCGTACGCCCCGATCCGCTCGCACCAGGCGCGGCGCAGCACGGTCGCGCGGATCTCGTCGCGGGCGGTGGCCCAGGCGGCGGCCCGGTCGGGTACGCCGAGCGCGTCGGCGAGCCGTACGGCCCGGTCGAGGGCCACCCAGCACATCACCTTCGACGAGGTGTAGTGCCGGGGGTGCTCGCGGGACTCCCACATCCCCGAGTCGGGCAGCCGCCAGCTGTCCGCCGCCTGGTCGGCGAGGGAGACGAGCAGTTCGCGGGTGGCGTCGCTCAGCGTGCCGATCCGCTCGCGCAGCAGTTCGGCGGCGAACAGGACCTCGCCGAGGACGTCGAGCTGGCGTTGCTTCCACGCGTCGTTGCCGACCCGGACCGGGCGGCTGTCCCGGTGGCCGGCGAGGTGGTCGAGTTCGTGTTCGGTCAGGTCGCGTTCGCCGGTGACGCCGAACATGATCTGCAGTGGTGCGCCGCCGAGCGGGCCGAACGCGTCGGCGATCCAGTCGAAGAAGCGGCCGGCCTCGTCCGGGCAGGCGGCGACCCACAGCGCCTGCATGGTCAGGCTGACGTCGCGCAGCCAGGCGAAGCGGTAGTCCCAGTTGAGGTCGGCGCCGATCTGCTCGGGCAGCGACGTGGTGGCGGCGGCGACGACCGCGCCGCTGCGCTGGAAGGTCAGGCCCTGCAGCACCAGGGCGCTGCGGCGTACCTGGGGCAGGTAGCGGCCCTGGTAGCCGCGGTGCAGGGCGGCCCAGGAGTACCACGCCTCCAGGGTGTCGTGCACCGACGGCTCCGGACCGCCGCGGTCGACCGGCTCGTACGTCGGCTCGTAGGCCAGCCGGAACCTGACCCGCTGGCCGGCGGCGACCGGGTAGCGGCCGGTGAGGGTGCCGCCGGTGGCCGTCAGTTCGGAGTCGTCGGTCAGCCGCAGCCCGACCGGTCCGGCCCGCGCCATCCAGGTCCGGCCGTCGCGGTACCACCGGGGCTCGGTCAGGCCGTATTCGAGGCGGGGGGCGACTTCGACGGCGACGCTGACGGTGCCGTCGAGGCCCTCGACGGTGCGCAGCAGGGTGTGCGGGGCGTCGAAGCCGATCTCGTGGCCCCGGCTGCCGGGGTGCAGCGCGAGCGCGTCGGTGACCGCGACCGCGCCGGTGGCGGTCCGCAGCACGGTCCGCAGCACCAGGGAGTCGCCGACGTAGTCCCGGGTCACGGTGTGCTCGTCGACCGGGGCGATGGACCAGTGCCCGGCGTCCGGGTCGAGCAGGCGGCCGAAGACGGCGGGCGAGTCGAAGCGGGGCGGGCCCCACCAGTCGACGGAACCGCGCGAGCTGACCAGGGCGGCGCTGTGGCAGTCGGACAGCAGGCCGTAGTCGCTGATCTCCGGCGGGCCGGCGGTCACCGCGTACCGCCGGGTCCGGCCGGGACCGGGGGCGCGGCGCCCGGCGGCACCGTGCCCCGGACCGGTCCGGTGGGGTGCAGCCGGTCGACGCCGGCCAGCGCGGGCGTGACCGACGTGCACAGGTCGCGCAGGTTGCGGCGGTACGTGCCGTCGGCGCGGATCCGGTCGACGGCGGCGACGATCAGCGCCGGCAGGTCGGGGTGCAGGAACCGGGCGGCGGCGCCGCGTTCGACGGTGGCGCCGCCGTCGAGGGCGATGCCGACGCCGAGTTCGGCGGCCCGCCGGGCGACCAGCGGCTGGTCGCCGAAGAACGGTACGACGACGACCGGCACCCGGGCGAGCAGCGCCTCGTGGAAGCTGTTGCTGCCGCCGTGGGTGACGAAGACCTCGGCCCGGCTGAGGATCCGCTGCTGGTCGACCCGGTCGTGCACGGCCCAGTTCGCCGGGTACGCGGGCAGCACCGGCCGGCCGCGGGTGACGAAGACGACGTCGACGTCGCGGGTCCAGCGGGCGGCGAGGCCGGCGACGCAGCGGCGTACGCCGTCGCGGGTCGTCGGGTCGGCGTGCCACAGGTTGTCCATCACCTCGGTGCCGAACGACAGGTAGACCAGCGGCCGCCCGGCGGGCCGGGCCGGGCGCCGGTGGCCGTCGGAGAGGTAGCCGGCGAACCGGTAGTGGGCCGGCCGGCGGTGGTGGCGGAAGTCGGCGGGCGTCACCGCCGGGTACGACCACAGCAGGTTCGTCGGTGCCGGGATGTGCAGGCTGTTGGAGACGAGTTCGACGTCGCCGGGGGCGACGGTGAGGCCGTACCGGCGGCGCAGGGTTTCGGTCGCGGCCCGGTTGGTCGGCGACGACAGGCAGTCGGCGAGGTGCCGGCGGTCGGTCATCGGGCCGATCAGCCCCGGTACGGAGGTCCAGTACGGCACCCCGGCGAGCCGGGCGGCGAAGTGGCCCTCCAGCGCGCAGAAGTCGTGGACGACCAGGTCGGGGCCGAAGTCGCGGGTGATCGCGAGGCTCTCGTCGAGCAGTTCGCAGACCCGGTGCAGGACCCCGGACGCCGGCGTGTTGACGAAGTGCCGGGAGCCGTCGAGGGTGTCGGTGAGCCCGGCCAGGTCGCCGAGGTCGGGTGCGGTGGTCTGCCGGTCGACCAGCACCAGCCGGAAGGTGTGCTCGGCCCGGTAGGCGCGGATCATCCGCTTGAGGATGTTGAGATGCCCGTCGTTCGGGATCGTGAAGACCATGATCCGCTTACCCGCCATCGCGCCCCCTAGGCCAGTCGGCGTCGGCGGCGAATGCCCGGTCGGGCGTCCTCCAAACGGGGGACCACGGCCGGGTGCGCCGGTACGGTGGCGGTGGTGGACGGGCCGCCGTACCGGGACGCGCGGCTGCCGGTGGCGGTACGCGTCGAGGACCTGCTGCGCCGGATGACGCTGCCGGACAAGGCCGGGCTGCTCTTCCACACCATGGTCGGGATCGGGCCGGGTGGCTCGCTGGCCCCGGCCGACCCGGACGCCGGGCTGCTGTCGGCCGCCGAGATGGTGCGCGACCGGCGGATGAACCACTTCAACCTGCTCGGTACGGCCGCGCCCGCCGACCTGGCCCACTGGCACAACCGGTTGCAGGAGTTGGCCGCCGCGACCCCGTTCGGCATACCGGTCACGCTGTCGTCCGACCCCCGGCACGCCTACTCGACGAACCCGAACACCGCCGCGCTGGCCGGTGCGTTCTCGGTGTGGCCGGAGCCGCTGGGGATGGCCGCGACCCGGGACGCGGCGCTGGTGCGCGGGTGGGCGGACGTGGTCCGGCAGGAGTACGGCGCGGTCGGCATCCGGGTCGCCCTGCACCCGCAGGCGGACCTGGCGACCGAGCCGCGCTGGCCGCGTACGCTCGGCACCTTCGGCGAGGACGCGGGGCTCGCCGCCGAGCTGGTGCGGGCGTACGTCGGCGGGTTGCAGGGGCCGATGCTCGGGCCGGACGGGGTCGCCGCGATGGTGAAGCACTTCCCCGGCGGCGGTGCCGCCCACGACGGCGAGGATCCGCACTTCCGGTACGGCCGCGAGCAGGTCTATCCCGGCGGCCGGTTCGCCGACCACCTGCGGCCGTTCGTGGCGGCGCTGGACGCCGGCTGCTCGCAGGTGATGCTCGGCTACGGGATGCCGCGCGGAACCGGCTACGCCGAGGTCGGGTTCAGCTTCAACCGGGACGTGGTCGGCGGGCTGCTGCGGCGGCGGATGGGTTTCGGCGGCATCGTCTGCACCGACTGGGGGGTGCTGACCGGGGCGGTGTTCCGGGGGCAGGTCCGGCCGGCGCGGGCCTGGGGGCTGGAGCACCTCTCCCCCGGGCAGCGGGCGCACCGGGTCCTCGACGCCGGCGCCGACCAGATCGGCGGCGAGGCCGTACCGGGGCTGGTCGTCGACCTGGTGCGGGCGGGGCGGGTCGGGGTGGCCCGGCTGGACGCGTCGGTGCGGCGGGTGCTGCGGGAGAAGTTCACCCTCGGGCTTTTCGACCGGCCGTACGTGGACCCGGACCGGGCGGCTGCTGTCGTCGGGTGCGCGCGGTTCCGGGCGGCGGGGCTGGCCGCCCAGCGGGCCTGCGTGACGCTGTTGTCGAACGCGGCCCCGGACCGGGCGGCGCGTCTGCCGCTGCGGCGCGGGCTGCGGGTCTGGTGCGACGGGGTGGCCCCCGAGGTCGTCGCCCGCGACTGGCGGGTGGTGGACCGGCTGGCCGACGCCGACGTGGCGCTCCTTCGCCTGCAGGCGCCGTACGACCACCGGCCCGGGCAGTTCGAGGCGTTCTTCCACGCCGGGTCGCTGGAGTTCGCCGCCGGGGAGATGGCGCGGGTGCTGGCGATCGCCGAGACCGTACCGACGGTCGTCGACGTCTACCTGGACCGGCCGGCGGTGCTGTCCCGGCTGGCGGCGCGGGTGGCGGCGCTGACGGTGTCGTTCGGGGTGTGCGACGAGGCGCTTACGGACGTGCTGGCCGGGCGGGCGGCGCCGGGTGGGCGGCTGCCGTTCGACCTGCCCCGCTCGGCGGCGGCGGTCCGGGCCGGCCGGCCCGACGTGGCGTTCGACACCGTCGACCCGCTCTTCCGCTTCGGCCACGGCCTGACCTACCGGGATTGACAAGACTTCTTGTACGACACTTCTTGTACATCATTTCTTGTGGGTCTACGGTGAACCGCATGACCGAACGCGGCGAGGGGGCCGGCGGGTCGTCCGACGACGGCCGGACCGTGCACCTGACCGATCCGCGGGCCATGCGTGCCCTGGCCCACCCGACCCGCCTGCGGCTCCTCGGCGAGCTGCGCGGCCGGGGCCCGCAGACCGTCGGCATGCTCAGCGAGATCGTCGACGAGGCGGTCGGCTCGGTCAGCTACCACCTCGGCAAGCTGGCGTCGTTCGGGTTCGTCGAGGAGGTTCCGGAACTCGCCCGCGACCGGCGGGAACGGTGGTGGCGGGCGACCCACGAGCGGACCGCGTGGAAGCCGGTGGAGGTCCTCGACGACCCGGAGCGCCGGGCCGCCCTGGACTCGTTGCGCCGCACCGTCCTGCGCCGCTACGTCGAGGTCCTGGAGCGCTACCTCGAATCCGAGGCGACGCTCGCACCGGCCTGGGTCGCCGGCGCCACCAGCGGCGACACCCAACTGCACCTGACCAGCGACGAGCTGACGGAACTGCAGGCCGACCTGAAGGCGCTCGTCGACCGGTGGGAGACCCGCGGCGCCGCCGGTCGGGCCGGCACCGAAGCGGTCACCCTGATGTTCCACGCGTTCCGGCGGCCGGAATGAAGACCGCCGCACGCGTCCCGGCGCAGCGGGCCCCCGACCGGCGGTACGGCCCGCTGCTCGGCCTCGTCGTCGGCCACGCGGTGTCGCTGACCGGCAACATGCTCACCATCATCGCCCTGCCGCTCTACGTGCTCGCCGAGACCGGCTCGGCGGCGGCGACCGGCCTCGTCGGCGCCTTCGCCACCGCGCCGATGGTGATCGGCGGCGCCTTCGGCGGGGTGCTGGTCGACCGGATCGGCTACCGCCGGGCCAGCGTCGCCGCCGACCTCGTCTCGGGCGTGACGATCGCCGCCGTACCGCTGCTCGACCGTACGGTCGGCCTGCCGTTCTGGGCACTGCTCGCGCTGGTCTTCGCCACCGGCCTGCTGGACACCCCCGGGCACACCGCCCGGATCGCGCTGCTGCCCGAGGCCGCCGCCGCGGCCGGGATGCCGGTCGAGCGGGCCGTCGCCATGCTCGAGGCGACCAGCCGCGGTGCCCGGCTCGTCGGCGCCCCGGTCGCCGGGCTGCTGGTGGCGGCGTTCGGCGCGCTGACCGTGCTCGCCATCGACGCGGTCACGTTCGCGGTCTCCGCCGCCGTGGTCGCCGTGCTCGTACCGCGCGGGCTGCGGCCGGCCACCGAACCGGCGGCCGACGCCGGGCCGGGTGCCGACGCCCGCGCGGCGGGTTACTGGCGGGAGTTCACCGACGGGGTCCGGTTCCTGCTCCACGAGCCGCTGCTGCGCCTCATCGTGCTGATGGTGCTGTTCACCAACCTTCTCGACGCCGCGAAGAGCACCGTCCTGCTGCCCGTCGTCGCCGACCGCGAACTCGGCGGGGCGACCGCGTTCGGCCTGCTGGTCGGCGCGATGGGCGGTGGCGCGCTGGCCGGCTCGCTGGTCTTCGGCGCGATCGGCCACCGGCTGCCGCGCCGGCCCACGTACGTGGTCGCCTTCCTGATCGCCGGCGCCCCGCCGTTCCTGGCCCTGGCCGCCGGGCTCCCGCTGCCCGCGCTGGTCACGGTCACCGTCGTCGCCGGCTTCGCCGCCGGCGCGATCAACCCGATGATCGGGACGATCGAGCTCGAGCGGGTGCCGGCCGGGATGCGCGCCCGGGTGTACGGCGTCATCGGCGCCGGCTGCTGGGCGGCGATGCCGGTCGGCTCGGTCGGCGCCGGCCTGGCCGTCAACGCCTTCGGTACGACCGCCACCCTGGTCGTCGCCGGCTGCTGTTACCTGCTGCTCTCACTGACGCCGCTGCTCGGCGGCCCGTGGCGGGAGATGTCCCGCCCGGCCCCGGCCCGACCGACTCCCGCGCCGGAACACGTCTCGTGAGCCGGTGGCGCTCGTGCCGGTCGCCAGGCGGGGTACTGCTGTGGGGCGGAACAGCGACCGTCCCCGGCCGCCAACCGAGTTGGAGTCAGTTGCCGGCGCGGGCCAGCTCGGCCTGGTAGGCGGCGGTGAGCCGGTCGAACACCGACTCCACCCCCGCCGGCCGCGGGATGCCCAGGTGGAGTTCGCGCAGCTCGGCCATGAAGTCGTCCCACAGCGGCGGTCCGCCGTCGGCGAGCAGCCGGGCGCGTACGGCCAGTTCGGGGCTGACCGGCAGGTGCCGGACGCCCCACGCGCCGAGCTGGGCGAGCACCGGGACGAGCTGGATCGACGGCTCGGTGAGCCGGTAGACGATCTTCTGTTTGTGGCCCGGGTCGGGTGCGCGCGACACCATCCCGAGACCGACGAGCCGGTGCAGCCGGTCGGCGAGGATGTTCGACGCGATGCCCTCGTTGTTGTTCGTCAGCAGCTCGCGGAAGTGCCGGCGGTTGCCGAACATGATGTCGCGGATGACGATCAGCGACCACCGGTCGCCGAAGACCTCCAGCGACAGGTTGATCGGGCAGCCCGACCGGTGCTCCTCCACGGCGCCTCCTTCCCGCAAACCGCTTGCATCCTACAACCGGCCCACCTAGCGTAACCGGTTGTAATCTGCAACCAGCATGGAAGGCCCACCATGACCCTCGTCACGAGCGACATCGCGATCTCCCTCGACGGTTTCTCGTCCCGCCCCGACCAGTCCCGCGAGCACCCGTTCGGCGCCGGCGTCGACCTGCACACCTGGATGTTCGAGACCCCGGACGAGAACGCGACCGAGATCGCCGCCGTCACCGGGGCCGGCGCCTACATCATGGGCCGCAACATGTTCGGCCCCGACCGCGGCGACTGGGACCTGGAGTGGACCGGCTGGTGGGGCGAGGACCCGCCGTACCACGCGCCGGTGTTCGTGCTCGGCCACCAGCCGCGCGAGCCGCTGACGATGAAGGGCGGCACCACCTTCACGTTCGTCACCGACGGCATCCACGCCGCGTTCGAACAGGCCAGGGCGGTGGCCGGCGACCGGCGGATCTCCATCGCCGGCGGCGCGGCGACCGTCAACCAGTACCTGGCCGCCGGCCTGATCGACGAGTTGCGGCTGCACGTCGTACCCGTCACGCTCGGGCACGGCGACCGGATCTTCGACGGGGTGCCGCCGCTGCGGCTCGAGCAGGTGTCCGCCCGCCAGGCGTCGCTGGTCACCCACCTGACGTACCGCGTCCACCACTGAGCACGGCACCCCCGGCCAACCCCGCCAATCGTTAACAGTATTGACAGAACACTGTCGATGGTCATACTTTTCATCACCAACAAGGTTTGGTGAAAGGAATGCTGATGACCGACAGTGGCCTGCTCGGCCGGATCCGCACCGAGCTACCGACCCTGCCGGTCGCCCTGCAACGGGTCGCCGAGCAGATCCTGATCGCCCCCGAGGAGACGGCCCGCGCCACGATCATCGACCTGGCGGAACGGGCCGGCACCTCCACCGCCACGGTCACCCGGTTCTGCCGGCTCTTCGGCCACCGCGGCTACGCCGAACTGCGGGTCGCGGTGGCCACCGAGACCGGCCGGGCGGCACAGGCCCGCTGGGACACCGACATCGACCGGGAGATCGGCCCCGACGACCCGCTCGACCACCTGCTCGGCGTCGTCGCCAGCGCCGACGCCCGGGCCATCCAGGAAACCGCCGGCCAGGTCGACCTCGCGGCCGTCGACCGGGTCGCGTCGGCGGTCGCCACCGCCGCCCGGGTCGAACTCTTCGGCCTCGGCAGCTCCGGCAACGCCGCCCGGGAGATGGCGTTCCGGCTGGAACGGATCCGGGTGCCGTGCTGGCACCGGCCCGACCCGCACACCGCGCTGACCAACGCCGCCCTGCTCGGCCCCGGCGACGTGGCGATCGGCCTGTCGCACAGCGGCCGTACCCGCGAGGTGATCGAAGTGCTCGCCGAGGCCGCCGACCACGGCGCGCTCACCGTCGCGGTCACCTCGTTCCCCCGCTCACCGCTGGCCGAGACCGCCGACGTGGTGATGACCACCGCCGTGCAGGAGACCACGTTCCGGTTCGCCGCGCTGTCCGCCCTGCACTCCCAACTGCTGGTCCTCGACCTCATCTACGTCGCGGTGGCCCAGCGGACCTACCAGCGCACCACCGAGGCGTTCGAGGTGACCGCCCGCGCGGTCGACGCCCACCGCCTGCCCGACGAAGCCAGCCGCGCCGGCCGCCGGCGCCCCCGATCGGAGGTCTGATGAGCATCAGCGCGCACGGTTACCTCGACGCGGTCACCGCGGCGATCGGTCGGGTCGCCGCCGGCCAGACCGAGGGCGTACGGCGGGCGGCCGACCTGGTCACCGCGGGTCTACGGGCCGGCGGGGTGCTCCAGGCGTTCGGCTGCGGGCATTCCGAGGCACTGTCGATGGAGATCGCCGGCCGGGCCGGCGGACTGGTGCCGACGAACCGGATCGCGCTTCGCGACCTGGTGCTGTACGGCGGCGCCGACCGGGCCGTACTCGACGACCCGCTGCTCGAACGCGACCCGGCCGTGGCCCGCCGGCTCTACGAACTGTCCCCGGTCAAGCCCGACGACGTCTTCGTCGTCACCTCCAACTCCGGCGTCAACGGCGTCATCGTCGAGTTCGCCCTGCTGCTCAAGGAGCAGGGCCACCGGGTCATCGGGATCACCTCGCTGGACCACAGCGCCAGGGTCGCCTCCCGGCACCCGTCCGGCCGCCGGCTGGCCGACATCGCCGACGTGGTGCTCGACAACGGCGCCCCGTACGGCGACGCCGCCCTGCCGCTGCCCGGTGGCGGCGCCGTCGGCGCGATCTCGTCGATCACCGGGGCGCTGCTGGCCCAGCAGATCGTCTGCGAGGTGGTCGCCCGGCTGCTCGCCGCCGGCGAGACGCCACCGGTCTACCTGTCGGCGAACGTGCCCGGCGGGGACACGCACAACCACGAACTGGAAGCCCGGTACGCCGGACGCATCCGGCGTACCGCCTGACCGGCGCCGCCCGCGCCGCACCTCCACCGGCGCCCACGCGCCGTACCAGAAACGGCGCCTCGCGCGCCGCACCAGAAACGGCGCCCCCGCGCCGCACACAAGGCGGCGCCCGCGCCGTACCCGAACCGGCGCCCGCGCGCCGCGACCCGATCGGCGTCCCGCGCCGGGCCGGAGTCGGCGCCGGCGTGCCGCACCCCGGCGCGCCCGCGCCCCGTACCCGGACCGGCGTCCCCGCGCCGGCTCGCCCCGGCGCCCCGCGCCGCCCGACCGAAGAAAGTCGAGGCACCCCCATGACCGCCTCCCCGTCCCCCGGCCCCCGGCTGACCCGGCGGACCCTGGTCCGCACCGCGGGTGCCGCCGCCCTGGCCACCCCCGCCGTCGCCGGCTGCGTCACGAACAGCGGCGGCGGACCCGCCGCCCCGGCACCGACCGGTGCCCGCGACGCCGGCAACCCGCTCGGCGTACCCGACTCGACCCCGCTGGAGGTGGTGATCTTCAAGGGCGGGTACGGCGACCAGTACGCCATCGACGCCGGCACCGTCTACAAGGAACGGCACCCCGGCGCGACCATCGACCACAAGGGAATCCAGAAGGTCGGCGAGGCGCTGCAGCCCCGGTTCGTCGCCGACACCCCGCCGGACGTGGTCGACAACACCGGCGCCGGCCGCCTCGACCTGGCCACCCTGGTCGCCGCCGGCAAGCTCACCGACCTCGCCGAACTGCTCGACACCCCGACGCTGGACGACCCGGCCCGCACCGTACGGGACACGCTGCTGCCCGGCGTGACCGGAGACGGCACCTTCGACGGCAAGGTCTACGCGCTCAACTTCACCTACACCGTCTGGGGCCTGTGGTACTCGAAGCCGTTGTTCGAGCGGCACGGCTGGACCTGGCCGGCGACGTGGGACGCGATGCTGGCGCTGTGCGGGCAGATCAAGGCCGCCGGCCTCGCCCCCTGGACCTACCAGGGCAAATACCCGGAGTACATCAACGACCCGCTGCTGTCGATGGCGGCCAAGGCCGGCGGCCCCGACCTGCTGAAGGCGGTCGACAACCTCGAACCGGGCGCGTGGAAGCGGCCGGAGCTGGTCGACGCCGCCACCGCCCTGCACGAACTGGCCGCCAGGGGCTACCTGCTGTCCGGTTCGGAGGCGCTGTCCCACACCGAGGCGCAGGCCGCCTGGTCGCAGTCCAAGGCCGCGATCATCCCCTGTGGGTCGTGGCTGGAGGCCGAACAGAAGGGCGTCACCCCGGACGGCCTCGACATGGTGATGGGCGCCGTGCCCGCGCTCGGCACCGGTGACCGGGTGCCGGCCGCCGGTCTCCAGGCGGCCAGCAGCGAGTCGTTCGTGGTGCCGAGCCGGGCGAAGAACCCGCGTGGCGGGCTGGAATACCTGCGGATCCTGTTCTCGCAACGGTCGGCGCGCCGGTTCGCCGAACTCAACAGCACCCTGCCGACCGTCGCCGGCGCCACCGACGGGCTGACCGTCAGCAGCGGCCTGGCGTCGGTACGGGAGGCGGTCGCCGCCGCCGGCCCGCACACCTTCACCTTCCGGTTCCGGACCTGGTACGCGCCGCTGGCCAAGGCGGTCGACGACGCCACCGGCGAACTCGTGACGGGTCGGGTCACCCCGGCCCAGTGGTCGGACCGGATCCAGCGGGCCGCCGACACGCTCGCCCGGGACACCACCGTCACCAAATACACCCGGTAGCCGGCGATGATGGCCATCCGGCACGGTCGCTACCGGTTCCTCGCCGCGGCCATCCTGCCCGGCCTGGCGCTGTACGCGGTCTTCGTGCTGTCGCCGTACGCGCAGGCGTTCTACCTCGCCCTCACCGACTGGTCCGGGGTCTCCGGCCAGGTCGACTACGTCGGGCTCGCCAACTTCCGGCAGCTGGTGTCCGACCCGCTCTTCCTGGCCGCGTTGCGCAACAACGCCCTGATGCTGCTGGTGGTGCCGGCGGCGACGATCGCGCTCGGCCTGCTGCTGGCCACCCTGGTCAACTTCGGCGGCCGGGGCGGCAGCACGATGCTGTCGGCGGTGCGCGGCGGCGAGTTCTACAAGACGGCGTACTTCTTCCCGCAACTGCTGTCGTTGCCGATCATCGCGGTGCTCTGGCAGTTCGTCTACCACCCCAACGAGGGGCTGCTCAACGGCGTGCTGCGGGCGGTCGGGCTGGACGCGCTGGCGCGTACCTGGCTCGGTGATCCCCGGCTGGCGCTGTGGGCGGTGATGGCGGTGCTCGTCTGGTCGTCGGTCGGGTTCTACATGGTGCTGTTCTCGGCCGCCATGGAGTCGATCCCCCGCGACGTGCTGGAGGCCGCCGTGCTCGACGGCGCCGGCCGGCTCGACACCCTGCGCCGGGTGATCCTGCCGCTGGTCCGCGACAACGTACAGGTCGCCTTCGTCTATCTCGGGGTGCTCGCGCTCGACGGCTTCGCCGTCGTACAGATCATGACGGTCGGGCCGGGCGGGCCGGACGGGTCGACCGAGGTGATCGGGCTCGGCCTCTACCGCAACGCGTTCACGTACGGGAAGTTCGGATACGCCGCCGCGATGGGCGTCGCGCTGTTCCTCCTCACCCTGGCACTGGCCGTGGTCACCATGCGGGCCGGCCGGCGAGAACCCGTGGAGCTGGCATGACGACCACTGTGGACAAGGCGCGGCCGGCCCGGACACCGGTACGGACGGCGCGGGAACGTCGGGCCGGACGCGGGGCCGGCGGTGGCGGGCGCGGGGCGCACCTGTTCCTGCTCGCCTGGGCGGCGGTGGTCACCCTGCCGCTGCTGTGGGCGGTGGTCAGCTCGCTGAAGACCGACCGGGAGATCCTGACCAGCCCGTGGAGCCTGCCGGCCACGCCCCGGCTCGACAACTGGTCACGGGCCTGGAACCAGGCGTCGATCGGCGACTACCTGTTCAACAGCGCGATCGTCGTCGGCGGGGCGCTGGTCCTGACCATGCTGCTCGGCGCCACCATCTCGTACGCCCTGGCCCGCTACCCGTTCCCGGGCAACCGGATCCTCCACCTGGTCTTCGTCGCCGGGCTGCTCTTCCCGGTGTTCCTGGCCCTGGTGCCGCTGTTCTTCGTGGTCAGGCAACTCGGGCTGCTCGGCACCTACCACGGGCTGATCCTGGTCTACACCGCGTACGCCCTGCCGTTCACGGTCTTCTTCCTGCACTCGTTCTTCCGTACGCTGCCGTCCGCGATCGCCGAGGCCGCCTTCCTCGACGGCTGCTCGCACTGGGGCGTCTTCTTCCGGGTGATGCTGCCGCTGGCCCGCCCCGGGCTGGTCAGTATCGCGATCTTCAACTTCCTGGGGCTGTGGAACCAGTACCTGCTGCCGCTGGTGCTCAACCCCGACCCCGACCGGTACGTGCTCGCGCAGGGCCTGGCCGCGCTGTCGGTCAGCCAGGGCTACCGCAGCGACTGGAGCGGCCTGTTCGCCGGGCTGACCATCGCGATGGTCCCGGTCCTGGCCGCGTACGTGCTCTTCCAGCGCCAGATCCGCACCGGCCTGACCGCCGGCGCGGTCCGCTGATCCCCGGCGCCACCCGGGTGACCGGCCGGAGCCGTCCGGCCACCCGTACCCCTTTTGTCCCACCGTGAGGAGATTCCGATGTCACGGAGACCCACCGTCCGCACGGTCGCCGCCGCGGCCGCCACCCTGCTGACCGCCGGCACGCTCGCCGGGATCGCGGCCACCGCGACCGCCGGCACCACCCCGGCCGCCGCCCCCGGCACCACCGCCACCTGCGGCATCCTGTTCGACGACTTCAACTACTCGTCGGCGTCCGACCCGGCGATCACCGCCCGCAACTGGACCGTCCGCACCAACGCCGGCGGTCCCGGCGTACCCGGCGCCGCCTGGCCCGCGTCGAACATCTCGTTCCCGACCGACGCCGGCCAGAAGGTCCTGCAACTGACCGCGAAGACCGACGGCACCGCCGCCGGCACCAGCCACGCCGAGTTCTTCCACCAGCGCAAGTTCTACGAGGGCACCTACGCCTCGCGGGTGAAGTTCACCGACGCCCCGGTGTCCGGCCCGGACGGCGACCGGCTGGTCGAGACGTTCTTCACCATCACCCCGCTGGACCGGCCGATGGACCCGAACTACGGGGAGATCGACTTCGAGTACCTGCCGAACGGCGGCTGGGGTGAGCAGGGCCCGATCCTCTACCAGACGACGTGGGAGACGTACCAGAACGAGCCGTGGGTGGCCGACAACACGCACACCGCCCAGCGGACCAGCCACGCCGGCTGGCACGACCTGGTCTTCACGGTCAAGGACGGCCGGGTCAAGTACTACGTCGACGGCCGGCAGGTCGCCGACCACGGCGACCGCTACTACCCCGAGACCCCGATGTCGATCAACTTCAACCTGTGGTTCATCGACCTGAACGGTCGCAGCACCCCGGGCCTGGCCACCTACGTCCAGCAGGTCGACTACCTCTACTTCATCGCCGACCAGGCGGTCACCACGGCCGAGGCGAAGAACCGGGTCAACGCCTACCGCACGGCCGGCACCAGCCACGTCGACACGGTCGGCACCGGCGGGCCGTGCCCGACCTCGTCCCCCACCCCGTCGCCCACCGTCTCCCCGACGGTGTCGCCGACCAACCCCCCGGTCGGCTGCGTCGGCGTACCGGCCTGGAACTGGGGCACTGTCTACCTCGAGGGCCAGCGGGTACGCCACAACGGCAGGCTGTGGCAGGCGAACTGGTGGACGCAGGGTTCCGAGCCCGGACTGACCGCCCAGTGGCGTGAGATCGGCCGCTGCTGACCCGTACCGCACGACCGGGGCCCTCCGCACCGGCGACGGGCCCTCCGCGCCGGCGCGGAGGGCCCGTCGCCGAAGAGCACCTTGACCTCAAGCTTGGTTTCAGTTTTAGCCTCGAAGCACCTGCTCACGGCGAATCTGAAGGGCCCCGGAATGACCATGCCTCCCCTACGCATCTCGGTGATCGTCGGCAGCACCCGCAACGGCCGCTTCGGGCCGATCGTGGCGAACTGGTTCACCGGTCACGCCGCCCGACGTCCCGACCTGCACGTCGAGATCGTGGACCTGGCCGATCCCCAACCGGTGAGCGCGACCCTCGCCGCCGCCGACGGCTTCGTGGTCGTCACCCCCGAGTACAACCACAGCTACCCGGGGCCGCTGAAGGAGGCCATCGACGCGCACTACAAGGAGTGGCACGCCAAGCCGGTCGCGTTCGTGTCGTACGGCGGGATCTCCGGGGGCCTGCGCGCCGTCGAACACCTGCGCGGCGTCTTCGCCGAACTGCACGCGATGACGGTGCGCGACACGGTCAGCTTCCACCGGATCCAGCAGTGCTTCGACCCGCAGGGGCAGCCGGTCGACCGGGCCTCGGTCGATGCCGCCGACGTGCTCCTGAACCGGCTCACCTGGTGGGCCAACGCCCTACGCGAAGCCCGCACCCACACCCCGTACCTGGCCTGACCCGCCCGGGTCCGGGCCTTGGGGCGCGATCAAGGGGAAGTCGTCCCCTCGGGCGCCCGAATTGCGTGGCACATCCCCTTGATCGCGCAGGCGGTGCGGGCGGGCGGTGCGGGCGGCTGCACGCGGGCGGTGCGGTTGCGGGGGCGGTGCGACTACGGGCGGGGTCAGGGTAGGTCCAGGCGGACCACCCAGCGGGTACGGCCGCTGGTGCGGGACGCGGTCGGCCGGACCCGCCGGAAGCCGGCCGCCTCGAACAGGCCGAGGGTGCCGAAGTAGGCGAACGTGTTGTCCAGCCGGCCGCCGTCCGGATCGGCCGGATACCCCTCCAGCCCGCAGGCCCCCTCGGCACGGGCCCGGTCGACGGCCGCCGCCAGCAGGGCGTGGGCGATCCCCCGACGGCGGTGACCGGGACGGACGAGGAAACACACCACCGACCACACCGGACGATCGTCGATCTTCGGGATCGTCCGGGAGCGGTTGAGCCGTTCCAGGTCGGCGCGGGGGCCGAGCCCGATCCAGCCGACCGGCTCGTCGCCCGCGTACGCGATCAGCCCGGGCGCCGGCCGCCGGCCGGTCAGGTCGCGCAGCAACCGCTCCCGTTCCTCGTCGGAGCCGCGAGAATAGGCGCCCGAGGACATCCGGAAGTAGGTGCACCAGCAGTGCTGCTTCGTCTGCCCCGCGCCGAGCAGGGTCGCCACGTCGTCCCACCGATCGGCGGTCGCCGGGTGGACCTCGACCTTCTCGTCCGGCATCAGCCGATGCTACGTCCGGCCGGCGCCCTTCGCAGGTCAGCCGCCCGGCACCCGGGCCGCCGGGCGCTGCGGCGACCGGTGGTCACCGACGGGCACGGGAATCAGGTAGCCGCCCCAGACCAGCTCGGCGGGCCCTGCCCCGACCGGCCCGGTCCCGCCCGTACCGCGCCATCCGGCCTCGTCCGGGGCGCCACCACGGACGGCGGACCGGTGCACACCGTCCGACCGGACCGGCTCCGGTGGGGCCGCCACCGGCGGCGACCCCGACGGGACGGCCGGCCGGGGGCGGGCCGGCGAAACGGCCGGGGGTGCCGGGGCGGAAGCCGCCGGTGGCGGGTCGGGGCACGACTGCCGGAGCTGGGCGAGCACCAGTTCCCGGTGGGCGTCGTAGGCGCGTACGAACTCGTCGCCGGTGCCGAGCACCCGGTCGGCGTACCCCCAGAAGGTCCGCTCCGGCAACGCCCGGCCGATCTCGGCGTTCGCCACCGAACTGCGGCTGTAGGCGAGCCGCCGGGCCAGCTCGACCTGGGTGATCCCGATCCACCGGCGGGCGGCGGCGAGCCGCCGGCCCAGCGCCCGGCGGGTGTCGGCGACCGCGTCGTCGGTCGACACGGTCATCGCAGCCCGCCGGGGTTGCGCCACATCGGCCACATCGGCGGCCCGCCGTCGGGCAGGTGGAACGGGGCGGCACAGGGCCGGTAGCCGTGGCGCAGGTAGAGGTCACGGGCACCGGGGCTGGTCGCGACCAGGTAGGCGGCGACCCCGGCCCGGTCGAGCAGCGTGTTGCGCCAGGCCAGCAGGGCGCCGCCGAGACCGGCCCGTTGCCGGGTCGGCGCCACGCCGAGATAGGCGAGGTAGTGGTGCGGGGTGGTGGGGTGGTGGTCGGCGAACACCGCGTCGAGCCGCCGGAACCGGTCGGCGTACGGGCCGCAGGCGGTGGTGACGACGCGGTCGTAGCCGCTCAGGTCGGGTGGTCCGCCGACGTACGACTGCCAGATCGCGATCGCGCTGTGGTCGTCGGTGGTCAGCACCGCGCCGTGCCGCAGCACCTCGCCGATCAGGCCGGCGCAGAAGCGTTCGTAGACGGCCCGCCGCTCGACGGGGTCGGGGATCAGCCAGACGCCGTCCGGGCCGTCGAGGAAGGCGTCGACGAGGGTGACGGCGAGCGGACCGATGTCCGCGGTGGTGGCGGTCCGCACGGTCACGGCCGTGGGTGGGTGTCGCATCGGTACGGCTCCTCGCTGGGTCGGTCGGGCTCGGGGCGGTTCAGGCGTGGACAGGGCTGGACCGGGACACGCCGGACGGGGTGGCCGGCACGGCGGTGACGCTGTCCGGGCCGAGCCCGATCGCGGCGTACACCCGTGGTCGGGTGGCCCGCAGGATCAGCGCCCAGCCGGCGCCGGCCACGGCCGCCACCGCGTATCCGGCGGGGAGCAGCCACCGCAGCGGCGAGTCCCCCGGCAGATCGAGCAACGCGCCGAAGCCGGCCACGGTGACGATCAGGACGGCGGTGAGTGTCACGGCGGCGACGGCCGGTGCGGTGACGCGGCGCCAGGCGGGCTCGCCGTGCCGGTCGCGGGCGAAGTAGCCGAGCACCGCGAAACTGGTGGCGGCCATCAGGACGAGCACGCCGAGCCCGCCGGTGACGCCGCCGGTGAAGAAGACGTGGCGGATCGGGTCGAGGCCGGTGCCGGCGAAGGTCCCGAGGGCGGTCAGGGCCAGGCCGCTCTGCAGCAGCGAGCCGTAGACCGGCGCCCCGGTGAGCCGCCCGGTGCGGCCCAGTACGGCGGGCAGCAGCCCCTCGCGGGCGAGCGAGAACGCGTACCGGGCGATCATGTTGTGGAAGGCGAGCAGGGCCGCGAACAGGCTGGTCAACAGCAGCAGCCGGCCGAGGTCGACGAGGGCCGCCGGCAGGTGCGGCGCGGCGAGGACGAAGAACAGGTCGGCGTCGTGGGCGCGGGCCGCGGTGACGACGTGCGCCGGGCCGGCGGCGACCGTCATCGCCCAGGTGGACAGGGCGTACAGGCCGGCGATGAGGCCGAGCGCGAGGTAGGTGGCCCGGGCAACGGTGCGGCGCGGGTCGCGGACCTCTTCGGCGAAGACGACGGTGGCCTCGTATCCGACGAATCCGGCGAGGCCGCCGACCAGGATCGCGACCGCGGCGGGGTCGGCGAGCCGGGCCGGGGACAGCGCGGTGAGGGTGACGCCGCCGGCGGCCGGGTGGGTGAGCATGGCGATGTCGAAGACCACCACCACGGCGAGTTCGAGCAGCAGCAGCGTGGCGAGGACGCGGCCGTTGACCCGGACGGACCGCAGCCCGAGTACGGCGACGAGGACCCAGCCGGCGGCGGCGCACAGCCACCAGGGCAGGTACCAGCCCCGGGTGGCGGCGAGATCGGCGGCGACGGCGCCGAACGCGCCGTACAGGCTGATCTGGAGGCAGTTGTAGCCGAGCTGGGTGACCAGTGCGGCGCCGACGCCGGGGACCCGGCCGAGGCCGAGGGTGACGTAGGCGTAGAAGCCACCGGCCTGCCGGACGTGCCGGGCCATGGCGACGTAGCCGGCCGAGAAGACGGCGAGCAGCACGCCGACGGTCAGGTAGACGACCGGCACCCCGACGAAGCCGGTGACCGCGAACCCGGTGCCGGCCGAGCCGGCGACCACGGTCAGTGGCGCGGCGGCGGCCAGTACGAACGCGGTCACGGCCGGTACGCCGAGCCGGTCGCGGGCCAGGGCCTGGGTGACCGGGCTGTGCGGGGCTGCCCTCGTCGGCATGTGTGCTCCAGGGGTGGAAGGGTCAGATGCGGTACGCGGCCACCGAGCGGCCGATCGCCGCGTGGGTGAGGCGGGCCAGTTCGGCCATCGGCGGCCAGCCGTGGTCGAGCAGTGCGCGCAGGTTGTCGCGGGCCCGGGCGGGGGCACCGTCGAGGACCTGGCGGTCGAGGCCGGTGGCCCAGGCCAGCGCGGCCAGGCCCTGGTCGGCGGGGGCGAGCGGGCGGGCGCCGCGCAGCGCCATCGCGAGCCGGGCGGACGGCCAGCCGGCGGTGGTCGGTTCGACCGGCACCCACATGACGGTCCGGGACATGCGGAACCGGGACGTCTCCCGCCGCAGGTGGCCGGCCCGGTGCAGCCGGCCGGCGACCCGGTCCACGACGGCGACCGACAGGTACGCCAGCCAGTTGCCGACCGGGTGGGCGCCGCGTTCGGCGGCGAGCTGGTCGAGGACGGTGTGGGTGAGGCCGTCGGCGGGTGGTTCGGTGCTGACGACGTACACGTCGCCGTGGTGGACGGTGATCCGGCCGGTGTAGAGCAGTTCGGCCAGCAGGGCCGAGGCCAGTCCGTAGGTGGTGGCCCGGGGGTGCAGCAGGGGCCGGCCGAGCAGGTGGTGGTGGGCCAGCCGGAAGAGGTCGTCGGCGAGCGGGTGGCGTACGTCGTCGGTTTCCCGGCCGGCCGGGTGCCGGGCAGCCCGGGGCGGCCGGGCGTCGGAGCTTCCCATCGTTCCCCCGTCGAGGTCGCCGGTCGCGCACGGTGCGTCCACCCTGTCCGTTGGCGGGCGTGGGCGGCAGACCGAAGAAGTAGGCGATCCAGGGGGTGTTTCGTTGGTGCCCGGGCGCCACGGCACGGCGCCGGGCGGTCGGTGATCGTCTGGTAGGAACGACGCCATGACGTCGCGGAGAAACAAGTCCCGCCGGTCCGGGTCGAAGGGCGGCCGTCCGGGAAGCGCTCCGAAGCGGTCGCTGCCCCGCCGGCCGGCCGCACGGGTGGTCGGCGTCGCGGCGGCGGCGCTGCTCGTGCTCGGCGGGCTCTGGCTGGTGCTGGCGCCGTACTACGCGACGATCCTCGTCTGGGAGCTGCGCAACGCCCTGCCGTTGCTCGCCGCGCTCGCCCTGGCGGCCGCCGCCTACTGGGCGGTCCGGGCGACGGCGGGGGCGCTGGACGGCGGCTACCGCACCGGGGTCGCGCTGCTGGCCGGACTGCTCGGCCTGACCGGCGGCGCCTGGTGGATGCTGCACACGTTCTACGAGCAGGACCGGACCTACCTGGCCGGCGTCGAGGTGGTCGACGGCGCGCTGCCGGCGGTGACGGCACGGGCGCCGTACCAGGTGGGGGTGGCGCAGGCCCGGCCGAACCTCGGTGACACCACCGGCGAGATCGCCGGCACCAGCTACCTGCCGGGCGAGGACCGGTTCGCGACCCTGGTGAACCGGCGCGGCTGGCTCGCCGGCTACGAGGTGGCGTTCACCCAGCAGATCCCGTTGCAGGGGCGGGGCGCGACCGACCAGAAGTGTCAGTTCGACCGGGACCGGGCCGCGCGCCGGGTCGCGGGCTGGTTCGGTCACAACCTCGGCCGGCAGATCTCCTCGGAGCGCCGGTGGGTGCGGTTCGACGGCGACGACGTGTACGCCTACTGCGACGGTGACCGGCCGGTCGTGGTGGTGCCGCTCAAGCGGCAGGTCGGTGTCTGGGTGGTGGTCGAGAAGCCGGCGGGGGTGGCGTTGTACGACGGCCGGACCGGCGAGCTGACGTTCACCACGGACACCTCGGGGCTACCCGGCCCGTCCTATCCGCTGAGCATCGCCGGTTGGCAGCGCGAGTCGACCGGGGCGATGGGTTCGTTCGCCGACTGGTTCTTCGGGCGGGTCGGTTGGCAGGTCCCCGACGACCAGGCCAATGCCGGCAACGACTCCGAGTTCACCCTGGCGACGGTGGCCGACCGGCGGCCGGTCTACGTGACCCCGATGACCGGGCGGGGTTCGGCGACCGCGATCTCGGTGGTGTCGGTGGTGCCGGCGCGGCACTCCGGGCTGGGGTTGGCACCGGTCACGGTGCACCGGCTCGATCCGGTGTGGGTGTCGCCGGGCGCGATCGTCGACCGGATCAAGGCCGACTACCAGGACATCCCGAACTGGGTGAACATCAACGTCTACGAGGTGGTGCCGACCGGCGGCGACGGTTGGGCGGCCACCCTGGGCACCGGGCAGAACATCCTCTACCGGGCGTCCGGCACCGGTGACCTCTCCGGGGAGCGGGCGACGTGCCTGCAGCGGGCGGACGGTTCGGAGATCCGCTGCGGCGGTGCCGCCGACCGCGACGGCCGCGGGCCCGGTGGCGCGTACGGCGACGCCGGTGCCCCGGGTGGCGGGGTGCCGTCGGGTGATCTCGGCGGGCTGACCGACGCCGAGCTCGCCGACCTGCACCGGCGGGTCGCCGACGAGGTCGCCTGCCGGCTGGCGGCGACCTGCCCGCGGAACTGAGGTCCGGGCCCGCGCCGGTGGCGGGGGCCCGGACCGGAGGCGTCAGCCCCGGGTGACGTACCAGGGGTCGGGTTGCAGGGACCAGGTCGACGACGGGCAGGACACGGACGAGGTCTGGCCCACCGGGACGAAGGGTCCGCTGCGTACGGTCTCGTCGCCCCAGACGCTGACGCACTGGATCACCACGCGGACCTCGCCGGTCCCGCCGGTGCAGGACGCGTAGCCGGTCCCCAGGTTGGCGTAGGTGGTGCAGCCGGTGGGCGCCGCCTGGGCCGCCGCGGCGGGTAGCACCGCGGCGGCGGCCGACAGCAGTCCGACGGTGGCGAGTCTGGTCAGTACCGTGCGTGCTCTCATCGTGGCACCTTTCTTCAGAAGGATATTCACCTTAGGAAGAAAATGACCATGAGACAAGCACGAACTTCGATGGCTACCGTGGCGGCTGCGGTTCCTCCTCCGCCCCCTCCTGCGGCGGCGTCTTCGTCACGCGCAGCGCGCCCGGATGGGCCTTGGCCGACGGGTCACGCCGGGTCTTGACCAGGCTGGCGATGGTCGTGACGGCGAGGACCACCACGATGACGCCGAGCGAGAACACGGTCTCGATCTGCGGCACCCAGTCCCAGACGGTGTGCCCCCAGTGCAGCACCAGCTTCACGCCGATGAAGGCGAGCACCACCGACAGCCCGGTGGAGAGATAGACCAGCCGGTCGAGCAGGCCCTTGACGAGGAAGAACAGCGCCCGCAGGCCGAGCAGCGCGAAGGCGTTGGCGGTGAAGACGATGTACGCCTGCTCGGTCACCCCGAAGACCGCCGGGATGGAGTCGAGGGCGAAGAGCAGGTCGGAGCTGCCGATGGCGATCAGCACGATGAACAGCGGGGTGACTATCCGCCGGCCGCCCTGCCGCACGGTCAGCCGGCCGCCGACGTAGTCGGTGGTCACCGGCAGCACCCGGCGGGTCAGCTTGACCAGGCCGTTCTCCTGCACGTCGGGGTCCTCGTCCCGGTGCCGGAAGAGCTGGATCGCGGTCCAGATCAGCAGCAGCCCGAAGAGCAGGAACATGAACGTGAAGAGGTTCAGCAGGGTGGCGCCGACCACGATGAAGATCGCCCGCAGGATCAGCGCCATGATGATGCCGAAGGTCAGCACCTTGTGCTGGTGCTCGGCCGGCACGGCGAACGTGGTCATGATGATGACGAAGACGAAGAGGTTGTCGACCGACAGGCTCTTCTCGACCAGGTAACCGGCGAAGTACTCGACGCCGAAGTCGGTGCCGGCCTGGCTCATGAACACCAGGCCGAAGACGATCGCGACGGCGATGTAGAACACCGACCAGGCGGTCGCCTCGCGGAACCCGACCGCGTGCGGTTTCGCCGCGGCGACCGCCAGGTCGAGGGCGAGCAGCCCCACGATCACGCCGATCGTGAGCAGCCACACCCCGGTACTGATCTCAAGCATCTGGCCTACCTCCCGCGACGCGCACTACCCCGGTTGGGTGGACGCCATGCCGAAAGGCGACATCACTCGCAAAGTTGATCACCGAACCAACGGTACGTGCTCAAGCTGGGAATTCGTCGCGGCACGACGGTGGGCACCATATCCGGACAAGCAGACTCGAGTCCGGTTATCTCTCCTGAAACCCCTCGCATCGCCAGAAGAGTCGCGCCGGCCGATCCGGCCCGGCGCCCGCCTCGACGGGCGCCGGACCCGACGGGAGTACGGGGTTCAGGAGGCGAGCGAGCCGCCCCAGTTGTCGGTGGCGAGGTGGCCCGCGGCGTCGTGGAAGACCCGGTGTTCGAGGGTGCCGTTGTTGGTCCGGTAGAACACGTGGTGACCGCCGCCGGTGGTCAGGCCGGCCGGGTCGCCGGCGACCACGCCCCGGGCGCCCCAGTCGTCGCTGCTCGGGTTGATGCCCGGCCACCAGAACCAGTGCGCCAGGTCGCCGTTGGCCCGCCGGCCGAAGATGTGCTGCTGGTCGCGGTGGACGAACGCGTGCGGGTTGCCGGCGAAGGTGCCACCGGCCCACACCCCGCCGTTGAGGGTGCCGGACGGGTCGTCGAAGAAGCGGTGCTGCAACGCGCCGCCGGTGTTGCGGTAGAAGATGTGGTGCTGGGTCGGGGTGGAGAACCCGGTGACGTCGGAGGCGATGCCCGCGGTGATGCCCCAGTTGTCGCTGCTCGGGTTGATGCCGGGCCACCAGAACCAGTGGACGAGGCCGCCGGCGGCGTTACGGGCGAAGATGTGCTGCTGGTCCTTGTGCACGAACGCGTACGGGTTGCCGACGAACGGTCCCCCGGCCCACACCCCGCCGCCGACCTGGCCGCTGACCAGGTCGAAGAACTTGTGCTCCAGCAGCCCGTCGGGGTTGCGGTAGAAGACGTGCTGCTGGTTGCCGTACGCGAAGCCGGTGGGGTTGGACATCACCCGCCCGACGGCGCCCCAGTTGTCGCGCCCCGGCGCCCCGCCGCCGCTCTGCCACCAGTGCCGCAGCGTGTTGTCTGTGCCGCGGGCGAAGACGTGCTGCTGCCCGTTGTGTACGTAGCCGACCGGCCTGCCGGTCAGCGCGGCGCCGCCCCACTCCGGCCGGATGATGCCGGTCGACGGCGACCAGGAGAGGTTGACCAGCGCCCCGCCGGTGCCGACCGCGACGAAGTGCTGCTGGTCGCCGTAGAGGTAGGCCTGACCGGCGACCGGGGCGGCGCCACCGCCGGCCATCCGCGCGGCGACGTCGGCGCGCATCGTGTCGAGGTTGATGAACGACGGGTCGATCTTCCCGGTGGTGCTGGTCTCCCGGTGGCCGCGGGCGTGGCTGGCGTCGCGCCCGAGCCGGCGCAGTACGGCGGCGGTGGCCGCGACCGAGGCGTTGTACTGCGCGGGGGTCATCTGCTGGTTGACCCCGTTGTAGTCGATCTCCCAGCCGATCATGAGGGTGTTGCCGTCGCCGGCCGGGATGGGGCCGCTGCCCCGGCTCGCGCCGGCGTGGTTGGCCCGGCCGGCGGAGATCAGGTGGAAGACGCCGTGGTGGTCGACCAGCGCGTGGCACAGCGGGCCGGCGAGGTCGGGCCGGCCGTTGATGCAGATGTTGAGCGCCGGGTGCGGGTTGGTGGGGCTGGAGGTGGCGGCGGTGTGGTGCCACAGCACCCCGATCGGGTCGAAGGCGCCGGGGCGCATCCGGGCCCGCCAGTTGCCGTGTTCGACGACCTGGACGCCGGCGCCGCGCAGCACGTCGGCGAGCCAGGGGACGGTGGCCATCAGGCTGTCTCGATCAGGTCGGCGGCGCACTCCACGGCGCGGGGGCGGGCCTGCGCCGGCCGGCCGGTCAGGCCGACGGCGGCGGCGGTCGCGGCGATCAGGGCCGACGCGCCGAGCAGGATGCGGCGCGGCAGCCGGATGGTGCGGGCAGTGTCCATGGTGCTCCTTCGGTCGGGCACGCTGCCGCGCGCACGACCGAGTCACGGCACACCGGCGGGATCACCGCACGTCACCGACCTCCGCCGCGCCGTCGCGGCACCCGGAGCGGGTTGGCCGGGCGAAAATATCCTCCAATGATGTTGGTCAATTAGACAAGTACCTGCATGGGTGTACTTCGATCGAGGTCAGGAACTGTAGCCGAACTCGGCGATCCGCTCCGCGGTCCGCAGGTAGGCGGCCGGATCGGCGGCCGGCTCCGTGCCCAGGCCGTCGACGTAGCGGTTGAACATGCAGAACGCCGCCGCGATCAGCACCGTGTCGTGGATCTCCAGGTCGGTCGCGCCCTCCGCGCGGGCCGCCGCCACCAGGTCGGCGGTCACCTTCCGGCCGCTCTCCTGCACCGCGCCGGCGATGCGCAGCAGCGCCCGCAGCTTCTCGCTGACCGGCGCCGAGTCCAGGTCGGCGCGGACCTGGTCGACCAGGGCCATCCCCTCGTCGAGCTGCACCGCGGCGAACGCCGAGTGCGAGGAGCAGCAGAACTCGCACTCGTTGAGCCCGGAGACGTACGCCGCGATCAGCTCCCGCTCCCCCGGGGTCAACGGGTGCTCGCCACGCAACAGCACGTTCACGAGATCGTTGAGGGGCTTCGCGGTCTCCGGGCGGTATCGCATCGGTCCGCTGATCCCGGGGTAGCTCCGCTCGTCCACGCCAAGGTCGATGTGTGCCACACGCACCCTCCCGGTCCGGCCCCCGAGAACGGGCGCGACCGACACGCCCGGGCCGATCCGGTACGGCCGCGAGGAGCCACCATCGATCATCCACGATGGAGTCTCGCGCGTCACGCCTTGACTTTCCGGCCGGCCGGAACCAGCCGCCGCCACCGGCCGACCACCAGTGCACACACAGTTTGGAGAAACGATGGCGCGCATCCCCGTACCCACCCGGCGACCGAGACCGGCGAGCCGGCTGGGCACCGGTATCGCCGTACTCGCCCTGCTGGCCGTCGCCGCCTGCGGCACCGACGACGCGGCGGCCGGCGACCCCGAACCGTCGGCCACGCCCACGGCGGCCGCCGCGCTGGCCGTACGCGACCCCTGGGTCAAGGTCGCCGACAGCGGCATGACCTCGGCCTTCGCCACGCTGGTCAACGAGTCGGCCGCGCCGGTGACCGTGACCGGCGGCACCTCGCCGGTCTCGCCGGTCGAGCTGCACGAGATGGCGATGCAGAACGGCGAAATGGTCATGCGGGCCAAGCCGGGCGGGTTCACCGTGCCGGCCGGCGGCAGCCACGTCCTCGAACCCGGCGGCGACCACCTGATGCTGATGGCGCTCGGCCAGCCGGTCCGCGCCGGCGACGAGGTCGACATCACCCTCACCCTGGCCGACGGCCGGACGGTCGCGTTCACCGCCCTGGCCAAGCCGTTCGCCGGGGCGCAGGAGAGCTACGACCCCGGCCACGGCGGCACCCCGAGCCCCAGCGGGCACGCCGGCTAGATGGGCACCTTCTCCGCCCCGGTCAGCCGGCGGCACCTGCTCGCCGGCGGCGCCCTCGCCGCCGGCGGCGCGGTGGCCGGCGCCACCGTCACCGCCGCCGCCCGCAGCGCACCGGCACCCGCCGCGCCGCTTCCCGCCGACCCCGGTACGGCCGTCGAGCCGTTCCACGGCCCGCACCAGGCGGGGGTCGCCACCAGCCCGCAGGCACACGCCAGCTTCCTCGCGTTCGACCTGCACCCGGGCACCGACCGGGCGGCGCTCGGCCGGCTCATGCGGCTGCTGACCGACGACGCCGTACGGCTCACCCAGGGCCGGCCGGCGCTGGCCGACACCGAGCCCGAACTCGCCGTCCTCCCGGCCCGGCTGACCGTCACCTTCGGGTTCGGGCCGGGGCTGTTCCGGGCGGCCGGGCTCGACGGGCTGCGGCCGCCGTCGGTCGCCCCGCTGCCGGCGTACCCGATCGACCGGCTGGAGGACCGCTGGTCCGGCGGCGACCTGCTGATCCAGCTCTGCGCCGACGACCCGGTCACGGTCGCGCACGCCCAGCGGATGCTGGTCAAGGACACCCGCGCCTTCGGCACGCCGCGCTGGACCCAGCTCGGCTTCCGCCGCGGGCACGGCGTCGAGCCGGCCGGCCGTACCCAGCGCAACCTGCTCGGCCAGCTCGACGGCACCACCAACCCGGCGCCCGGCGACGCCGGGTTCGACCGGGCGGTCTGGGCGACCGACGGGCCGGACTGGTTCCGTGGCGGCACCACCGTGGTGATCCGCCGGATCCGGCTGGAGCTGGAGACCTGGGACCTGCTCGGGCGGGCCGACAAGGAGTTCGCGGTCGGGCGCCGGCTCGACACCGGCGCCCCGCTGACCGGTACGGCCGAGCACGACGCGCCCGACTTCACCGCCACCGACCCGACCGGCTTCACCGTCATCCCGGAGTTCTCGCATGTCGCACGGGCACACGTGGCCGACGAGGGGACGCGGATGCTGCGCCGGCCGTACAACTACGACGGGCAACCCGACGCCGCTGGCCAGGCTGACAGCGGTATGATATTTGCCGCATACCAGGCGGATGTCGCGCGGCAGTTTCTTCCCGTGCAGCAGCGGCTCGCCGAGTCGGACCTGCTCAACGAGTGGACCACCCCGATCGGGTCGGCGGTCTTCGCGATCCCGCCGGGCTGCGACGAAGGCGGCTGGATCGGCCGGCAACTGCTCGGCTGAAGCCGTGAATGGAGTTCCGATGACCACCCACCCGTACCGCGGGCCGCGCCGCACCGTGCTGGCGCGCGTCCTCGCCGCGCTGGCCGCGACCGCCCTGGCCGTGATCGCCACCGCCGCGCTGCCGGCCGCGCCCGCGTGGGCGCACAACGAGCTCACGACGGCCGAGCCGGCGCCGCAGAGCACGCTCGACACCTCGCCGGAACAGGTCGTGCTGGAGTTCGTCGAGCCGCTCAACCCGCGGTACACCGCGATCGTGGTGACCGACGCCGCCGGTATGACCGTGTCCGACGGCCAGCCGGAGATCACCGGCAACCGAGGCGCGGTCACGTTCGCCGCGCCGCTGGCCGGCGGCGCGTACACGGTCGCGTACCGGGTCGTCTCGCTCGACGGGCATCCCGTGCAGGGGTCGTACCCGTTCACCGTCGCCGGCCCGGAACCGGCCGCCGACGCGACCGACGCCGTCTCGGCGCCGGCGACGGACGCCCCGGTCGACGCGGCGTCGGTCGTCGACGACGGCGGCGGCGGTTCCGGCACCCTCCTCGCGCTGGCCGGCGCCGGGCTGGCCCTCGTCGTCACCGTGGTGGCGGTGGGCGTCTGGCGGGCGCGGCGGGCCCGTCCGTGACCACCGAGCTCGCCCCGCCCCGACCGGAGGTGGTCGCGCCACCGGCCGGCGGGCGGCGCTGGCCGACCGTGCTGGCCGGCGGGGCGGCGGCCCTGGCCGCGCTGCTGATCCTGCTGCGGTACGGCGGTGCGGTCGTCGACGAGGCACTGCCCGGGCTGCCGTACCCCGGCCCGCTGACCGCCTGGGGGCTGCCGGTCGCCCGACTCGGCACACAGGTCTCCGCCGTCGCCACGATCGGCCTGCTGCTCGCCGCCGTCGTGCTGTCCCCCCGCTCCGACGGCGGACTGTCCGCGATCGGCTACCGGCGGCTGCGGCTGGCCGGCTGGACCGCGCTGGCGTGGTGCCTGTGCACGGTCGCCGGCCTCTGCTTCACCCTGTCCGACCTGCTCGGGCAGCCCGTGTCCCGGGCGGTGTCGACGACCTCGCTGTTCAACTTCGCCACCTCGGTCGACCTCGGCAAGGCGCTCGCCGTCTCGGCCGCGCTGGCCGGCACCGTCTTCGTGCTCGGCCGGACCAGCCTGCGACCGGCCGGCGCCGCCGTCGCGCTGGCCGTCGCCGTACTCGCCGTGGTGCCACCGGTCTTCACCGGGCACGCGGCCGCGGCCAGCGACCACCAGCTCGCGGTCTCCGCACTGCTGCTGCACGTGGTGCCGGTCACCCTGTGGGCCGGCGGGCTGCTCGCCCTCGCCCTGTCCGGCCGGTCCCGGTCGGCGGACCTGCCGGTCGCCGTACGCCGCTTCTCGCCGCTGGCCGCCTGGTGCGTCACCGCCGTCGCACTGTCCGGCCTGCTCTCCACCCTGGTACGTCTCGCCGGACCCGGCGACCTCTTCGGCACCCGGTACGGGCAGATCGTCGTGATCAAGACGCTGCTGCTGCTCGGCCTCGTCGCCGCCGGCTGGTGGCAGCGCCGGGCGGCGCTGCCCGCGCTGCGGCGCGGCGACCGGCGGACCTTCGCCCGGGTCGCACTCGTCGAGGTGCTGCTCTTCGGCGCGGCGATGGGCGCCGCGGTCGCGCTCGGCCGCACCCCCGCCCCGACCGGCGACGTGCCGGAGGAGGACCTCGCCACCGCCCTGCTCGGCTTCCCGATGCCGCCCGAGATGACCGCCGGCCGGCTGGTCGGCCAGTGGCTGCCCGACCCGCTCTTCATCACCTTCGCCGCTGCCGCCGCCGGCCTCTACGTCGCCGGGGTGTGGCGGCTGCACCGCCGCGGCGACGCCTGGCCGGCGGCCCGCACCGCCGCGTTCCTCGCCGGCTGCGCGGTGATCGTCGCGGCCACCTCCAGCGGGCTCGCCCGCTACGCCCCGGTGCTGTTCTCCATGCACATGACCCAGCACCTGCTGCTGACCATGGTCGCCCCGATCCTGCTGGTGCTGGCCGGCCCGGTCACCCTCGCGCTGCGGGCCCTGCCCCCGTCGGCCGACCCGGCGTGGCCCGGCCCCCGCGAGTGGCTGGTGTCGGTGATGCACTCCCGGTGGGCGGTGACCGTGTCACATCCGCTGGTCGCCCTGCCGATCTACGTCTTCAGCATGTACGTCATGTACTTCACCGGCCTGTTCGAGCTGGCGCTGCGCTCGCACGCCATGCACCTGTTCATGGTCGGGCACTTCCTCGCGGCCGGCTATCTCTTCTTCTGGATCGCGATCGGCGTCGACCCCACTCCCCGGCCCCGCCCGACCCCTCCCCTGCGGATGCTGCTGGTGCTGATCAGCATGGTGCTGCACGCCTTCCTCGGCGTCGCGATCATGCAGTCGACCACGCTGCTGGCCCCGGAGTGGTTCACCGCACTGCCCCGGCCGTGGGGGCCGTCACCGCTCGACGACCAGCACACCGCCGGCGGCATCGCGTGGTCGTTCGGCGAGGTGCCGGCGCTACTGGTCATCCTGGCCCTGCTGCGACAGTGGATCCGCGCCGACGAACGGGAACAGCGCCGCGTCGACCGGGCCGCCGACCGGGCCGAGGCCGAAGGGGTCGACGACGCGCACGCCGCCTACAACCGGATGCTGGCCGAACTGGCCCGCCGGTCCGGGCGCGACCCCGACCGCCCGGCCTGACGTACGACCGTCAGGCCTGCGGTGCCACCGTCCAGAAGGTGACGGCCGGGCCGTCCGCGATCTCGACCTGGATCGCACGGCCGGGGTAGCGCTGGGCCAGGACCGCCCGCCAGCAGGCCGCGATGTCCCGGGCGAGGGTCGGCAGCGCATCCTCGTACGGTGTCAGGTCGCAGTTGGCGAACATGTCATCCAACGCCCACTGGTTGACGACCGCTTCGATCCGACCGGGCTCCTGTGGGTACCGCTCGAACCAACTGTCGACCGTCGTGGCGTCGAAGCGGTCGGCCAGGAAGATCCCGCTGCGGTACTCGACCGTCCCCGGGTTGAACAACCAACCGGCCGCGATCGTCGCGGGCAACGAGGACGCCTGGTTGAGGAAGTCGACCGGCACCCACGCGGCCGCCTGCGGTCCCCAGCCGTCCCGCCACGCGGTGAAGAACGCGGGCAGCGGACGCGCGATGTTTCCCGGTTCCGTACCCGACACCCAAGGACTCCTCATGTTCTGGACGTCCCGATTACCGCACGTTCGACCTTTGTGGAGCAACAGAACCGATCATGCTCGTGCGACAGGTCGCATACCCGTCGCCTTGGGTGGCGGGCGTCCGGTCAGGCGGCGCGGCGGGTGTCGGCGGTGACCTGGGCGGACGAGACCGAACGTACGATCCGCAGGCCGGGTGCCGGTTCGGCCGGCTCGGCGACCTCGTCGAAGGTCGCCCGCCAGCGGCCGCGGTCGGGGCGGCGCACCGGTGGCGCGCCCGGGTCCGGCAGCACCCTCGACAGGGCCAGCACGACGAGGAAGCCGAGCACGATCAGGCTGTGGCTGAGCACCCGGGTGAACTCGACCCGGCCACCGATCAGGTCGTCGGTGGTCAGCAGGGTCAGCACGACCACGAACGCGGTCAGGGTGGGCAGGATGCCGGTGGGCCGCACCCGGCGCAGGGCGATCCACGCGAACCCGGCGCCCAGGGCGACGTTCCAGGCCGCCGACTCGTGCCACAGGTGGTTGGCCCCGTCGACGCCGGTCACGCCGTGCAGGTGGCCGGTCGCGGTGAGCCCGCCGATCTGGGCGGCCCCGAGCAGGAACTGGGCCAGCCCGAGCACGCCGAGCACGACCCGCAGCGGCACCGCCGCCGGCCGGCCCGCCCGGGCCAGCAGGTGTCCGAGGGCGGCCCGCGCCGTACGGCGCGCCGGCAGGGCGGCCAGCACCGCGTCGTCGACCTGGAACGTGACCGGCACCGTGCTGGTACGGGTCAACCGTGTCACCAATGCCGCATTGTCGTACCATTCCCGACATTGCGGACAAATGTCCAAATGTGCGTCAGCTGCCCCCCGCTCGACCGGACCGTCCTCGCCATCCAGGCCGGCTGACAGCGCCTCGCGACACTCATCGCACCCCATCACCCCATAGTCGGACGGCACCGCACGCCAGTTCCATCCGGGGTACACCTGTCCGGAGCGCGGATCAGGGGGCTAGCCTTTCCCCATGCAGACGCCGGACAGCGACGACGAGATCACCCGATGGGCGCTGGCCGCCGGCCGCGGTGACCGGGCCGCCGCGTCGTCGTTCATCCAGGCCACCCAGCAACAGGTGATCCGTTTCCTGGGCCACCTCACCGACGCCTCCGAGGCCGAGGACCTGGCGCAGGAGACCTATCTGCGGGCCATGAGGTCGCTGCCCCGATTCGCCGGCCGGTCGTCGGCGAAGACCTGGCTGCTGTCGATCGCCCGCCGGGTCGCCGTCGACCACGTCCGGGCGGTCACCGTACGGCCACGCGTCGCCGCCCTGGAAAACTGGGAGCACGCCGCCGAGGCGACCCTGGCCCGCGGCGCCCCGCACCGGTTCGAGGACGAGATCGTGCTGCGTGACCTGCTCGACGCGCTGCCCGCCGACCGGCGCGAGGCGTTCGTCGCCACCCAGGTCGCCGGGCTGAGCTACGCCGAGGCGGCCGAGGTCTGCGGCTGCCCGGTCGGGACGATCCGGTCGCGGGTCGCCCGGGCCCGGGAAGACCTCGTCACCCTGGTCCAGGAGCGCCGCCGCGACGGCCGCCACCTGCGCGCCTCCGGCTAGCCGTCGCCGGCCGCACCCGGGGGCGCGACCGGCGACGGCGGGCTAGAAGTCGTCGTCGAAGGTGACGGCGCCGGTCACCCCGACCTGATACGCCGACACCCGCCGCTCGAAGAAGTTCGACAGCTCCTGCACGTCCTGCAACTCCATGAACGCGAACGGGTTCGACGAGCCGTAGAGCGGGGCGATGTCGAGTTGGGCCAGCCGCCGGTCGGCGACGTGCTGGAGATACTCGCGCATGTCCGGCAGCGACAGCCCGGACACCCCGCCGTCGAGCAGATCCTCGGCGAACTGCACCTCGCACTCGACCGCCTCGGCGAGCATCTGCCGGACCTGTTCGGCGAGATCGTCGTCGAACAGGTCGGGTTCCTCGCGGCGTACGGTCTCGACCACGTCGAACGCGAACGCCATGTGCATCGACTCGTCGCGGAACACCCAGTTGGTGCCCGAGGCCAGGCCGTTGAGCAGGCCGCGCGAGCGCAGGAAGTAGACGTACGCGAAGGCGCCGTAGAAGAACAGGCCCTCGATGCAGGCGGCGAAGCAGATCAGGTTGAGCAGGAACGCCCGCCGGTCCTCCCGGGTCCGCAGCTCACGCAGCTCGAAGATCGAGTCGATCCAGCGGAAGCAGAACTCGGCCTTGCGCCGGATCGACGGGATGTTCTCGATGGCGGCGAACGCGGCGAACCGCTCCTCGTCGTCGGGCACGTACGTGTCGAGCAGGTTCAGGTAGAACTGGACGTGCACCGCCTCCTCGAAGAGCTGCCGGGACAGGTAGAGCCGGCCCTCCGGGGAGTTGACGTGCTGGTAGAGGTTGATCACCAGGTTGTTGGCGACGATCGTGTCGCCGGTGGCGAAGAACGCGACGAGCCGGCTCACCAGGTGCCGTTCGGCCGGCGACAGCTTGGCCAGGTCGGCGAGGTCGGAGTGCAGGTCGACCTCCTCGACCGTCCAGGTGTTCTTGATCGCGTCGCGGTACCGGTCGAAGAAGTGCGGGTAGCGCATCGGTCGCAGGGTCAGGTCCATGCCCGGGTCGAGCAGCATCGGGGTACGGGGTTCGGTGGTCACTGGCAGGCCTCGCAGGACTCGGGGTTCTCCAGGGAGCAGGCGAGCGCCTCGTCGACGGGCGGCACGATCACGGCCGGCGCCGGGGTGGCGGCGTCCGGGCGGGTGACCGCGACGGTCGCCTGCTGGATCCGGGTCGCCGGTCGCGACCGCAGGTAGTACGTCGTCTTCAGCCCGGACTTCCAGGCGTAGAGGTACATCGAGCTGAGCTTGCCGATGCTGGGTGCGCTCATGAACAGGTTCAGCGACTGACTCTGGTCGATGTACGGCGACCGCTCGGCGGCGAGGTCGATCAGCGCCCGCTGCGGCAACTCCCAGGCGGTGCGGAAGAGTTCGCGGACGTCCCCGGGCAGTTCGGCGATGCCCTGCACGGAGCCCTCGGCGCGGCGGATCGCGGCCCGGACCGGCTCGGTCCACAGCCCCCGGGCCTTCAGCTCACCGACGAGCGCGTTGTTGATCTGAAGGAACTCGCCGGACAGCGTCTCGCGCTTGAACAGGTTGGAGACCTGCGGCTCGACGCACTCGTAGCAGCCGGCGATCGAGGCGATGGTGGCCGTCGGGGCGATCGCGACGAGCAGCGAGTTGCGCAGGCCGGAGCGGGAGACGCGCTCGCGCAGCGCGGCCCAGCGGTCGGTCTGGGTCGGGGTGACCCCCCACAGGTCGGGCTGGAGGTCGCCGCGGGCGGCACGGGTCTGGCCGTACGCCGGGTGCGGGCCGGCGCGCTCGGCGAGGTCGGCGGAGGTCTCCAGGGCGGTCAGGTAGATCTCCTCGGCGATCCGGGTGGACAGTTCCCGGGCGGCGGGCGCGTCGAACGGCAGCCGGAGTGCGAAGAAGACGTCCTGCAGGCCCATGACGCCGAGGCCGACCGGGCGCCAGCGGGGGTTGCTCGCCGCCGCCTCCGGGCTCGGGTAGTAGTTGATGTCGATGACCCGGTCGAGGAAGGTGACCGCGGTGCGTACGGTGGCGCGCAGCTTCGGCCAGTCGATGTCGTCGCCGGCGACGTGGGCGGCCAGGTTGACCGAGCCGAGGTTGCACACGGCGGTCTCGGTGTCGCTGGAGACCTCGATGATCTCGGTGCACAGGTTGGACAGGTGCACCACGTTGCCGGGTTCGGCGGTCTGGTTGCACAGCCGGTTGGCGGCGTCCTTGAAGGTCATCCAGCCGTTGCCGGTCTGGGCGAGGGTGCGCATCATCCGGCCGTACAGGTCGCGGGCCTTGACCTGGCGCACGTAACGGCCGTCGGCCTCGGCGGCGCGGTAGGCGGCGTCGAACTCCTCGCCCCACAGGTCGGGCAGTTCCGGTACCTCGTCGGGGTCGAAGAGCGACCAGACGCCGTCGGCCTCGACCCGGCGCATGAACTCGTCGGGGATCCAGTTGGCGAGGTTCAGGTTGTGGGTACGGCGGGCGTCCTCACCGGTGTTGTCGCGCAGCTCGAGGAACTCCTCGATGTCGGGGTGCCACGGTTCGAGGTAGACGCAGGCGGCGCCCTTGCGCCGGCCGCCCTGGTTGACCGCGGCGACCGAGGCGTCCAGGGTACGCAGGAACGGGACGATGCCGTTGGACTTGCCGTTGGTGCCCCGGATCAGCGCTCCCCGCGAGCGGACCCGGGACCACGAGATGCCGATCCCGCCGGCGAACTTCGACAGGTGCGCGACCTGGGCGTAGCGCTCGTAGATGGAGCCGAGTTCGTCGCGCGGCGAGTCGACGAGATAGCACGACGACATCTGGGTGTGCCGGGTGCCGGAGTTGAACAGCGTCGGCGAGCTGGGCAGGTAGGCCAGCGACGACATCAGCCGGTAGAAGGCGATCGCCTCGGCCGGGTTGGTGGACAGTCCGCAGGCGACCCGCAGCAGCCAGTACTGCGGGGTCTCCACGACCAGCCGGCTGGTCGGGTGCCGCAGCAGGTAGCGGTCGTAGACGGTACGCAGTCCGAAGTACTCGAACCGCAGGTGCCCGTCGAGGTCGATGGCGTCGTCGAGCTTGCGGGCGTTGATCCGGACGAACTCGGCGGTCTCGTCGCCGATCAGCCCCTCGGCGTGGCCGAGTCGGATCGCCTGGCTGAACGAGGCGATGCCCTGCCCGCGTACCTCCTTGTCGATGTAGGCGCCGAGCAGCCGGGCGGCGAGACGCGAGTACTGCGGTCCCTCGCCGATCATCTCGGCGGCGATCTGGATCGACAGCCGGTCGAGTTCGGCGGTGGTGGCGCCGTCGTACAGGCCGCTGATCGTCCTGGTCGCGACCCGCAGCGGGTCGACGTCGGCGAGGTCGTCGGCCCACCGGTCGACGGCCCGGACGATCTTGTTGACGTCGACCGGCTCGGTCGAGCCGTTACGTTTGCGAACCTGCATCTGGGTCCGCCTGGCAGCGGGCGCTCCGGCGTCCGCCGGTGCCGGGGCGACCTCGGTGACCGTCACAACACTCTCCTCGCGACTTCGGTCCAGGGGTCCGGTGGCGGCGCGCGGACGACACCGACGGCCCCGCCGGGCCGGCGAGGATCACGATGGCGTCGGCCGTCCCGCGCGGCCTCGGACCACCGCGCACGGGCGTGCGCGGTGTGCTGGCAGGTCTTCGGACTCGTGGGCCGGCGCGGAGTCTCCGCGTTCGCCTACCGGCCGTCGCTTCCCAGGCGGCCCGGCTCGTGGCCGGGTGGCGCCCAGTGCTTCTGACGGCTGTCGTTCCCACTCACCGCTGCGGGGCAGTCCCGGATTCGCACCGGGTTCCCTCTTGCCTCGACCGCCCCGGACGGGCGGCCGAACCAGCTACGGGGGACACCATATATAGGGGACCTACAAAAGTCACACCCAACATCTAGGCGCGGCGTGTCGCGTGAGACACGAAACGACCGGGCCGGGGGGCGCCCCGGAACCGACCCCGGTGCGGTACGGTCCACGCGTGCGCGCAGGATGGCGACGCGGGTCCGACCCCCCGCCCCCGACCGAGACTCCACGCCGGTCCGGCACCGTGTCACCGGCGGGCGCCGTGTCGCTGGCCGGCATCGTGGCCGCCGCCGCGGCGGCGGTCGGCTGGGCGGTCGGGCTGGCGGTGTTGCAGCCGCTCACCGAGCCGAGCGGCCCGGACGCGTACGCGGAGAACAACACCTACTGGGTGCGCGACCTGCGCTTCATGGCCATCGTCGCGGTCGTGCTCGGGCTGGTCCTGGCCGCTCGCGGGGATCGGCGGGCCACCCGGACCGGTGTCACCGCCGGCCTACTCTGGATCGGCGCCGACGTGGCGCTGGACCGGTCCGACCTGGCCGGCTGGCCGGCGGCCACCGCGCTGGCGGTGCTCGGTTGCCTGGCCGTGGGCACGGTCGCGGCGACCGGGCGACGGTCCCGCCGTCCCGACCGCCGGGCGCTGGTCGTCGCCGCCGCGGTCGGCGTGGCCCTGACGCCGCTGGCGGCGCTCATCGAATCCCCGACCGACACCGAGCCGGCGCTCACGCCGGCCGCGCTCACGGTCAGCGGGACACTGCTCGTGCTGACGGTCGGTTCGGCGCTCGCCGCCGGTGTCCTGGCGGCACCGGCCGGTGGCGGCACCGTGGCGGCCGACCGGGCCGCCCCGAACCACCTGCTCCGCCGGCTGGTGCCGGCCGGGGCCGTGCTGGCGCTCGGCGCGGCCGGCGCGGCCTGGATCCGGCTGGTCGAGCCGTACGAGCGGCTGGGTCCGTCGCTGCTGCTCGGGGTGGTGCTGCTGGCCGGGCTCTCGCTGCTGTCCGCGCGCTGGCCCGCCGGCCGGCCCGCGTGGGACGCGCAGGGCGCGACGATCGCCCTCCTGGCCATCGGCTATCCGGTGCTGACGATGTTCTGGCTGTTCCTGCTGATGTTCGGTACGCCGATCGCGACCCTGCTGACCGCGCTCGCCGGCAGTGTCCCGGTCAACTCGGCCGACACCGACTCGCTGTACGCGGCCGTCGGGTCGGCTACCGGGCTGACGATCGGGGTGCTGCTGGTGGCGGCCGACCGTTCCCCGTACGCCACCCGCGACGCGGCCGCGCTGCCCGACGGCTCCTGAAACCACCCCGCCCGGCGCCGGGAACCGGCCGTCAGCATAGTTGATCTTGCCGGGGAGCGCTCCCCGAGCGTTGACTAGGCATTGACATACCTCGAAACACGGTTCAGAGTGTCCGATTAAGAGAGCGCTCTCTCATGCGGTCGTCATCGGTTGGTAACCGGGTCGACACACCACGCCCTGTCGAAGAGGAGCTGCCATGCGTCCCACCCCGCCCCCGACCGGCCGATGGCCCGCCCGCCCCACCTGGCTACGCCTCGGCGCCCTGGGCGCCACCCTCGTCGCCCTGCTCGGCGGATACGTCGTGGCCACCACCGTGACCGCCAGCGCGGCGGAGATCCTGCTCTCGCAGGGCCGGCCGGTCACCGCGTCGTCGACCGAGTCGATCGCGTTCCCGGCCTCCGCCGCCGTCGACGGCGACAACGGCACCCGCTGGTCCAGCGCCGCCGCCGACCCGCAGTGGCTACGCGTCGACCTCGGCTCACCGGTCGCGGTCAGCCGGGTCGCGCTGCGCTGGGAGACCGCGTACGCCAGCGACTTCACCATCCAACTGTCGACCGACGGCTCCTCGTGGACCACGGCACACACCACCGTCGGCGGCACCGGCGGCAACCAGAGCCTGACCGTGGCCGGCACCGCCCGCTACGTACGGCTGCACACCACGAGGCGGGCCACCGTCTGGGGCGTGTCGCTGTTCGAGTTCCAGGTGTACGGCGGCAGCGCACCCGGCGGCTGCGGCACCACCAACGCCGCCCAGGGCCGGCCGGCACTCGCCTCCTCGGTCGAGTCCGGCGCCCACCCGGCCAGCGCGGCCGTCGACGGCAACACCGGCACCCGCTGGTCCAGCGCCGCCACCGACCCGCAGTGGCTGCGCGTCGACCTCGGCAGCACCCAGGCGATCTGCGGCGTGACCCTGAACTGGGAGGCGGCGTACGGCGTCGCCTTCACGATCCAGACCTCCGCCGACGGCAACAGCTGGACCACCGTCCACACCACGACGAACGGCACCGGCGGCGTGCAGAACCTCACCGTGACCGGGTCGGGGCGGTTCGTCCGGGTGCACGGCACCACCCGGGCCACCCCGTACGGCTACTCGCTGTGGGAGTTCCAGATCCGCACCGGCACCACCGGCACCCCGTTGCCGACCACCCCGCCGCCCACGACGCCGCCGCCGACCACTCCCCCGCCGGGCGGCAGCCGGCTGCTGTCGTACCAGAAGCCCGCGGTCGCCTCCTCCGACCAGAGCGACGTCAACTGCTACGAGTGCGTGCCGGCCCGGGCCTTCGACAACGACCCGGCGACCCGCTGGGCGACCAGCTCCACCACCGGCTGGGTCGACCCCGGCTGGATCTACGTCGACCTCGGCGCGACCGCCACCATCACCCAGGTCGTGCTCCAGTGGGACCCGGCCTACGCGACGTCGTACCAGATCCAGGTCTCGCCGAACGCGACCACCTGGACCACGATCTACTCGACGACCAGCGGCCGGGGCTTCAAGGAGACCGTCAACACCACCGGCACCGGCCGCTACGTGCGGATGTACGGCACCGCCCGGGCCACCCCGTACGGCTACTCGCTCTACGAGTTCCGGGTGTACGGCACCGGTGGCAACCCGGTCGCCCCGCCGCCGATGCCGCCGGACCCGGTCTTCCCGGCGACGCGTCTGGTGTGGAGCGACGAGTTCAACGGCCCGGCGGGCAGCAAGCCCGACCCGACGAAGTGGACGATCGACCCGGGCACCGGCCAGAACAACGAACTGCAGTACTACACCAACAACGACAACGTCTCGATGGACGGCACCGGCTCGCTGGTGCTGGAGGCCCGGCGGCAGAGCGCCGGCGGGCGAGAGTACACCTCACACCGGATGAACACCGGCAACAAGTTCCACGTCCAGTACGGCCGCATCGAGGCCCGGGTCAAGGTGCCCAAGGGCAACGGCCTGTGGCCGGCGTTCTGGATGATGGGCGCCGACTTCCTCACCGGCCGGCCGTGGCCGTACAACGGCGAGATCGACATCATGGAGGTGCTCGGCCGCAACACCCTGGAGGGCTACTCGACCCTGCACGCCCCGCAGTACAACGGTGGCGGCGGCTACGGCCTGAAGTATCCGGCACCCGGCGGCGTCGACTTCGCCAACGACTACCACGTGTGGTCGGCCGAGTGGGACAGCCGCGGCATCACCTTCAAGGTCGACGGCCAGACCGTCTTCTACGCCGGCAAGGACACCGTCGAGTCGACCCGCGGCCCGTGGGTCTTCGACCACCCGTTCTACATCATCCTCAACCTGGCCGTGGGCGGTGACTTCCCCGGACCGGTCGACGGCACGACGCCGTTCCCGTCCCGGATGTACGTCGACTACGTCCGCGTCTACCAGTGACAACGGTGGCGGGGGGGGGGGGCCCGCCGCCCCCCCCCCCCCGCCCCCCCCCATTGCCACGAAACCCCGGCGGGAAACCAGCGGCCGGGACCACCGCAAATACA
>NZ_JBFAKM010000024.1:0-132226 GCF_040655695.1 Polymorphospora sp. NPDC050346 | reverse complement strand
CTTGGCACTGGCTTACAAGCACCCTGTTGAGTTCTCAAAGAACAAACACACACCAAACCCGAACCCCACCAACAAGCAGGACCCGAACCCGGGGCTTCACACTCATCCGCACCCCGCGCTCAGCGCCAGGCACTTTTACTACGTTACCCGCTAGTTTCTACCGTGTCAACCCGATAATTCCGATCAACACCGCATCATCCAGCTTTGTCCCAACCTCAACACACAGAGTCGTGCCCTGCAGAGTTGATGTTTGGGATTCCGGCAGGCCGGCCGCCGCAGGCCCGCTCCCTATGGGAGCGACTTGCTGGCTCGCCCGGTTCCCTGTCCGGTCGCTCACTCTACCCGGCCGGTTTCGCGGCGCCAAATCGACCCTTCAGGTCGTCGTGCCGCACCACCCGGCCCCGATCAGATCCGGCGGAACGCCGTACCGTCTCGGGGTTGCCCTTGTGGTCCTCGGCCTCGAGGTGCTTTCGCACCTTTCGTCCGTGTCCCCTGCGGGCAGAGAGAAAGTTACGCACCCGGTGGATCGGTCGTCAAATCCGCCGGGTGCGTCCCGCGTCACATTAACGAGGACTGACTATCTGGCCAGCTCAACGCCGGCGAAGGTGCGCTTGCCCCGGCGCAGGACCAGGAACCGGCCGTGCAGCAGCGCCTCCGGCGCGACCGTCGCCTCGACGTCGGTCACCCGCTCGTTGTTGAGGTACGCGCCGCCCTCGGTGATCGCCCGACGCGCCTCGTTGAAGCTGCCGACCAGGCCGGAGTCCTTCAACAACGCGGCCACGGTCGGCAGCTCCCCACGGACCTCCAGCAGGCCGGCCTCGGCCAGCGCGGCACGCAACGTCTCCGGCGCCAACTCGTCGAGCGACCCGCGGCCGAACAGCGCCTGGCTGGCGGCGATCACCTGCCGCGTCTCCTCCTCGCCGTGCACGAGCGTGGTCAGCTCCTCCGCCAGCGCCCGCTGTCCGAGCCGGGCCTGCGGCCGCTCCTCGGTCGCGGCGACCAGCTCCTCGATCTCGTCACGGGAGCGGAAGCTGAAGTAGCGCAGGTAGCGCGGCACGTCCCGGTCGTCGCTGTTGAGCCAGAACTGGTAGAAGGCGTACGGGCTGGTCATGGTGGGGTCGATCCAGACGGCACCGCCCTCGCTCTTGCCGAACTTGGTCCCGTCGGACTTGGTCACCAGCGGTGTGGTGAACGCGTGCACCGGCCCGGCGCCGCGCCGGCGGATGTAGTCGACCCCGGCGGTGATGTTGCCCCACTGGTCGGAGCCACCGAACTGCAGCGTGCAGCCGTGCCGGCGGTGCAGTTCGAAGTAGTCGTTGGCCTGGAGCAACTGGTAGCTGAACTCGGTGAAGCTGATGCCGCTCTCCAGGCGCGCCTTGACCACCTCGCGGGCCAGCATCCGGTTGACCGGGAAGTGCTTGCCGACGTCGCGGAGGAACTCGACGACCGACATCTCCGCCGTCCAGTCCAGGTTGTTGACCAGGGTCGCGGCGTTGTCGCCGGTGTACGTCACGAACGGCGAGAGCTGGTCACGGATCCGGGCCACCCATCCGGTCACCGTCTCCGGGCTGTGCAGGCTGCGTTCGCCGCCCTCCTTCGGATCACCGATCTGGCCGGTCGCCCCACCGACCAGCAGCAGCGGACGGTGACCGGCGAGCTGCAGGCGCCGGGCGGTCAGCACCTGCACCAGATGGCCGACGTGCAGGCTCGCGGCGGTCGGGTCGAAGCCGACATAGAAGGTCACCTGCTCGTTGTCCAGGTGCTTGCGCAACTCGTCGAGGTCGGTCGAGTCCTGGATGAGCCCCCGCCACAGCAGGTCGTCGATCAGATCGGTCACACAGCGGATTGTCCCCCACGACCGCGCCCCACCTGTACCGGGTTACGGACGGACGCCCGACGCGCCGGCGGTACGCGCCGGTTTCGGGACATGCCGGCGATAGGCGCTGACAGTCGGGTCCCCGGTGATCCAGAACCGCCACGGCCGGTCGTGCGCGCCGGTCACCCCGACCCGGGGTCCGGCGCTGACCGCCGCCGGATCGACCGGTGCCGGCGGCGCGGTGAGCCGTACCGGACCGGCGCCGAGCAGATGGACGCCGTACGCGGAGCCGTCCAGGCCGAGCGCGGAACACAGCCGCGCCGGACCGCGGGCCAGGTCGACGTCCCGGCGTACGGCGGGGCGCCGGGACCGGGCGACGTCCAGGCCCGCGACGATCTCGCCGGCCCGCAGGAGTACCGCGGACGCCTCCCCTTCCGGTCCGGTCACCACGTTCATGCACCAGTGCATGCCGTACGTGAAGTAGACGTAGGCGTACCCGGACGGGCCGAACATGACCGAGTTGCGTGGGGTACGGCCCCGGTACGCATGCGAGGCGGGGTCACCGGCGGTGCCCGCGTACGCCTCGACCTCGGTGACGCGCACGGTTACGCCGCCGGCGGACAGCCGGCAGCCGAGCAGTCCGTGCGCCGCGGGCACGACCGGGCCGGCGAGCAGGTGGGCGAGGTCGGTCACGTCGTACAGGACAGCACGGATGCTGCCGCCGATGCCACCTCGGCGCCAGGCCGCGGGACCCCGCCGGCGGGTACGGCTCTGGCAGAATGCCCCGATGCTCTCCGGTCCCCCGCCGCCCGACCAACCGGTTCCCGAGGTGGTGCGGCGGCTCGCCGCCGGGCGGCCGATCCGCCCGGTGTGGCGCAACCAACTGGGCGGTCTCACGTTCGAGATCGCGGCCGGGTCCGGGCGGTGGTTCGTGAAGTGGGCGCCGCCGGACAGCGGGCTGCGGCTGGACCGGGAGGCGGAGCGGCTGCGGTGGGCGGTCCGGTACGCGCTGGTGCCGCCGGTCCTCGACGAGGGCGCCGACGAGAGCGGGAGTTGGCTGCTGACCGACGGCCTGCCCGGCGAATCCGCGGTCGTCGACCGGTGGAAGGCGGACCCGGCGACCGGGGCGGCCGCGATCGGTGCCGGCCTGCGGCAACTGCACGACCGGCTGCCGGTCGCGGAGTGCCCGTTCGGGTGGCGGGTCGAGGACCGGCTCGCCCGGGTGCGGCGGTCCGCCGCGGCCGGGCGGCTCGATCCGGCGCGGTGGGATCCGGCCCACGCCCGACTGGGCATGGCCGGGGCGCTGGCCCGGCTCGCCGACGTGCCGGCGGCCGACCGGCTGGTGGTCTGCCAGGGTGACTCGTGTGCCCCCAACACGCTGATCACCCCGGACGGCCGGTTCGCCGGGCACGTCGACCTGGGTGCGCTCGGGGTCGCCGACCGGTGGGCCGACCTGGCGGTGGCCACCTGGAGCCTGCACTGGAACTACGGGCCGGACTGGGAAGGTGCCCTGCTGGCGGCGTACGGGGTCGAGCCGGACGCCGACCGGATCGCCTACTACCGGCTGCTCTGGGACCTGGAGTAGGCCCCGGGCCACCGTGGCCGCCGCCCGGGCGGCGGCCACGGTGCCGGTCAGCGGGGTACGACGACCTCGGTGGCCCAGGCACGCCAGCCGGCGAGCTTGTCGATGGCGGTGGCGAGCTGGTCGGCGACCGGGCCGGGGCCGGTCGAGCCGGGCGTGGTGCGGGCGGCGAGTGCCGTACGGACCGACAGGACGTCGCGTACGCCGGCGTCGAGATGCGGGCTGACGAGGGTGAGGTCCTCGTCGGAGACCTCGTCGAGGGCACAGTCGCGGGCCACGCACAGCGCCACCAGCTTGCCGGTGATCTCGTGTGCCTCCCGGAACGGCACGCCCTTGACGACCAGCCAGTCGGCGACCTCGGTGGCGAGGGTGAAGCCGACCGGCGCGGCGGCGGCGAGCCGGTCCACCCGTACCGTCATGGTGGAGATCATTCCGGCCAGTGCGGGCAGCAGGAGCTGGAGGGTGTCGACGGCGTCGAAGACCGGTTCCTTGTCCTCCTGCATGTCCCGGTCGTAGGTCAGCGGCAGGCCCTTGAGCATCGTCAGGACGGCGACGAGGCCGCCGACCAGCCGGCCGGACTTGCCGCGGGCCAGTTCGGCGATGTCGGCGTTCTTCTTCTGCGGCATGATCGACGATCCGGTGGCGAAGCTGTCGTCGAGTTCGACCCAGCCGAACTCCTGCGACGTCCAGAGCACCACCTCCTCGCCGAGCCGGGACAGGTGCACCCCGATCAGCGAGGTGATGAACAGGAACTCGGCCACGAAGTCCCGGTCGGCGACCGCGTCCATGGAGTTGGCGGCCGACGCGGTGAACCCGAGTTCCTTGGCGACCTGGACCGGGTCGAGCGGCAGCGAGGAGCCGGCGAGCGCGCCGGCGCCCAGTGGTGAGATCGCCGTACGGGCGTCCCAGTCCCGCAGCCGCTCCAGGTCGCGCAGCAGCGGCTGGACGTGGGCGAGCAGCCAGTGGCCGAAGGTGACCGGCTGGGCGTGCTGGACGTGGGTCATGCCCGGGGCGGGCGTGTCGACGTGCCGCTCGGCCTGCTCGACCAGGGCGTCGGCGAGCTCGACCAGCCGCTCGGCGACGCCGCGGGCGTGGTCACGCAGGTAGAGGCGCAGGTCGGTGGCGACCTGGTCGTTGCGGGAGCGGCCGGCGCGCAGCTTGCCGCCCAGGGTGCCGAGCCGTTCCAGCATCCCGCGTTCGAGCGCGGTGTGGACGTCCTCGTCGTCGACCGTCGGCCGGAACTCGCCGGAGGCGCAGGCGGCCTCCAGGTCGTCCAGGGCGGCCAGGACCCGGCCGAGTTCCTCGGCGTCGAGCAGCCCGGCGCGGGCCAGCACCCGGGCGTGTGCCCGGGAGCCCGCGAGGTCGTACGGCGCGAGGCGCCAGTCGAACTGGACGCTGACCGACAGCCGGGCCAGCGCCTCGGAGGGGCCGCCGGCGAACCGGCCTCCCCACAGGCTGGTCCGGTTGGCGGGCGCGCTGTTCTCGGTCAGGCTCTTGTCATCCACGCCGACAATCATTGCGAACGTGCCTTCCAATCAGATTTGCGGGGAGCCGAGGCGGGCGTCACGGGCGGCGGCCATCCGGCGTGGTGCTCCTTCTACGACGTGTCGACCGCGCCGGTCGCGCCCGCTAGGCGGGTTCGGACCCGGCCGGCGGGGTGACGGCCCAGTCGGCCAGCTTCGCCGCGAGGGCGGCACCGCCGACCGTGTCCCTGGCCACCACCAGGATGGTGTCGTCGCCGGCGATGGTGCCGACCACCTCCGGCAGGCCGGAGCGGTCCAGGGCGCTGGCCAGGAACTGCGCGGCGCCGGGCGGGGTGCGCAACACGGCCATGTTGCCGCTGGCGTCGACGCTGGTCAGGAGTTCGCGCAGCAGCCGGAGCAGGCGGGCCGGGGCCTGCTCGGCGTCGCGCAGCGGTCGTAGGCCGTCCTCGGGGATCAGGTAGACGGCCGGCCCGCCGTCACCGCCACGGACCTTGACCGCGCCGAGTTCCTCCAGGTCACGTGACAGGGTGGCCTGGGTGACCTGGATGCCGTCGCCGGCGAGCAGGTCGGCGAGTTCGGTCTGCGAATGGACCACCTTGTCCCGGATCAGCTCGACGATGCGGGCGTGCCGTGCCGTCCGGGTGACCGGCCCGGTCACCCGACTGCCCTGCCCTGCTCGGTCACGCGCCCACCCCGCTGCGCCCGGCGGCCGGACGACCGCCGCCGGGCCTGTCGGCTTCCTCGCTGCCCGGTCACTTCGGCGCCTCCTGGCGCAGCAGCCAGGTGATCAGCGCCTTCTGCGCGTGTACCCGGTTCTCGGCCTCGTCGAACACGGCGCTACGGTCGCCGTCCATGACCTCGTCGGTGATCTCCTCGCCACGGTGGGCCGGCAGGCAGTGCAGCACGATCGCGTCCGGTGCGCCCGCCAGCAGCTCCTTGTTGACCTGGTAGGGCCAGAACGGGGTGAGCCGGTCGCGGCCGTCGTGCTCCTGCCCCATCGACGTCCAGGTGTCGGTGGCCACCACGTCGGCGCCGGCGACCGCCGCACGCGGGTCGCGCAGCACCTGGACCGAACCACCGGTGCCCGCGGCGATCGCGGCCGCCGTGGCGACGATCTCCGGATCCGGGTCGTAGCCGGCGGGGCCGGCGACCCGGACGTGCATGCCAGCCGTCGCCCCGGCGACCAGGTAGGAGCGGGCCATGTTGTTGGCGGCGTCGCCGACGTACGCCAGGGTCCGGCCGGTGGTGCCGCCGCACCGCTGCCGGACCGTCAACAGGTCGGCGAGAAGCTGGCACGGGTGGAAGCCGTCGGTCAAGGCGTTGATCACCGGTACGGACGAGGCGGCCGCGACCTCGGCGATCCGGTCGTCGCCGTGGGTCCGCATCACGATCGCCGCCACGTAGCGGGACAGTACCCGGGAGGCGTCGGCGAGCGTCTCGCCACGCCCGAAGTGGGTGCCGCCGGAATCGACGATGATCGCGTTTCCGCCGAGTTCGGCGATGCCGACGTCGAACGACAGCCGGGTCCGCAGGCTCTGCTTGTCGAAGAGGACCGCCACCGACCGGGGGCCGGCCAGCGGCCGCTCCCGGAACGGTTCCGCCTTGATCTGCTCGGCCAGGTCGAGTACGGCCGACTGCTCGGCCGGGGTCAGGTCGTCGTCACGCAGGAAATGGCGGATCATGGCGTCTCCTCGTTCGGTGTCGCGGCGTCCAGCGCGGCCGGCAGTGCGGCGAGGAACGCGTCGGCCTGCTCGGCGGTGACGACCAGTGGCGGCGCCAGCCGCAGCACGTTCGGCTGGACCGGGTTGACGAGGAAACCGGCGTCCCGCAGCACTCCGGCGACCGCGCCCGACGCCGGGGCCCGCAGGACGATCCCGAGCAGCAGGCCGGCGCCGCGTACCTCGGCCACCAGCGGGTGGCCGAGCGCCTCGACGCCGTGCCGCAGCCGCTCGCCGATCCGCTTGACGTGGTCGAGCAACCCCTCGTTGGCGATGGTGCTGACGACCGCCAGGGCGGCGGCGCAACTGACCGGGTTGCCACCGAAGGTGCTGCCGTGCGCGCCCGGGGCGAGCAGGTCGGCGGCGGGGCCGAACGCGATGCAGGCGCCGATCGGCAGGCCGCCGCCGAGCCCCTTGGCCAGGGTCACCACGTCGGGCTCGATCCCCTCGGCCTGGTGGGCGAACCAGTGGCCGGTGCGTCCCATCCCGGTCTGCACCTCGTCGATGACGAGCAGCGCGCCGTGCCGGGTGGTGATCTCCCGGGCCGCGCCGAGGTAGCCGGGCGGGGGCACGCACACGCCGTTCTCGCCCTGGATCGGTTCGAGGATGACCATGGCGGTCTCGGCGGTGACCGCGGCCGCCAGGGCGTCGACGTCACCGTACGGGACATGGGTGACGTCGCCGGGCAGCGGCCGGAACGGGTCGGCCTTGGTCGGCTGACCGGTCAGGGCCAGCGCACCCATGGTGCGGCCGTGGAAGCCGCCGACGGTCGACACGACGTGGCCACGGCCGGTCAGCCGGGACAGCTTGAACGCCGCCTCGTTGACCTCCGCCCCGGAGTTGGCGAAGAACACCCGGCCGGGCCGGCCGGCGAGGGCCAGCAGCAGCTCGGCGAGCGCGACCGGCGGTTCGGCCACGAAGAGGTTCGAGACGTGGCCGAGCGTGGCCACCTGCTTGGAGACGGCGGCGACGACGGCGGGGTGCGCGTGGCCGAGGCTGTTGACGGCGATTCCGCCGAGCAGATCCACGTACTGCTTGCCGGCCTCGTCCACGACGACCGCCCCCGAGCCGCTGACCAGCGCGAGTGGCGGTGTCCCGTAGTTGTCCATCATGGACTGCCGCCAGCGGTCGACCAGGGTCGTCATGCTCCGTTCACCGTCTTCCCGTCCTGCGTCCCGGCACCCTCGGTGCCGGCGACGACCATCGTGCCGAAACCCTCGGAGGTGAACACCTCCAGCAGCGTGGAATGCGCCACCCGGCCATCGACGACGTGCGCGGCGGGCACACCACCCTGCACCGCCCGCAGGCACGCCTCCATCTTCGGCACCATTCCGGCCTCGAGGCGGGGCAGCAGCTTGGCCAGCTCGGCGACGGTGATCCGGTCGACGAGGCTGTCGGTGTCCGGCCAGTCGGCGTACAGGCCGGGCACGTCGGTCAACACGATCAGTTTGCGGGCGTCGAGCGCGACCGCGAGCGCCGCGGCCGCCGTGTCCGCGTTGAGGTTGTGCAGCACCCCGTCGGCGTCGGGTGCCACCGTCGAGATGACCGGGATCCGTCCGTTACCGATCAGGTCGGCGACCGCGGAGACGTTGACGGCGTCGACGTCACCGACCTGGCCGATGTCGACCGGCTCACCGTCGACGTACGCCGGCCGGCGGATGGCGGTGAACAGCCGGGCGTCCTCACCGGACAGTCCCACCGCGAACGGGCCGTGCTCGTTGATCAGCCCGACGAGTTCGCGGCCGACCTGACCCACGAGCACCATCCGGACGACGTCCATCGCCTCCGGGGTGGTGACCCGCAGGCCGCCCTTGAACTCACTGGGGATGCCGAGCCGGCCCAGCATCGCCGAGATCTGCGGGCCGCCGCCGTGCACCACGACCGGCCGGAGACCGGCGTAACGCAGGAAGACCATGTCGGCGGCGAACGCCCGCTGCAGTTCCGGGTCGATCATCGCGTTGCCGCCGTACTTGACGACGACGGTGGCCCCGTGGAACCGGGCCAGCCACGGCAGCGCCTCGATGAGCGTGGCCGCCTTCTCCTGGGCCGGACCGAGTCGATTCACCGCACTTCTCTCACTCATGTTGAGTACGCCGAGTTCTCGTGCACGTACGCGTGCGACAGGTCGTTGGTCCAGACGGTGGCGCGCTCGTCGCCCGCGTTGAGGTTCACCTGGATCGTGACGTCGCGGCCCGACAGGTCCACCTTGGACCGGTCGTCGGCGGCCGTGCCGGACCGGCACACCCACACCCCGTTGACCGCCACGTCGAGGCCGTCCGGCTCGAACGCGGCCGCGGTCGTGCCGACCGCCGCGAGAATCCGGCCCCAGTTGGGGTCGTTGCCGAACAGGGCCGTCTTCACCAGGTTGTTGCGGGCCACCGACCGGCCGACCTCGACCGCGTCGTCCTCCGTCGCCGCGCCGAAGACCTCGATCGCGATCTGCTTGGTGGCCCCCTCGGCATCGGCGACGAGCTGCTGCGCCAGATCGTGGCAGGCGGCGGTCACCGTCGCGGTCAGCTCCTCCTGCGACGGCTCGATGCCGGACGCTCCGCTGGCCAGCAGGATCACCGTGTCGTTGGTGGACATGCATCCGTCGGAGTCGACCCGGTCGAACGTGCGCCGGCACGCGGCCCGCAGCGCCTCGTCGAGGGCGGCCGACCCGGCAACGGCGTCGGTGGTGAGGACAGCGAGCATCGTCGCGAGCCCCGGGGCGAGCATGCCCGCACCCTTGGCCATGCCGCCGACGGTCCAGCCGGTGCCGGCGGCCACGGTCGTCTTCGGACGGGTGTCCGTGGTCATGATCGCCTCGGCGGCGGCGGGGCCGCCACTGCGGGCCAGCGCCCGCACCGCCGAACCGATCCCGGGCAGCAGCCGGTCCATCGGCAGCCGCTCCCCGATCAGCCCGGTCGAGCAGACCGCGACCTCGCTCGCGCCGATGAGCAGCCGGGAATTGGAGCGGCTCAGCGCGGTGGCGGTGCGTTCGGCGGTGGAGTGGGTGTCCTGGAACCCCAGCGGACCGGTGCAGGCGTTGGCACCCCCGGAGTTGAGCACGACCGCCCGCACGACACCGCCCCGGACGACCTGCTGGGTCCACAGCACGGGGGCGGCCTTGACCCGGTTACTGGTGAAGACGGCGGCGACGGTGGCGTCCGGGCCGTCGTTGACGATCAGCGCCACGTCCCGCGCGCCGGTCGACTTCAGCCCCGCGGTCACACCGGCCGCCCGGAACCCCTTCGGCGTAGTCACGCTCACGACGCCACCTCGCTGCGCTCGGCGGCGCCGTGTTCGACACCGAGTCTCACGGCTCGCTCGCTGCGCTCACTCACGGTGCCACTCCGAATACGGACAGGCCGGTGGTCTCCGGCAGGTCGAACATCAGGTTGGCGCACTGCACGGCCTGGCCGGCGGCGCCCTTGCCGAGGTTGTCGATGGCACTGGTGACGATCACCCGGCCGGAGTCGACGTCGGTGGCCACCTGGAGGTGGCAGGAGTTGGAGCCCAGCGTGGCGGCGGTGTGCGGCCAGGCGCCCTCCGGCAGGAGGTGCACGAACGGGGCGTCGGCATAGGCGGCGGCGAGCACCTCGCGGGCGTCGGCGGTGCCGGTCGGCCGGGCGGTGACAGTCGCCAGGATGCCGCGCGGCATCGGCGCGAGGACCGGGGTGAACGAAAGACCGGTGGCTCCCGTGGCCTGCTTGATCTCCGGCACGTGCTGATGGGCGCCGACCTTGTAGGGCGTCAGGTCGCCCATCACCTCGCTGCCGAGCAGGTTGACCTTGGCGGCGCGGCCGGCTCCGGAGGTGCCGGAGGAGGCGACGACGACCACGTCGGCGGGCTCCACGGCGCCGGCGGCGATCAACGGGGCGAGCGCGAGACTGGTCGCGGCGGCGTAGCAGCCGGTCGCGGCGACCCGTTCGGAGCCGGCGATGGCGGCCCGGGCGCCGGGCAGTTCGGGCAGGCCGTAGGTCCAGGCGCCGGCGTGCGTGCCGCCGTAGTAGCGGGTCCAGGCGGCGGCGTCGGCGAGCCGGTGGTCGGCGCCGAGGTCGACGACCCGGACACCGGCGGGCAGTTGCGCGGCGAGCGCGGCGGACTGACCGTGCGGCAGCGCCAGGAAGACCAGGTCCGCGTCGGCCAGGGTGGCCGGCCCGGTCTCGGCGAGCGTCAGGTCGAGGCCGGCGAGTTGTGGATGTACGGCGGAGACCCGTGCGCCGGCCTGGGTGTGGGCGGTGGCGACGACGAGGTCGAACTCGGGGTGCCCGGCGAGTAGGCGGAGCAGTTCTCCGCCCGCGTAACCGCTCGCTCCGGCCACCGCGACCCTGATACCCATGTATACCTCCGTATTGCTATGCGAGCGAAGGTATCAGGATGCAGCAAGCCACCGCAAGAATATGCAGTCCATCTAATGATCAAACGGTGGCCGGTCCGTCAGGCGGGATCGGCAACCGGAGGCACACCACTCCGCGCAGGTCGAGCCACGCCGAGTCGGGCGACCGGACCAGTCGCAGCACCACCTCCGTACAGTTGGGGCAGCGCGCCACGAGTCCGGGCCCGTGGTCGAAGACCAGCAGCGTCGCCACCGGCGCGTCGAACCCGCACGAGGCGCACCGGCCGTCGGCCGCCGTCACGTCCACCGCGAAAAGCTCCCGCAACGGCCCGGCGAGCGAGTTGCCGTCGACGTACCGCCCGGTCATGGTGCCGATCTCACTTCGCTCGGTCATGTCATCCTCCGGTCGGGCCGAACCGCTCGGTGCGGATCCGGCGCGGGTCGTGCCCGAGCGCGACGAGGACATCGGCCACCGCCTCCACGAACCCCGTCGGCCCGCACACGTAACAGGTGGGTGCCAGGTCCGGCGGCCAGCCATGGGTGTTCACGTCCGCGACCGAGATCCGCCGGGGCGGCCCCGGCCACTCCGGCGACGCCTGGCGGGTCCAGACGTACGCGACGTCCAGGCCGGCGTCGTCGCGGACCCGGCGGCGCAACTCGTCGGCGTAGAACAGGTCGTCGGGCGTACGCGCCGAACAGATCAGCCGGAACGGCACCCGGCTGCCGGCCGCCCGGCGGGCCCGGATCATCGCCATCAGCGGCACGATCCCCGATCCACCCGCGACCAGCAGCACCGGCGCGGTGTCCGCCGGCCGCCACACGAACCAGCCGCCGACCGGCCCGCGGACCTCCACCGGGTCACCGGTCCGGTACGTCTCGACCAGGTACGCCGACACCTCCCCGTCCGGCACCCGCTGCACGGTCAACTCAACCCGCTCACCGTCGCCCGGCGCGGCCAGCGAATAGCTGCGCGAGGCCTGGTATCCGTCCTCGGCGGTGAGCCGTACGTCGACGTGCTGCCCGGCCAGGTGGCCCGGCCAGCCGGCCACCTCGAGGACCAGCGTCCGGGCGGTCGGGGTCTCGTCGCGGGCTTCCACCAGGCGGCCGACCCGCCAGGTGAGCCGCGGGCTCAGTCCCCTTGATACCGCTGCTCGCGCCACGGGTCACCGTAGTCGTGGTAGCCGGCCGTCTCCCAGAACCCCGGCTCGTCGTCGCGCATCAGCCGGACGCCGCGCACCCACTTCGCCGACTTCCAGAAGTACAGGTGCGGAACGATCATCCGGGCCGGGCCGCCGTGCTCGGGTGCGAGGTCCGCGCCGTCGAACCGGTACGCGACCCACGCCTGCCCGTCCCGCAGGTCGGCCAGTGGCAGGTTGGTGGTGTAGCCGCCGTACGACCGCACCAGCGCGTGATCGGCGCCGGTCTCGACGTCGGCGAACAGGGTGTCCAGGGAGACGCCCCGCCAGGTGGTGCCGAGCTTGGACCACCGGGTGACGCAGTGGATGTCGACCGTCGGTTCCTCGCTGGGCAGCGCCAGCATCTGCGGCCAGGTCCAGCGGTGCTCCGCGCCGGTCTCGGTGGTGATCACGAACTCCCAGTGGTCGAGGTCGATCCGCGGGGTCGGGCCGGCCGACAGCACCGGGAAGTCCTCGACCAGGTACTGCCCGGGCGGCAGGGCCGGCTGCGTGGTGCGCCGGCGGCCCTGGAAGCCGGGCGTGACGATGCCCATCCGTCAGTCGTACCACCGGTGGGGCGGCCTGTCCCGGCAGCCCGGAAACCCGGCCGGCGGCATCCGGCGGGTCAGGTCGGGTCGCGGCGACCGGTGAACCGGCGCGGCGCGACGACCACGCCGAGCAGGTCGGCCTCGGTGAAGTAGCCGACCTGCCGCGAGTCACGGCTGGCCGGCGGGTTGTCGCCGAACAGCACCAGATGACCGGGTGGCACCAGCGGGTGCCGGCCGGACGGTGCCGACGGCGCGCTGGACGGTGCGGGCGGCAGGCCGGGCGGCGCCGGATCGCCCGGCAGCGCCACCGCCCGCTTGACCAGCAGTCCGGCCGGCGGGCCGGTGGGCCAGCCGGCCGGTGTCCGCACCACGACGACATCGCCGCGATGTATCCCGGCCAGGGTGGTGCGCCGGGCGACCACCCGGTCGCCCGGCCGCAACGTCGGCCGCATGCTGTCGCCGTCGATCGACACGACGAGCCAGCGGCGCCGGACCCACCACGCGATCCCGGCCGCCGTCACCGCGGAGGCGGCCAGGAGCGCGCAGACCGCCAGGACCGGCGCCACGACGGTCAGGCGCCGCGCAGCACCGCGCCGAACCGGGACGCCGCCCGCGAGACCGCCGCGTCGCGGGCCGCCACCGCCTCCTCGCCGGTCAGGGTCCGGTCCGGCGCCCGGAAGGTCAGCTTGTAGGCCAGCGACCGCCGCCCGGCACCTAGTTGCTCGGAGGTGTAGACGTCGAACAGGCGTACCGACTCCAGCAGGTCACCGGCGCCCTCGGTGAGAGCCGCCTGCACCGACTCGGCCGGAACGTCCGCGTCGACGACCAGCGCCACGTCGATCAGCGCCGGCGGGAAGCCGGAGATCCGCGGGGCGGGCACCACCGGCGCGGTCGGGAGCGTGTCGAGGTCCAACTCCATCGCGCAGGTGCGCCGGGGCAACTCCAGCGCCGCCACCACCCGCGGGTGCAGCTCACCGGCGTATCCGACGACGACGTCGTCGACGAGCACCTCGGCGCAGCGCCCCGGGTGCCACGGCGCCCGGTCACCCGAGCGGACGGTGACCCGGTCGCCGGGGATGCCGGCCACCTCGACCACGGTCCGGGCGGCCTGCACCGCGTCGGACCAGTCGGCCGGGCGGCCGCCGCCCCACCAGCCGGCCGGATCGACCTCGCCGGCGAGCACCGCCGCCACGTGCCACGGCTGGTGCGGCACGGTCGCGTCGGCGGCGGTGAACCGGGCCGGCGACGGCCGGTCGTCGACCCCCATCGCCGGCGGACGGCCGGCACCCGGACGCGGCTGGAACACCATGCCGATCTCGTACAGCGCCAGGTCGCGGTGGCCGCGGCCGACGTTGCGGCGCAGCACGCCCAGCAGCGGGCCGAGCAGCGTCGTCCGCAGCAGCGGCTCCTCGTCGGACAGCGGGTTGGCCAGCCGCACCGCCGACCGGCGGGCGTCGTCGGCCGGCAGCCCCAGGGCGTCGAGCGTCTCGGGGCCGACGAACGGGTACGACAGCACCTCGACGAACCCGGTCTCGGCGAGCGTACGGGCGATGGAGCGGCGCCGGCGTTGATCGTCGGTGAGGCCCCGGCCGGCCGGGGCCAGCGGCAACGCCCCTGGCACGTTGTCGTATCCGTCGAGGCGGGCGACCTCCTCGACGAGGTCGGCCGGGTCGGTCAGGTCGGGCCGCCAGGTCGGCGGGGTGACGCCGATCCGGTCGCCGGTGCCGGTGCCGGGCGCGGCGCCACCCGCCGAGGTGACGGTGCAGCCGATCTCCTCGAGCAGGGCGACCACACGGGCCGGCGGGTAGGCCACGCCGACCCGGCGGGCCGGCAGCGTCACGTCGAGGTCGACCGGCACCGGCGGGGCGACCTGGTCGAAGTCGAGGATCTCGGCACCGGCCGTGCCGCCGCCGTGCTCGGTGAGCAGGGTGACGGCGCGCTCGACGGCGACCAGCGGCAGCGCCGGGTCGACGCCACGCTCCCACCGCTTGGCGGCCTCGCTGAACAGCTTGTGCCGGCGGGCGGTGCGGCCGACCATGACCGGGTCCCAGTGCGCCGCCTCGAAGAGGACGTCGGTGGTCTCCGGCATGACCTCGCTGGTCTGCCCACCCATCACCGCGGCCAGCGAGACCGGGCCGGTGTCGTCACAGATGATCATGTCCTCGGCGTCGAGGACCCGGACCACCCCGTCGAGCGTGGTCAGCTTCTCCCCCGCGGTGGCCCGCCGCACGACCAGCGGACCGGTGAGCCGGGCCAGGTCGAAGGCGTGCATCGGCTGGCCCAGCTCCAGCATCACGTAGTTGGTGATGTCGACCGCCAGCGAGATGCTGCGGATGCCGGCCAGGGTCAGCCGCCGGGACATCCACTCCGGCGAGGCGGCCGTCGGGTCGATGCCGCGGACCACCCGGCCGGCGAACCGGTCGCAGCCGAGCGGGTCCCGGACCTCGACCGGGTAGGCCGGCTGCGGGGTCGCGCCCGGCGCCGGCACCAGGCCGGGGTCACGGAACGGCACCCCGAACGAGTGCGCCAGCTCGCGGGCGATGCCGCGCACCGACATCGCGTAGCCGCGGTCCGGGGTGATCTCGACCTCGACGACGATCTCGTCGAGCCCGACGACCGGCCGTGCGTCGTCGCCGGGCCGGGCCGGGCCGTCGGCCGGCAGCACCAGGATGCCGGCGTGGTCGTCGCCGAGCCCCAGCTCGCGGACCGAGCAGATCATGCCGTTGGAGTTGCGGCCGTACGTCTTGCGGGCGCCGATCCGGAACCCGCCGGGCAACTCGCCGCCGGGCAGGATCACCACGACCCGGTCACCGACGGCGAAGTTGGTGGCCCCGCAGACGATCTCCTGCGGCTCGCCGGTGCCGTTGGCGGCGCCGACGTCGACCCGGCAGAACCGGATCGGCTTCTTGAAACCGGTCAGCTCCTCGATCTCGCGGACCTCGCCGACGACCAGCTGACCGGTCACCGTCGCCCGAAGGTCCACGATGGACTCGACCTCGAGGCCGAGGCCGACCAGGGCCTGCTCCAGCCGCTCCGTGGTCAGGTCGGCGGGCAGGTCGACGTGCTCGCGCAGCCAGGAAATAGGAACTCGCATGTCTTCGTGTCTCCCAGAACTCGGCCGCTAGATCTCGACACCGAAGGCGCGGGTGAACCGCACGTCGCCCTCGACCATGTCGCGCATGTCGCTGACCCCGTGCCGGAACATCAGCGTGCGCTCGATGCCCATCCCGAACGCGAACCCGGAGTAGACCTCCGGGTCGATGCCGCAGGCCCGCAGCACCCTCGGGTTGACCATGCCGCAGCCGCCCCACTCGACCCAGCGCGGACCGTCGCGGTGCTCGGCGAACCACACGTCGAACTCGGCCGACGGCTCGGTGAACGGGAAGTAGTGCGGCCGCCAGCGGGTCCGCGCGTCCGGGCCGAACATCGCCCGGGCGAAGTGGTCCAGGGTGCCGCGCAGGTGCGCCATCGTGATGCCCTTGTCGACCACCAGGCCCTCGACCTGGTGGAAGACCGGCGTGTGGGTGGCGTCGAGTTCGTCGGTGCGGTAGACCCGGCCCGGCACCACGACGTAGATCGGCGGGGTGCGGGTCAGCATCGTGCGCGCCTGCACCGGCGAGGTGTGCGTACGCAGCACCAGCCCGGAGCCCTCCGTGGACCCGTCGGCCGCCGCGACGTGGAAGGTGTCCATCAGGCCGCGGGCCGGGTGGTCCGGCGGGATGTTCAGCGCGTCGAAGTTGGCCCACTCCAGCTCGACCTCGGGGCCGTCGGCGATCTCGTAGCCCATGCCGACGAACAGGTCGCCGATGCGCTCCATGAGGGTGCTCAACGGGTGCCGCGCGCCCCGGGGGCGCCGGTCGCCGGGCAGGCTGACGTCGACCCGCTCCTCGGCCAGCACCCGCTGCGCCTGCTCCTCGCGCAGCACCACCTGGCGGGCGTCGAAGCCGGCCTGGATCGTGGTCCGGGCCTGGTTGACGCGCTTGCCCGCGTCGGACTTCGCCGCCGGCGGCAGGGCGCCGATCTCGCGGCGGGCCAGCGACACCGGGGCCCGGTCGCCCAGGTGTGCCGGGCGCAGCGCGGCGAGGGCGTCGAGGTCACCGGCATCCGCGAACGCCTTCTCGGCGGCGGCGACGGCTTCGTCGAGGGCACTCTGGTCGAGCAACGCGACCTGTTTGGGGTCGTACGGGTCGTTGCGGTAGGTCATGACGGGCGGGCACTCCTTCACGTCGGGCGCGGCCCGGACGCACGCGGTGAGCGGACGCGACGTGGTCGACGCGGCGCGTGACGTCACGTGTTCCGGACGGCGGTGGAGAGTCTACGGACGCGCGGCTGTGCCGCAGCCCGCCGGTCGACGATCAAGGGATGGGTTCAGCCCCACCGCCCGCCGCGACCGGCGGGCTGGCTAAACGAGCGGCGGCGCGCGGCGGCGACGGACCGGCCGCGTTCGCTCGTGCCGTGCTCGTTCATCTGCGGGGCTCCCTGTGACGAAGTGCTCTGGCCGAAGCGTACAGGCATACCGCCGCCGCGGCAGCCAGGTTCAGGCTCTCGGCGCGGCCGTGCAGCGGCACCCGGACCCGGGCGTCGGCGGCCGCTGCCAGCTCCGGCGGCAGGCCGTGGGCCTCCGACCCGAACAGCCACGCGGTGGGCCGGCCGAGGCCGCCGTCGTCGGCGAGGTCGTCGAGGTCGGTGTCGCCGTACCCGGTGGCGGCCAGCACGGTCAGCCCGGCGCCGCGCAGCGCGGCGACGACCGCGGCCGGGTCGCCGTCGCGCACCACGTCGAGGTGGAAGAGGCTGCCGGCGGTCGCCCGGACGCACTTGCCGTTGTACGGGTCGACGGCGTCGCCGGCGAAGACGACCGCACCCGCGCCGGCGGCGTCGGCCGTACGCAGCACGGTGCCGGCGTTGCCCGGATCGCGGATCCCGGCGAGGACGGCGACCAGCCGGGGTGCCCGGGCCAGCGCGGCGGCCAGCGGCACGTGCCGCTGCGCGCAGACGGCCACGACCCCCTGCGGGGCCACCGTCTCGGTCAGCGCGGCCAGGCCGTCGTCGGTCACCGGCGACACCGGTACGCCCGCGGCGACGGCGGCGGCGACCAGCTCGTCGTACCGGCGCAACGCGTCGTCGGTGCCGAAGAGTTCGTGTACGCCACCGGCGGCGGTCAGCGCCTCGCGGACCGCCTGCGGGCCCTCGGCCAGGAACCGGCCGGTCGCCTCCCGGTCCCGGCGGCGGTGCAGCCGGCGGGCGGCGACGACCCGCGGCGTACGCGGGGTGAACCGGGGCTCCGCCGCCCAGACATGGTCGAGGCGCCCCTCATGCTGTCCGGACAACACGCGGGACGCCTCGACCATGGTTCAGGGGATCAGGCGGCCTGGGCCGCCGGGCCACCGGTGCCCTCGGCCGCGACCGCGGCCTTGGCGACCTCGACGAGCGCGGTGAACGCCGCCGCGTCGTTGACGGCCAGGTCGGCCAGGATCTTGCGGTCGACCTCGACACCGGCGAGCCGCAGGCCCTGGATGAACCGGTTGTAGGTCAGTCCGTTGGCGCGGGCGCCCGCGTTGATCCGGGTGATCCAGAGCTGCCGGAAGTCGCCCTTGCGGTCGCGGCGGTCCCGGTAGGCGTACTGCATCGAGTGCAGCACCTGCTCCTTGGCCTTGCGGTACAGGCGCGAGCGCTGGCCGCGGTAGCCGCTGGCGGTCTCCAGCAGGGTGCGGCGCTTCTTCTGGGCGTTGACTGCCCGCTTGACGCGTGCCATCTCAACTACTCCTTAGGTCAGTCGGGTGGCGCGCGTCAGCGGCCGAGCAGCTTCTTGATTCGCTTGACGTCAGCCTTGGCCACCTCGACCGTGCCGGTCAGCCGGCGCGTACGGGTGGAGGGCTTGCCCTCCAGCAGGTGGCGCTTGCCGGCCTGCTCGGTACGGAGCTTGCCGCGGCCGGTCACCCGGACCCGCTTTCCCGTACCGGTGTGGCTCTTCATCTTCGGCATTTGAAACGTCTCTCCCCTGTTACTCGCCGCTGTTGTCGGCGGCGGTGCCGGTGTCCCCGGCGGCTCCGGCCGGCCCGGCCGGATTGGCCGGTGCCGCCTCGGTGTCACGGTCACGCGGCGCTCCGCCACGGGCGGCGGTGGCGGCCACGGCGGACGCCTTGACGGCGCGGTGCGGCGCCAGAACCATGATCATGTTTCGGCCGTCCTGCTTGGGGGCGGCCTCGACGTATCCCAGCTCCGAGATCTCCGACTCGAGCCGGCGCAGGAGCCGGTAGCCCAGCTCCGGACGGCTCTGCTCGCGACCGCGGAACATGATCGTCACCTTGACCTTGTCGCCCGCCTTGAGGAACCGCACCACGTGACCCTTCTTGGTCTCGTAGTCGTGCGGGTCGATCTTGGGCCGCAGCTTCATTTCCTTGATGACGGTCTGTTGCTGGTTACGCCGGGCTTCGCGCGCCTTGAGTGCACTCTCGTACTTGAACTTTCCGAAGTCCATGAGCTTGCACACCGGCGGGCGCGCCATCGGCGCAACCTCGACCAGGTCCAGGTCGACGTCCGCGGCCAACTGCAGGGCACGCTCCAGCGGGACGATGCCCACCTGCTCACCCTCAGGGCCGACGAGTCGGACCTCACGTGCCCGGATCTGCTCGTTCACCCGTGGCTCGACGCTGATGTGGCCTCCTCAGTCTGTTATCACCTTGGCGCCGACTCCCAGCGGTGTCCCGGACGGGACACCGACCCGGAAAGCAGAAGGCCCCGGCGCATGCCAGGGCCTGCTCGACCGGTCGGCCACGACCCGCGCACGCGGACGTGACGCCCAGGTAGGGACGGGCCCTCCCGGGTTGACCGGACCCGATCACCTGTCGCGGCGATCCGGGTGGGAGCAGGCGCTCCGCTTCGTGGCTGCCATGCGGGCAGCCTGGTCGACGCTGAAAAGTCTACCAGGCTGCTCACATTTACACGCACGACCCCGGCCGCGCCGGCCCGCGCCGCTTCGGCACCGACCGACGACGGCGTCAGCCGGGCGTGGGGGTCGACACCCCGGCGTCGGCGTGCAGGGCACGCAGGGCCCGTACGCCTTCGACGGCGTGCTCCTTGTCGACCACCTGCAACGCCAGCACCGGGATCAGCTCGTCGTCGTGCAGTTCCACGCTGGCCCACGCCGAGCCGCGGTCGAACCGGACCGACCGGACGACATCCCACGGCAGGTCCCAGGAACCGAGCACGTTGCGGATCCGCACCCCCTTGGCGTCGGCCTCGACCCAGGGACGGGTGAACATCAGGATGCCGGCGGCGATCAGCACGCCCAGACCGATCATCGCGAACTGGTCACCGCGCTGGAACGTACCCATTCCGTCACCGGTCGGGCCGCGCAGCGCGGTCCCGACCACGGTGAACAGGACGACCACCGCCGCCGCCAGGGCCCAGCAGGTCTTGCGGATTCGCCGCGGCCGCAGCCGCACGACAGCGGAGTCACTCACCACTCCAGTGTGCCGCATCGATCGGCCACGATGTCGCACCCGGCCACGGAACGGCCCCGTTCCCGGCGCCCCGAGAACGACCCGCCGCCCCGGCGAATGATCGGCGAACACCATTTCCCCAATCCCGCGGGCATCGGTGATCGCACTTTCCAATATCACCGGAAAATGGCACTGACGGTTACGCGATAGTCTTCTCGATTGGCACCCGGAACCGCCGAATGATTGCCTCATGACGGGACCGACACCACCGCCCGCGAGCTGCCCGATCGGTTGGCAGCCGAGCGCACTGACCCCGGTCTTCCACGGGATGCGGGAATACTCCCCCGCGGAGGGCGCACCGACCCGGGTCCGGGTCTTCTTTCCCAGCCTCGACGGCGCGGTGGCCACGGCTCCGATCCTCGACGGTTGCGGACGCTATCCACTGATCATTTTCGCGCACGGTCACTGCGCCAATGATCCGAACCATTTCCGCAAGTGGATCCAACTGCCGGCCCAACTCGCCCGCAGCGGCTACGTCGTGGCGGTCCCGGAACTGACCCACATATCCATCCTTCCGCAGAACGCGAGCCACCCGTCCGTACCGGTGCTCGGGGCGCTGCTGAACTGGATGCGGCAGAACTGGGAACACAGCGACGTCCTGATGCCGGCGGAGAGGACCGGCGTCGCCGGACACTCGTACGGGGCGCTCCTCGCCGCCTGGTTCGCGACGGTCACCCCGAACGTCGCCGCGTACGCCGGGCTGAGCGGCACCTGGCAGGAACTCAACGTCACGCTGCCGATCGTCGCCCTGAACCGGCCGAAGCTGATCGTCGCGGGACATCCGGCCGAGGACTCCTTCACCGAACTCAACGCCGCCCAGTGGTCGGCGCTGCCGATCCCCCGGCACCGGGCGACGTTCGCCAACGGCCGCCACTTCGACTACCTGCCCGCCGGCCAGACGCCGTGCGACCCGGAACGCGGCCCGTGCCCGCCGCTGGCCCTGGCCGCCGCCGACCTGGTGACCATGTTCTTCGCCAAGTACCTCTGGCCCGAGCACTCGCCGCACCTGCCCGGCCGGGTACCGGACAACCTCGTGCCGCCACCGCTGAACCTGACCCCGGAACAGGAGTTCTACGCCGGCAGCCACCTGATCGGGATGCCGGCGATGACGGGGGCGAACTGTGCGTACACCCTCGACTTCCAGGTGCCGCTACGCCCGGTGCCGCACGTCGTGGGCCTGCCCATGGTGCCGGCCCGGCAACAGGTCATCGCGGCCGGCTTCCGGCCGACGCTGACCGGGCTCGGCACCTGGGTCTCCGCCCAGTCGCCGGCGGGCGGCAGCAGTGCCCCGTCCGGCAGCACCGTACGACTGACGCTACGCAGCGGCCCGATCCCCTGACCGGCCGGTCGCGCCGGTGTTCGATCAGGGCCGCCGGACGGCCAGGTGGGTCAGCCAGGCGGTGCCGATCTCGGAGGTGTACCGGCGCTGCACCCGGGTGTCGAAGGCGGCGGCGAGCAGCGCGTCGACCTCCGCCGAGGCGTACCGGGCGAAGAAGCGGGTGACGCCGCCGGGAGTGTTCCAGAAGGACTCGTCCTCCCAGCCCTCCCCGCCGCCCTCCTTGAGCGCGACCATCAGCACGCCACCGGGCCGCAGCACCCGGGCGATCTCGGCGAGTACCACCGGGGCCAGCGCCTTCGGCAGGTGCAGCAGCGACGCCGAGCACCAGACTCCCGTGAAGACCCCGGCCCGGAACGGCAGACCGCACATGTCGCCCTGGGCCAGGGGTTGCCCGCAACGGGCCGCGGCCTGCCGGAGCATGCCGAGTGACAGATCCAGCCCGACCACCCGGCGGCCGCGGTCCGCCCAGTACGCCATGTCCCGACCGGCACCGCAGCCGAGGTCCAGGATCGGGCCGGCCTCGGCGAGTTTCCCGAACTCCTGCGCCGGTACGAGGTAGCCGGCTGGCATCTCGGCATTGATCTCGGCGAACCGCTCCGCGATCTCGTCGTAGGCGACCTGGTGACGGGTATTGATCTCGTCCAACATGCCGCCACGATAGGCGGGGCCGGACGGGCACGGGGGTCAGGAACCGGCCGGGGCGGGGCGGACAACCCGGCCGGACACGACCACCGCCACCGCCGTCAGCAGCGCGCCGGCCAGCACCGCGAGGCTCGCACCCGGGCCGCCGGGCACGATCAGGTCGAGCAGCAGCGCGCCGCCGAGCTGGCCGCCGACGATGGCCAGCCCGGTCCGCAGTACGCCGACGGACCGGACGCTGAGCAGCAGGATCACCACGATGGTCACGGCGAGTACGCCGCCGACGTAGAGGTACCAGTCGGTCGGCCACGGCCCGCTCAGGTGCGGCAGCACGCCGAGCGCCACCGCGGCGGCGACGACGGCCGGGGTGCTGACGGCGAAGTTGACGGCGGTGCCGGCGGCGTTGCTGCTGGCCGCCGAGAGCCGCGCGTTGAGCGCGGACTGCAACGCCACGGCGAGGCCGCCGGCGACCGCGAGCGCGACCCCGGCCAGAGCCAGGTCGCCGTACGGGCGGCCGACCTGGGCCAGCGCGACCGCGCCGATCCCGAGCAGGGCGCCGGCCACCCGTGGCCAGGTCAGCGCCAGGCGTCCACCGGGTGCCAGGCCGCCGCGGTCGACCGCCAGCCCGCCGAAGCTGTTGCCGGTCACCTGGGCGATGGTGAACAGGGCGACGCCGAGCACCGGTACGGCGTAGGTGGCGGCGGTGACGAAGAACGCGCCGCCGAGCCCACCGAGGTAGGCCCACCACGGCAGCCCGGACCGCCACAGGGCCCGCAGTCCGGTGCGCATCGACGGCATGACCAGCAGCCCGACGAGCACGACGGTCGTACCGACGGCGTTGTTGACCACGGCGCCGAGGGCGGCGTTGCCCATCCGGGCGCCGAGTTCGGCGTTGGTGGCACTTTGCGCCGCCGAGGCGACCCCGCCGACGGTGGCCAGGCCGAGGGCCACCCAGCCGGGCAACGTCTTCACGACCGGCCCCCCGGCCCCGCACCGGCCACCCGGCCGGCCCGGTCGCCCGGGCCGGCCCCGGTCGGCCTCACAGCCGGCAGGCGTGGATGACGGTGACCAGGATCGCCCGGGCGCCCAGGTCGTACAGCTCGTCCATGATCCGGTGTACGGCGTCGCGCCGCACCATCGCCTGGACGGCGACCCAGCCCTCGCGGTGCAGCGGCGAGATGGTCGGCGACTCGATGCCGGGCGTCAGCGCGGACGCCTGGTCAAGCAGGTCGGCGCGTACGTCGTAGGCGAGCATCACGTAGCGGCGGGCGACCAGGACGCCCTGGAGCCGGCGGATGAGCTGGCCCGCCTGTCCGCTGAGCGGCGCGGCCGGGCCGCTGCCACCGCCGGCCGCGTCGACGCCGGCCGCCGGGGCGGACGGCGCGTCGGAGCGGCCGATCAGCACCGCCGTGGAGTGCAGGATCGGCTCGCCGACGACGACCAGGCCGGCCTGGCGCAGCGTGGCGCCGGTCTCGACCACGTCGGCGACGACGTCGGCGACACCGAGCCGGATGGCGTTCTCGACCGCGCCGTCGAGCCGGATGACCTCGGCCTCGCGGCCGTGCTCGGCGAGGTGGCGGGCGACGACACCGGGGAACGAGGTGGCGATCCGCCGGCCACTGACGTCGCCGTCGGGGCCGAGGGTGCCCGGCCGGGCGGCGAACCGGAACGAGGCGGCGGCGAAGTTCAGGTCGAGGATCTCGGTGGCCGGGCTGTCGGAGTCGACGAGCAGGTCGCGGCCGGTGATGCCGAGGTCCAGGTCGCCGGAGCCGACGTAGGTGGCGATGTCGCGGGGGCGCAGGTAGAAGAACTCGACGTCGTTGCCCTCGTCCTGGCAGACGAGGTCACGGTCGGAGGTGCGTTGACGGTAGCCGGCCTCGCGCAGCATGTCGGCGGCCGGACGGGAGAGGGTGCCTTTGTTGGGTACGGCGATCCGCAGCATCTGGTGCTCCTTGTGACGTTTCCGGTCGGGCGACGGGCACGTCACAGATGTCGGTAGACGTCCTTGAGCTCCAGTCCGGTGGCGAGCATCAGCACCTGGGCCTGGTAGAGCAGTTGGGAGATCTCCTCCGCGGCGCGTTCGGGGCCCTCGTGCTCGGCCGCCATCCACGCCTCGGCCGCCTCCTCGACGACCTTCTTGCCGATCGCGTGCACGCCGCGCTCCAGCGCGGCCACCGTCCCCGATCCCGGGGTGCCGGCGGCGGCCTTGGCCTGGAGTTCGGCGAACAGCTCCTCGAACGTCTTCACGGGTACGGATTCTCGCAGCCGCCCCGGTCCGGCCCCGCCGCCGGCCCCTCCCCGTTCCCATCCCCTGGCCCGCCGCCGCCACGCCAACCCCCGTCGATCTTGCACTTGTCGCCCGACAAAAGCCCCGAAAGGGGGAGATAATCGCAAGATCGCGGGAGCCGGGACGGGGGTGACCGGCCGCGCCGGTACGTGGGGCAGGTCACGGGGAAGTCGCGATGCTGTGACGGCTGACGATCCCTGCCGCCACGCGCCCTATGCTCACCAGCCATGGCACGCCCATCCACCACCGTCACGCGCCTCGCCGCGACCGGCGCCCTACTGGTCGCCCTCGCCGGCTGCGCCCCCGAGGAACCCACCCCCACCACCTCCGGCACCCCCGCCGCCGGTTCGGCCTGCACGAAGGAGTCGCTGCCGACCAGGACCGCGGGCAAGCTCACCATCGGCACCGACGACCCGGCGTACGAGCCGTGGTTCAGCGGCAACGACCCGGCCAACGGGCAGGGCTTCGAATCCGCGGTCGCGTACGCGATCGCCGAGAAGCTCGGCTACGCCAAAGAGGACGTGGTCTGGACCCGGGTCCGGTTCGACAACGCGATCGCCCCGGGGCCGAAGGAGTTCGACTTCGACATCAACCAGTTTTCCATCACCGACGCCCGCAAGCAGGCCGTCGACTTCTCCTCCCCCTACTACAAGGTGCGGCAGACGATCATCGCGCTGAAGTCGTCGAAGATCGCCGGCGCCACCTCGCTCGCCGACCTCAAGGACGCCAAGCTCGGCGCCCAGGTCGGCACCACCAGCTACTCGGCGATCACCGAACTGGTCCAGCCCAACAGCCAGCCGCAGGTCTACAACAGCAACGACGACGCGAAGAAGGCCCTCCAGAACGGCCAGATCGACGGTCTCGTGGTCGACCTGCCGACCGCCTTCTACATCACCGCCGCGGAGATCACCGACGCGAAGATCGTCGGCCAGGTGCCGCAGGTCGGCGTACCGGAGCTGTTCGGCCTGGTCCTGGACAAGGGGTCGGCGCTGACCGGCTGCGTCAGCACCGCCGTCGACGACCTGAGCCGGGCCGGCACGCTCGCCGAGCTGGAAAAGAAGTGGCTCGCCCAGGTGGCGGGCGCCCCCGAACTCACGTGACACCGCACACCCCGTCGAAACACCAGATCGAGCGGGCCGCCTACCGCAGGCGGCAGACGGTCCGCTCGGTGCTGGTCGCCGCGCTGTCGACCGGGGTGCTCGGCACCCTGCTCGTCGTCGCGGTCACCGGTGCGCCCGGCTGGGAGCGGGTCCGCGCGTCGTTCCTCGACCTCGACATCGCCCGCGACGCGTTCCCGGCCGTCCTCACCGGACTGTGGCTCAACGTACGGCTGCTGGTCTTCTGCGCGCTCGGCGCACTCGCCCTCGGCCTGCTGATCGCGTTGCTGCGCACCCTGCGCGGCGCGGTCTTCTTCCCGGTCCGGGCGCTGGCGACCGGCTACACGTACACGTTCCGCGGCCTGCCGCTGATCATCGTGCTGTACGTGCTCACCCTCGGCGTGCCCGGGCTGCGGCTGCAGGGCATGCCGAGCGTGCTGGTGCTCGGCGGCGCCGCCCTGGTACTGACGTACGGCGGCTACCTGGCCGAGGTGTTCCGGGCCGGCATCGAGTCGGTGCACCCGAGCCAGCTCGCGGCGGCCCGCTCGCTCGGGCTGACGTACCGGCAGACGATGCGGCACGTGGTGCTGCCGCAGGCGGTGCGCCGGGTGGCGCCGCCGCTGCTCAACGACACCGTCGCGCTCCAGAAGGACGTCGGGCTGGTGTCGCTGGCCGGTCCGATCGACGCGGTACGCGCCGCGCAGATCGCGACCGCCGAGACGTTCAACTACACCCCGTACATCGTGGCCGGGATGCTTTTCGTGCTGCTGGCGATCCCGCTGATCGCGGTCACCGACTGGGTGACGCTGCGGGCGGCCCGCCGCCAGGCAGGAGGATGAGATGGCGGTGCTGTCCTGCCGGGGCCTGCGCAAGGTGTTCGCCGGCAACGTCGTACTCGACGGGCTGGACCTCGACGTCGCCGAGCACGAGGTGGTGGCGCTGATCGGGGCGTCCGGCTCGGGCAAGTCGACGCTCCTGCGCTGCGTCAACCTGCTGGAGGAGATCGACGACGGCACGATCCACCTCGACGGCGACCACATCACCGCCCCCGGCACCGACGCCGACCGGGTACGCCAGCGGATCGGGATCGTGTTCCAGGCGTACAACCTGTTCCCGCACCTGACGGTGCTGGACAACATCACCCTCGCCCCGCGCCGGGTGCACCGGCGGGACCGGGCCGACGCCGAGGCGCAGGCCCGCGACCTGCTGGCCCGGGTGGGGCTGGCGGAGAAGGCCGGCGCCTATCCCGACCGGCTCTCCGGCGGTCAGCAGCAGCGGGTGGCGATCGTCCGGGCACTGGTCAACTCGCCGCGGCTGATGCTGCTCGACGAGGTCACCTCGGCCCTGGACCCGGAACTGGTCGGCGAGGTGCTGACCATGATCCGCGACCTGAAGGCGGACGGGATGACGATGGTGCTGGCCACCCACGAGATGAGCTTCGCCCGGCAGGTCGCCGACCGGGTCTGCTTCCTCGACGGCGGCCGGGTGATCGAGCAGGGCCCGCCCGAGCGGGTGTTCGGTGACCCCACCGAGCCGCGTACGAGGCAGTTCCTGCGCCGCATCATCGAGGCCGGCCGCCTCTGACACCCCCGCGATCTTGCACTTGTCGCCGGGCAAACCCGACAAAGGGAGGAGACAACCGCAAGATCGCGGGGATGGGAGGCGCGGGGGTCAGAGGGCGCGGATGGCCAGGGCGGCGTCGAGCACCGCGACGGCGCTGTCCCAGCCCTTGTCCTCGGCCGAGTCGGGCAGGCCGGCCCGGTCGCGGGCCTGCTCGATCGTGTTGACCGTCAGCACCCCGTGGCCGACCGGGGTCGACTCGTCGAGCGCGACCCGGGTCAGCCCCTCGGTCACCGACTGGCAGACATAGTCGAAGTGCGCGGTCGCGCCGCGTACGACGACGCCGAGCGCCACCACCGCGTCGCAGCGGCGGGCCAGCGCCTGCGCCACCACCGGCAGCTCCACCGACCCGGCGACCCGGGCGACCACCACCTCGCGTACGCCGCACGCCTTGCCGGCCGCGACCGCCCGGTCGAGCATGTGGTCGACCAGTTGCCCGTGCCAGCGCGCGGCGACCACGCCGAGCGTCAACCCGCCCGCGTCCACCGTGGACACCCCGGGGGCACCGAATCCCGCCATCGTCAGACTCCGTTCCGTGGAAAGGCCGGTGGACCGCTACGCCGTACCGTCGGCGACGGCGTCGAGCCGGCCCGTCTCGTTGTCCAGCTCGTCGAGCAGGTGTCCCATCCGGTCACGCTTGGTGCGCAGGTAGCGCACGTTCTCCGGATGCGAGCGCACCGGCAGCCGCACCCCGCCGACGATCTTGAGGCCGTAGCCCTCCAGCCCGGCGCGCTTCGCCGGGTTGTTGGTGATCAGCCGCATCGACCGGACGCCGAGGTCGTAGAGGATCTGGGCGCCGGTGCCGTAGTCGCGGGCGTCGGCCGGCAGGCCCAGTTCCAGGTTGGCGTCGACGGTGTCGCGCCCCAGGTCCTGCAACTGGTAGGCCTGCAACTTGTGCAGCAGCCCGATGCCGCGCCCCTCGTGGCCGCGCACGTACAGCACGACGCCGCGCCCCTCCTGCGCCACCCGGGCCAGCGCCGCGTCGAGCTGCGGGCCGCAGTCGCAGCGCAGCGAACCGAACACGTCCCCGGTCAGGCACTCCGAGTGCACCCGGACCAGCACGTCCTCACCGTCGCCGAGGTCGCCGGCGACCAGGGCGATGTGCTCGTTGGTGTCGTACTCGGCGCGGTAGCCGACCGCCCGGAACACCCCGTGCGCGGTCGGGATGCGGGCCTCCGCGACCCGCTCGACCTGCTTCTCCGTACGCCGCCGGTAGGCGATCAGGTCGGCGATGGTGATCAGCGTCAGTCCGTGCTCGGCGCTGAACCGCGCGAGGTCCGGCAGCCGCTGCATGGTGCCGTCGTCGTTGACCAGCTCGCACAGCACCGCCGCCGGTCGCAGGCCGGCCAGCACGGCCAGGTCGACGGCGGCCTCGGTGTGCCCGGGCCGGCGCAGCACCCCGCCGGCCTTGGCCCGCAGCGGCACCACGTGGCCGGGCCGGGCCAGGTCGGCCGGCGACGTCGCCGCGTCGGCGAGCAGCCGGATGGTGTGCGCCCGGTCGGCGGCCGAGATGCCGGTGCTGACCCCCTCGCGGGCGTCGACGGTGACCGTGTACGCGGTGCCGCGCCGGTCCTGGTTGGTGTGGTACATCGGCGGCAGTTCGAGCCGGTCGGCGTCGGCCTCGGTCAGCGGCGCGCAGATGTAGCCCGAGGTGTGGCGGACCATGAACGCCAGCAGTTCCGGGGTGGCCAGCTCGGCGGCGAAGATCAGGTCGCCCTCGTTCTCGCGGTCCTCGTCGTCCACGACGACGACCGGGCGGCCGGCCGCGATGTCGGCGACGGCCTGCTCGATGGTGCCGAAGGTGCCCATCACGACCGCCCCGAAAGCGGCGCGGCCGACGCGGCGCCGGTCCCGCCCAGCAGCTTCTCCACGTACTTGGCGATCACGTCGACCTCCAGGTTGACCGGGTCACCGACGCCCTTGCGGCCGAAGGTGGTCAGGGTGAGGGTGGTCGGGATCAGACCGACCGAGAACGAGTCGTCGTCCACGTCGACGACGGTCAGCGACACCCCGTCGACGGTGATCGAGCCCTTCTCGACCACGTAACGGGCGAGGTCGGCGGGGAGCGAGAACCGCACCGTCTCCCACTTCTCGGCGGGTTCCCGGGCGGTGATCGTGGCCACCCCGTCGACGTGCCCCTGCACCAGGTGACCGCCAAGCCGGGTGGCGAGCGTGGCCGCCCGCTCCAGGTTCACCCGGTCGCCCTCGGCCAGCGCGCCGAGCGACGAACGGCGCAGCGTCTCGCCCATCACGTCGGCGGTGAACACGTCACCGTCGACGTCGACGACGGTCAGGCAGACGCCGTTGACCGAGATCGAGTCGCCGTGCCGGGCGTCCGGGGCGACCACCGGGCCGCGTACGGCGACGAGCACCGAGTCGGTGCCGGTGTCGGTGACCCGGATGATCTCGCCGAGTTCCTCGACGATGCCGGTGAACATGCCCTAGCCCTCCCTCTTGCGGGGAACCGCGGTGAACCGCAGGTCGGGGCCGACCTGGGTGATGTCGACGAAGTCCAGCTCGATGATCTCGGCGATCGTGGTCACGCCGGCCCCGGAGAGCGCGGCCGGGCCGGCGCCGAGCAGCTTCGGCGCGACGTACCCGATCACCCGGTCGACGAGGCCGGCGGCCAGGAACGCCCCGGCGAGCGTCGGCCCGCCCTCCAGCAGCACCGACCGGACACCGCGCCGGTCCAGGGCCGCGAGCAGCGCCGGCAGGTCGACCCGCCCGCCGTCGACGGTGCCGACCTCGTCGGCGGTCGCGACCCAGGTCCGGGCGGCGCCGTCGCGGACCCGGGCCTGTTCCGGGGTACGCCCCGAGGAGTCGACCACGACCCGCAGCGGCTGCCGGATGGCGAGGCTGCCGTCACGCAGGTTGCGGGCGGTGAGCCGGGGGTCGTCGGCGAGCACGGTGCCGACGCCGACCAGGACGGCGTCGACGGTGCCGCGCAGGGCGTGCACGTCCATCCGGGCCGCCTCGGAGGTGATCCACATGCTGGTGTTGTCGGCGGCGGCGGACCGGCCGTCGAGGGTGGCGGCGTATTTCCAGGTCACGTACGGCCAGCCGCGGCGTACCGAGGTCAGCCAGGCGATGTTGCCGGCCTCCGCCTCGGCGGCGCGAACCCCGGTGACCACCTCGATCCCGGCCTCGCGCAGCGTGTGCGCGCCCCCGGAGGCGACCGGGTTGGGGTCGCTGACCGCGACCACGACCCGGGAGATGCCGGCCTGGATCAGCGCCTGCGCGCACGGGCCGGTGCGGCCAGTGTGGTTGCACGGTTCCAGGGTGATGACGGCGGTGCCGCCCTTGGCCCGCTCACCGGCCTGCGCCAGCGCCACGATCTCGGCGTGCGGACCGCCGGTGTAGGCGTGGAAGCCCTCGCCGACGACCTCGCCGGACGGGTCGAGCAACACGCAGCCGACCACCGGGTTGGGGCTGGTGGTACCGAGCCCCCGGGCGGCCAGCGCGATCGCGCGGCGCATCGCCTCGTCGGTGGAGACGTTCGCCATGGTGCTGCCCCTGCTTTCCTCGCGTGCCGGTCGGCGCGCGGGCAGGGGGATGAGCGGCGGCGAACCCGGGGACGGCGGAGCCGACCCCGGAAAAGCCCGAGGAACGGCACACGAAAGGTGCCGTCGACGGACCCGTCCGTCCCGCGCGCTGTCTCCCATCCGGACTGTCTGGGCGCGGGCCGCCGGGCGACCTGCCCCCAACCGTCGGCCCTGGAATCGTCACCAGGTCAACCGGCCGTTGGTTACGACCGGGTCGCGGGCTGACCGGGGCGGAAACCCCGGATCACCGCCGGTTCGGAATTACACCGAGTCCCGCCAGCGCGTGGTGGGTACTGCCCAGAGTCTTACACGTCCGCGCGCACAAGGCGCGCCAGGGGCGACCTACGTCACACTCGCCGGCCCGCTCCCTGGCCGCCTCTTCGCAGGCGTCGGCCCAGGTCAGTGACTGTTGAGCCGGCGGTCGGCGGCGATGAACGAGCCGGGCTGACTCTTCGCCACCGACTTCATCTCGTTGGCGACCGCGATGATCTCGCGCGGGTCGGTGAACCGCCGCGTCGGGGTCGACAGGGCCACCCCGACCGACAGGGTCACCAGGTGGGCCTTGTGCACGTTGCCGCGCCGGTCCTTGACCTCGACGAAGCCACGTTTGGCGTCGCGCGGGTCGTACAGTTCGTCGGCGGCGCTCTCGAAGTCGACGACGGCCCGCTCGGTCAGCGGCCGGACCTGGTCGGGGGCGCAGACGATCACGAAGTCGTCGCCGCCGACATGGCCGAGGAAGGCCGGCGGCAGACCCGCGCCGAGAACCGCCCGGTGCAGGCTGCGGGCCAGGGCGCTGATGAACTCGTCGCCGCGGCCGAAGCCGTAGCAGTCGTTGACGCTCTTGAACCGGTCGATGTCGATGTAGCAGACGGCGTAGTCGAAGCCGCCGCGTACCCGGTCGGTGATCTCCCGCTGGATCCGGGTGTTGCCCGGCAGCCCGGTCAGCGGCGACAGCTCGCGGTATTCCCGGTTGCGGCGCAGTGTCGAGACGACCCGGGCCACCAGCTCGGAGGTGTCGAACGGCTTGACCAGGTAGTCGTCGGCGCCGGCGGTGAGCCCGACCACCTTGTCGACCGTGAGCCCCTTGGCGGTCAGCATGATGATCGCCAGGGCGGCCGACAGCGGGTTGGCCCGCAGCCGGCGGGTCAGCTCCAGGCCGTCGATCTGCGGCATCATCAGGTCGACCACGGCCAGGTCGGGGCGGTGCCGCTCGACCATCGCCAGCGCCTCCAGGCCGTCGCGGGCGCGGATCACCTCGAAGCCGTGCAGGCGAAGGTTGAACTCGACGAACCGGGCGATGTCGTCGTCGTCGTCCACGACCAGGATCAGGTCGGGACGGGCATCGGCCGGCTCGACGCTCACCGCCGGCCCCTGCCGTCCGCCGCGACGGCGGGGCGGGACCGGCGGGGCCGGACCGGCCCGCCCACCGCCGCGCTCCCGCGCATCCCGCCCGCCCCGTTCACGCCCGCGCCGCGGCGCGCTCGGCGAGCCGCCGCAGCTTCCGTACGGCCTCGGCCGGATCGTCGGCCCCGTAGACAGCGGTTCCGGCGACGAACGCGTCGGCGCCGGCGTCGGCGGCCTGCTCGATGGTGTCGGCGGCGATCCCGCCGTCGACCTCGATCCGCAGCTCCAGGTGGCCGGCGTCGACGTGCCGCCGGGCGGCGCGGACCTTGTCGAGCAGCTCGGGGATGAACCGCTGCCCGCCGAACCCGGCCTTGATCGTCATGATCAGCAGGGTGTCGAAGCTGGGCAGCAGTTCCAGGTAGGGCTCGATCGGGGTGTCCCGGTCGATCGCCAGACCCGCCTTGGCACCGGCCGCCCGCAGGTCGCGGGCCAGCGCCACCGGATTGTCCGACGCCTCGGCGTGAAAGGTGACGTTGTAGGCACCGGCGTCGGCGTAGCCGGGCGCCCAGCGCCGCGGATCCTCGATCATCAGGTGTACGTCGAACGGCAGCGACGTGGCCGCGATCAGGCTCTGCACGACCGGCAGGCCGATCGTCAGGTTGGGCACGAAGTGGTTGTCCATCACGTCGACGTGCAGCCAGTCCGCGGCCCCCTCCACCGCCCGGGCCTCGTCGGCCAGGTTGGCGAAATCGGCGGCGAGGATGCTGGGCGCGACGATCGGAGCTGGGGCGTTCACCGCGCCAGTGTACGAATCATCGACCGGCACCGGACACGCGCCACCGCCGAAGGTCACGTAGGTTCGTTGTTCCAGTGGACACGGCAGCCGGCGGGTGCGGGTGGCATCCCCGGGTGCGGAACGGACGGTGAGTGGTCAATGAGCGTGTTGGGCGTCGACATCGGCGGTTCGGGCATCAAGGGGGCACCGGTCGACCTCGCGACAGGTGAACTCGCCCAGCCCCGGCAGCGGATCGAGACCCCGGCACCGGCCGACGTGACCAGCGTGGTGGAGACCGTCGCCGAGGTGGTGTCCCGCTTCGACGCGACCGACCGGGTCGGGATCACCTTCCCCGGCGTCGTCGTCGACGGTGTCGTACGCACCGCGGCCAACATGGACGCCTCCTGGCTGGACGCCCCGGCCGCCGAACTGTTCGCCGCCCGGATCGGGATGCCGGTCGTGGTGCTCAACGACGCCGACGCGGCGGGCGTGGCCGAGATGACGTACGGGGCCGGACGCGGGCGGCCCGGCGTGACCCTGATGCTCACCTTCGGCACCGGCATCGGCAGCGCCCTGTTCCTCGACGGGAGGCTGGTGCCGAACACCGAGTTCGGTCACCTGGAGCTGCGCGGCGGCGACGCCGAGGACTACGCCTCCGACCGGGCCCGCCAGCTCGACGGGCTGGACTGGCCGACCTGGGCCGGCCGGGTCCAGGAATACCTGGAGATGGTGGAGATGCTGCTCCGCCCCGATCTGATGATCATCGGCGGCGGGGTGAGCAAGAAGGCGGCCGAGTTCCTGCCGCTGATCGACATCCGCACCCCGGTGGTGCCGGCCGAACTGCGCAACACCGCCGGCATCGTCGGCGCGGCCCAGGCCGCCACGCTGCGCTGACCGGCACCCGGACCGCCCGGCCGGGGTGCCCCGGCCGGGCGGCCTGTTCGCCGGCGGCGAGGTGACCACCGGGCGGACCGTCCCGGCCTGCCGTCAGACGACGATCAGGCCGACGACCCAGACGAAGGCGATTCCCAGCGCGGCGCCGAGCTCGATCAGCATCGACAGGCCGGCGGCCTTCAACGCGTTCTTCGTCGACGGCCACGCGGCCTGGTTGTCGCCCAGCCGCATCCGCTCGGCCAGCCACACCCCGAGCACGAAGCCGAGGATCAGGCCCACCACCGGCACCACGAAGAACCCGACGAGGCCGAGCAGGCCGCCGAGCAGCAGCGTCCGGTTGGGCACGCCGGAACGTTTCAGGTTGCGGCCCGGCCAGGCGTACTGGACGACGGCGCCGACGACCGCGATCAGGGTGGCGACGGCCAGGATCACCCACTTCACCCAGCCGCCGTCGGCGAAGATCGCCCACAGCAGCACGCCACCCCAGCACAGCGGCAGTCCCGGCAGCACCGGGACGATCACCCCGAGGATGCCGACGACGATCGCCACCCCGGCGATGAACGTGATCAGTGTGTCGGTGTCCGCGAGGTTCATATCGGCACTCCAGCGGCGAAGCGGACGGATCGGCGTCATCGTACGTCGGCCCCGCGAGTTGGCCGCTTTCCAGCGCGGCGGTGGGGTGATCAATTCCAGCCGTACGGCCGACCCACGCGCACACCGGGTGCCGTAGGCTCCACGCCCGTCGGCCAGCCGCACCCGGCTTCGGAAACGGTCGGCTCCATCCCGATGCACGGAGGGTCATCGATGCGACGGCACCCGGCGGCACTGGCCGCGTGTGTCGTACTGCTGATATCCGGCTGTGGCATCCCCGACGACCTGGACCGGGACCTGACCGACGACTGGCCGGCACTCGCCGCGCCCACCCGCGTCACACCCCGCGCCGGGCAGTGCCACCGGTCGGTCGCGAGCATCGAGGTCCACCGTGACGACTTCCGGCCGATCGAGTGCACGATGACCCACCAGGACGAGACCTCGTACGTCGGCACGTTTCCCAACACCGGCACCCGGCCGGCGACCGACGGCCCGGCGATGCACGCCGCGTTCGACGAGTGCGACGAACAGTCCCGGTCCTGGCTCGGGGCCGACTGGCGCGCCGCCGCCCTCGATCTCAACGTCCGGGTGCCGACCGAGAACGCGTGGCGGGGCGGGGCCCGCTGGTTCCGTTGCGACCTCAGCCAAACCGACGATCTGGGTTCCAACGTGAAGCTCGACCGCCGCAGTTCCCTCGAAGGCTCCCTGACGGGTGACTCCGACCTGCTGCACCGATGCTTCGAGATCGTCACCTCCGACGGATTCGTCGATTCGACGAAACCGGTGCCGTGCACCGAGCGGCACCAGGGGGAGTTCGTCGGCGTCCACACCGCCACCCACGGCAGCCACGCCGCCCTCACCGCGGACCTCGACGGAACCCACCGTGCCTGTCTGCGCCTGGTCGCCGCGTACGCGAAGGTTCCGGTCGACGGAAACCTCGAACACCGCGCCGGGACCATCGCCTACCCGCCCGACGAGTACGAGTGGGCAGCCGGCGACCGGGGTGTCCAGTGCCTGCTGTGGCTGGAGGACGGCCTGAGCCGCTCCGTACGCGGCGGCGGCACCAGAGCACTGCCCATCCAATGAGCCCGAAAGGCATGGAACGATCAATGCGACGGTGGATGGCGGCCCTGGCCGCGACCGTGACGCTGGCCGTGGCGACCGGCTGCGGCAACCCGGCCGGAGTCGACGGCATGCTGACCGACGACTGGCCGGAGTTGCCGGCGGCGGTCGGCTTCGTGCCGGAGGCGAACGTCTGCCACGAGTACGCCGGCTGGGTACGCCGCAAGGCCACCGACTACCGTCCCGTCGCCTGCACCGAGAAGCACCTGGCCGAGACCATCCAGGTCGGCACCTTCCCGGCGGCGGTGACCGAGTATCCCGACGGCGGCACCAAGCCGCTGCATGACGCGTACGCCGAATGCGACAAGGCGTCCCGGGGTTGGCTCGGTGGCGACTGGCGGGAGGCCGCGCTGACGCTGAACGTCGTACCGCCCAGCCAGAACGCCTGGCGTGGCGGCGCCCGCTGGTTCCGCTGCGACCTCGGCCGGCGCAACTCCATCGAGGACGACGGGCCCCGTTCCGGCACGGCGTCGCTCAAGGACGCGATGACCAACGGGTCGGAGCCGCGCTACGGCTGCTACGACTTCGACGAGGACGAGAACAAGGCGACTCCCGCCCCGTGCAACCGGCGGCACACGGCCGAGTTCGCCGGCAGCTTCGAGACGAACCTGAGCTGGGAGAAGCTGACCGCTGAAGGCAGCCACGAGGACATCCACCGCAACTGCCGGAAGGTCATCGCGAAGTTCGCGAAGGTGCCCGACGACGGCAACGTCAAGTACCGCACCGGCAGCATCTACTACTACCCGACCCTCGACGAGTGGACGATGGGCAGCCGTAGCATCCGCTGCCTGGCCTGGTTGTCGGGCGGCATCAGCCGGTCCGTACGCAATGGCGGCAACAGCGCCCTCCCGATCGGGTGAGGACCCACATGCGTGAGCGGCGACCGCTCCGTACCCTGCTCGCGACGCTGGCCGCCGGCCTGATCCTGGCGGTGGCCAGCTGCGGCAACCCGGCCGACGTCGACGGCCTGCTCACCGATGACTGGGCGGCCCTGCCCGAGCCGGTCGCGGTCGTACCGGTCGTCGGCCTGTGCCACGAATCCGTCTCGGGCAGCACCAGGATCTCGATGGCCGACCACCGCCCCGTCGACTGCGACATCACCCAGCGCGCCGAGACGGTGCACGTCGGGACGTTCGAGGACGCCGACTCCGCCCCGCCGGACGGCAGCCCGACGATCCGGGCCGCGTTCGCCGAGTGCGACCGGAAGGCCCGCGACTGGGTCGGCGGGGACTGGCGGACGGCGCGGCTGAAACTGGCGGTCCGTACGCCCACCGAGACGGCCTGGAGCGGCGGTGCCCGGTGGTTCCGGTGTGATCTCAGCGAGGTCCGGGCCCTGGACGCCACCCTCGGGGTGGGGCGTAAGGGCTCGCTGAAGGACGCGTTGAGGACGCAACCGGAGCTTCTCTACGGGTGCTTCAAGGTCATCCTGGCGCCGGACGACACCGTCGCGTCCATCCCGGGGACGACGTGCGACAGACCGCACGAGAGCGAGTTCGTCGGGATCCACACCACGAAACATGTGACCTACGAGGCGTTCCTGGACGACGAGGCGGCCACCCACACGGCCTGCCTGCGGCTGGTCGCCGCCTACGCGAAGGTGCCCGTCGACGGCGACCTGGAGTACCGTGCCGGCACGCTCTTCTACGAGCCGGACGAGGCGGCCTGGACGGCCGGCGACCGCGGCGTGCGATGCCTGCTCTGGATGCCGGACCAGCTGACCCGATCCGTACGCGGGGGCGGCGACAACGCCCTCCCGGTCCAATGAGGACGACGACGCGGCACCAACGCGCACGCCGGCTGCTCGCGGCGCTGGCCGCCGGCCTGGCCCTGGCGGTCACCGGCTGCGGCAACCCGGCCGGGGTGGACGGCCTGCTCACCGACGACTGGGCGGCCCTGCCCGAACCGGCCGTCGTCGTGCCGGCGGTCGGCGAGTGCCATCCGTACGCGATGCGCCAGGACGCGCCGGCCGCCGACTACCGCCCGGTGGACTGCGGGACACGGCACCAGGCTGAAACCCTCCACGTCGGACAGTTCGACGCCGGGGTCACCGCGACGCCGCAACTCGGCGACCCCGCCATGGTGGCCGCGTTCGCCACGTGCGACGGAAAGGCCCGCGAGTGGCTGGGCGCCGACTGGCGCACCGCCCGCCTCGACCTGCGCGCGATCGTGCCCACCCCACCGGCCTGGCAGGGCGGCGCCCGCTGGTTCCGGTGTGACGTGGTGGAACGCATCGCCCTCGACGATCCCCGGCCGGTCAACCGGGAGGGCTCCCTCCAGGGTGCGCTGAAAACCGATTCCGAACTGCGGCTCGGTTGTTTCCGGCACCGGCTGCGCCCGGGCCGGTGGACCGACAAGCTGGAGCCGGTCGCCTGCCAGGAGACACACCACAGCGAGTTCGCCGGGGTGCACATGGTGGCCGACCAGAGCCGGGAAGAGGCATTCGGTGACGACCGGATGCGGGACGGCTGCTATCGGGTGATCGCGAAGTACACCGACGTGCCGGTCGGCGACGTCCGTCGCCGCGTCCGCGCGATCGTGCTGCCGCCTGAGGAGCCCGAGTGGCGTGCCGGTGACCGGGGCGTCAAATGCCTGCTCTTCTTCGGCGACGACTTCCCGGTCAACCGGTCGATGCGCGACGCCGGAACCGGCGTGCTCCGCCTCTGGGGGTGAGGCTCCGCCTCTGGCGGTGACACGGTACGGGCGGGCGGGGTCGGTTCCCGCGCCCGCCCGTACCCCGGTCAGTCGGTGCGGCGCAGCACCGCCAGGAACATCGCGTCGGTGCCGTGCCGGTGCGGCCACAGCTGCACCGTCGGCCCCTCGCCCAGCCCCGGCATCCCGGCCGGCAGCAGCGGGCGGGCGTCGACGAAGTCGACCGACACCCCGGACCGGCGGGCCGCCTCGGTGACCGTCACGTGCGTCTCGACGGTGTGCGGCGAGCAGGTGACGTAGGCGACGACACCGCCCGGCCGGACCGCGTTCAGGGCGGCGCCCAGCAGCTCGCGTTGCAGCCGGGTCAGCGGCGGCAGGTCGGACGGCTGGCGGCGCCACCGCGACTCCGGGCGCCGGCGCAGCGAGCCGAGGCCGGTGCAGGGGGCGTCGACCAGCACCCGGTCGAAGCCGCCGGCGGGGAGTTGCTCGTCGCGGCCGACGGTGCGCCCGTCGGTGGCCAGCACGGTGACCGGCATGCCGCGTACCGCCTGGGCGACCAGCGCGGCCCGGTGTTCGGCGACCTCGACCGCGGTCAGGTGGGCGTCGCGCTGGGCGGCCAGCGCGCCGAGCAGGCCCGCCTTGCCGCCCGGCCCGGCGCACAGGTCGAGCCAGCGCCGGTCGTCGCCGTCGACCGGGGCTTCGGCGAGGGCGAGCGCGACCAGTTGGGAACCCTCGTCCTGCACGTGCGCCCGACCGTCGCGCACCGCGTTCAGGTCGCCCGGCGCGCCGCCGGGCAGATAGACGGCGTACGGGGAGAAGGCGCCCGGCGCCCCGCCGACCTGGTCGGCGATCTTGACGGCGTCGGCGCGGCCGGGGCGTACGCACAGGTGCACCGGCGGGGGCTCGTTGTCCTCGATGAGCAGCCGGGTCGTCTCGCCGAGGTCGCCGCCGAGCGCCTCGGAGAACGCCCGCACTATCCACCGTGGATGGTGGTGGGCGATGGCGAGGTGCCCGAGCGGGTCCGCCTCGTACGCCGGGGCGAGCTGCTCGACCCAGCCGTCGGCGTCCTTCACCGTGATCCCGCGCAGTACGGCGTTGACGAACCCGGTCGCTCCGGGCGCGACGGCGCGGACCAGGTCGACCGTCGACGACACCGCGGCGTGTGCCGGCACCCTGGTGTGCAGGATCTGGTAGGCGCCCAACCGCAGCGCGTCACGGGCCGGCGGGTCGATCCGGTCGACGTCCCGCTCGGCGGCCGCGGCGATGATCAGGTCGAGGGTGCCCTGCGCCCGCAGGGTGCCGTACGTCAGCTCGGTGGCGAACGCCGCGTCCCGGCCGTACAGACCCATGTCGCGCAGGATCGCCGGCAGCACCAGGTTCGCGTACGCGTCGTCACGGTAGACCGCGGCGATCGCCTCGTACGCCGCCTGCCGTGCGCGGTCCACGACGGACCGGGCGGACCGCGCCGGGCGGCCGTCGCGCCCCGGCCGGGCGTCCCGGCTCCGGAAGTCGCGGTCCTGACCACGTGGGTCGCGGCCCCGGCTGTCGCGGGCCGGGTGTGCCGGGCGGGTGGCCGGGTGGCCGCCCTCGTGCGGGTTGGTGTCGGTCACTCGAAACACTCCCCCGCCGTGACGCGCACGCCACGTGCCCAGTCGGTGGCCGGCATCGCCTTCTTGCCCGCGGCGCGGACCTCGCCGAGCGCGACGGGTGTGGTGGCCGTACCGGCCAGCACCTGGCTCCGCTCGACAAGCAGTTCGCCGGGTGCGAGGTCGGGACCGTTGGCGACCGGGCGCACCGGGCCGAGCTTGACCCGGTCGGACCGGAACGTGGTCCAGGCCCCGGGGGCCGGGGTGCAGGCCCGGATACGCCGGTCGACCGCGAACGCCGGGTCCGTCCAGCGGACCTGGGCGTCCTCGGCGGTCAGCTTCGGAGCCAGGCTGACCCCGTCGGCGGGCTGCGGCTCGGCCCGCGCCGCACCGGAGGCGATCGCGTCGAGCACCGCGACCAGCAGCCCGGCGCCGGAGACGGCGAGCCGCTCCAGCAGGTCGCCGGAGGTGTCGCCGGGCCGGATCTCGTCGGTGAGCGTGCCGAAGACCGGGCCGGTGTCCAGGCCGGCCTCCAGCTGGAAGACGCTGGCGCCGGCCAGCTCGTCGCCGTGCAGCACCGCGTGCTGCACCGGCGCCGCACCGCGCCAGGCCGGCAGCAGCGAGAAGTGCAGGTTGATCCAGCCCTTCGCCGGAATGTCCAGCGCCACCTGCGGCACCAGGGCGCCGTACGCGACGACCGGCACCACGTCGGGCGCGAGACTCCGCAGCCGGTCCAGGAACTCGGGCTCGCGCGGCTTCTCCGGGGTGAGTACCTCGATGCCACGCTCGTCGGCCCAGGCACCGACGGGTGAACGGACCAGCCGGCGGCCCCGGCCGGCCGGGGCGTCGGGCCGGGTCACCACGGCCAGCAGCTCGTGGCCGGCGGCGGCGATCGCGTCGAGGGCGGGTACGGCGACGGCCGGCGTACCGGCGAATACCAGGCGCAAGCGGGTCACCGGCCCAGCCCGAACGGGTTGCCCGCGTCGTGCGGGCTGACCTTGACCACCGGCGGGGCGGCGCGGTCGTACCAGTCCGCCTGCCGGATCGCCTTCATCGCCTCCTTGCGGCCCTGCGCGTCGAGCCGGTCGAGGAAGAGCACCCCGTCGAGGTGGTCGGTCTCGTGCTGCACGCAGCGGGCCATCAGGCCGGTGCCGACCACCTGCACCGGGTCGCCGTACGAGTTGAAGCCCTTGGCCACCACGTTCATCCGCCGTTTGGTGTCGAAGTAGAGCCCCGGGATCGACAGGCACCCCTCGGGGCCGTCCTGCTCCTCCTCGTCGGGGAAGTCGAGCACCGGGTTGATCAGGTGACCGACGACGTCGTCGACGTCGAAGGCGAAGACCCGCAGGCCCACACCGAGCTGCGGGGCGGCGAGGCCGGCACCGCTGCTGTCCAGCATGGTGTCGGTGAGGTCGGCGACGAGCTTGCGCAGCTCGGCGTCGAAGTCGACCACCGGCTCGGCCGGCGTGCGCAGCACCGGATCTCCGAACAGGCGGATGGGCTGGACGGTCACGCGGGATGGCTCCTTCACGTACGGCGGCGGTGCTGACGGTCCAGTCTACGGCCGTGGCCGGGGGCCGCCCGGCCCCGGCACGGCGGGGGGCCGTGGCCCACACGCCGAGGGGGTGGGTCCTCCCGACGCGGGCCACGGCCCCGTCCACCGGACACCCGCCTGCCGCGGGTCCGGTGCTCAGGGATCAGACCGTCGCCATCTGGCCGGCCTGCCGCCCGGTGGCTATCTCCTCGACCATCGCCGCGCAGAACGCCGGGATGTCGTCGGGCCGTCGGCTGGTGACCAGCCCCGCATCCACCTGGACCTCCTTGTCCACCCAGATGCCGCCGGCGTTCATGATGTCGGTGCGCAGGCTCGGGAACGACGTCACCGTCCTCCCCCCGACCACGTCGGCCTCGACCAGGCTCCACGGGCCGTGGCAGATCGCGGCGACCGGCTTGTGCTGCTCGAAGAACGACCGGACGAAACGCATCGCGGCCTCGTTCATCCGCAGGCGGTCCGGGTTGACCGCGCCGCCGGGCAGCACCAGCGCGTCGTAGTCGTCGGCGCTGGCCTCGTCGACGGTCCGGCTGACCTCGTAGCTGCCGGCCTTCTTCAGGTCCTTCTCCATCGCCTGGATCCGGCCCGGCCGGATCGACACCAGCTCGACCTGTGCGCCGGCCTCCTCGGCGGCCTTGCGCGGCTCGGTGTACTCGACCTCCTCGACCCCATCGGCGGCCAGGAACGCCACCCATCGGCCCGTCAGCGGGTTCTGCTGGGCTGTCATGATGCGGCCTCCTTCCGCGGCACGGCTCGCGAATCCGCACCGCTCATCGACCAGCGTTCCCGCCCCCACCCCCGGCAAACGCGTCGATGCCGATGCGTCGGTGGCGTCCCGATGGCCGCGAACGGTGACCGCGTTGATCAAGGACTCGTTGCGCGGCAATTCGGACCAAAGAGCCACGTTTACTCCTTGATCAGCGAGGTGTGGACTGCCCGGCGGGCGGGCAGACCGGGCAGCCCGGACGAAGCGGCCGGGCGGATCGGACGGACCGACACAAGCCGAAACACGGGAGCCGCGGGCCGAAGCGGCGGCGCTCCCGGCAGGACCGGCATCCGAGCCCCGAAGCACGCGGAGCAACTGACCGATCACTCTAGGTTTCGAGTCGTGGACAACCGTCGGTTCCGGACGATCGCGTCCTTCGGGGCGGGGATCGCCGTTCTGGTCTTCGGCATCGGTGGCAGCGAGGAGGGCCGGCCGTCAGGCGCCATCTTCGTGCTCGCCGCCATCGCCGCGTTCATCGTGTGGTCGGTGACCAAGCCGCCGGCCAGCGACAAGAAATGACTCCCGCCGTCCGGGGCTAGCGTGCGGCGACCACGTCGCCGGCCGAATCCGGGTCCAGCGCCACCCGGACCAGCGCCGCCGTCAACCGGGCGAAGTCCCGCTCCGGCACCAGCCCGGCCAGCGCGTCCGGCGCGGACGGCAGGCCCACCCGGTCGGCGCCGGCGGCGACCCGCCGGTCGGCGTACGGCCGGACGTCGTCCCACACCGCCTGCGCCTCACGCAGGTAGATGTCGGCGCCGGTGGGTCCGATGCCCGGAAACTCGGTCAGCAGCTTGCGGGTCCGGGACAGGTCGCCGGCCGCCTCGGCGTGCAGCCGCCGCAGGTCGCCGCGCCACCGGTCCAGGCACAACCGCGCCTCTTCGGCGAGCATCGTCGCGGTCCGCTCGTCGTACCGGCGGTAGTGGCCCCGGCCGAGCGCCGCGATCAGGTCCGGGCGGCGGGCGGCGGCCATGTCCTTCGGGGTACGCAGGCCGGCGGCGAACAGTTCCCGGGCGGCGGCGGTCGCCACCCCCGCCCGGATGCGGGTGCTCAGCAACGTGGCGAGCACCAGTAGCTGGTACAGCGGGCCCGGCGCGTCGGCGAGCCGGATGCCGGCCTCCTCGGCGTAGAGGCGGCCGTGCCGGTCCAGCAGTGCCCGGACCCGTACCCGATCCGCGCTCATCCTTTCCCTCCGTCCCCAGGCCGCGTCGGGCCCGGCATGCCGTCGGCGGGGGCCGCAGGCATGCCGGGCGGACGCCGGCCGGTCACTTGGGCTCGCCCGGTCCCCGTTCGCCCTTGGGACCCAGGCCGCGTGTGCCGCGCAGCACTCCGGTGCGCCGCTCGTCCTCGCGCAGGACCCGGTTGGCCAGCTCGTCGGCGCGGCCGTCCGGGGCCACCCCGGTGTTCTCGATCTCGTTACGCAGCCGGGCACGCTTGATGTCGTACCCCTTGCTGCCTGGCCGTTTACCCGACATCACGTCCTCCCTCGTCTGCGACACGGTGGTCTACCCGCGTCTGCGGAGGCCAACCACCGGGTACTCAGAAGAGGTCGTGCGGGTCGACCTGGACGCGGACCGGCCGGGCGGCCTTGCGGGCCGACCGGATCCCGGCCGCCTCGTGCAGGGCGCGGGCCAGCGCGGCCGCCCCGGAGCGGGCCACCCGGACGAGCATCCGTTCCTGGCCGTCGCCGGCCGGGACCGGCCCCAACACGACCGCGCCGTCGGGCAGCCGGGCCGCGGCCAGCAGGTCGGCGACCGCCTCGGGTACGCCGGTGACGCTGGCCATCCGTACGGCCGGCGGGAAGCCGAGTTCCCGGCGCTCGGCGAGTTCCCGGCCGGCGAACCAGCCGGGATCCCAGCGCAGCAGGGCCTGAACCGGGGTGAGCCCGCCGTCGGCGACGACCACGACCCGGCCGCCGGCCGCCGCCGGGCGGGCCAGCGCCGCCGCCGCCATCCAGCGGCGCAGCGCCTCCTCGCCGGCCCGCAGGTCGGCCCGGGTCAGCATGGCCCAGGTGTCGAGCAGCAGCACCGCGCCGTAGCCGCCGTCGGCGACCGGTTCGGCGCCGGGCGTGGCGACCACGAGGGCGGCGCCGCCGGGTACGGCGGCCAGCACCTCGTCGCGTCCGGAGGTGCGTACCGGGGCGCCGGGGAAGGCCCGGCCGAGTTCCTCGGCGGTGCGGCGGGCGCCGACGACGGCGGCCCGCAGCCGCCGGCCGCCGCAGGTCGGGCAGGTGTACGCGGCGGTGACGCGGCCGCACCACCGGCAGGCGGGCGGGGCGTTCGCCGAGCGCAGGGCGAGCGGGCCGGCACAGTGCGCGCACCGGGCCGGGGTACGGCAGTCGACGCAGGCGACGGCCGGCAGGTAGCCGCGCCGGGGCACCTGCACCAGCACCGGGGCGTCGGCCTTCAACGCGGCCCGGGCGGCGTCCCAGGCGAGGCTGGGCAGCCGGGCGGTCGCGGCGGCCGGGTCGCGGGCCAGCTGCGGGTCGTCGCCGGTCGGCCGCACCGCCGGGGTACGCGCCCGCAGCGTGGCCCGGCTCGCCACGATCTCGCGGGCCCAGCCGGTCTCGACGAGCTGCTGCGCCTCCCCGGTGCGGGCGTACCCGCCGACCAGCACGGCGGCGTCGGCGAGCTGGGCACGGGTCAGCAGCACCTCGCGGGCGTGCGGGTACGGCGCCCGGGGTTCGGCGTGCAGGTCGTCGCCGTCGTCCCAGATGGCGACCAGGCCGAGGCGCTCGACCGGGGCGAACATGGCGGCCCGGGTGCCGACCACGACGGGTACCTGCCCGCGGCTGGCGGCGAGGAAGGCCCGGTAGCGCTTGGCCGGGCCGAGGGCGGCGGACAGTGCGACGTGCCGGCCCGGGCCGAGGACGGTGGAAAGCGCGGTGTCGAGCCGGTCGAGGTCGCGGGCGTCGGCGACGACGGCGACCGCGCCCCGGCCGGTGCCGACGGTGGCGGCGATGGCGTGCGCGTACGCGGCGGCCCAGTCGGTGCCGGGCAGTGCCGACCAGACGGCCCGGGGCCGACGCTCTTCGGCGAGCGCCCGCAGGAACCCCGGCCCCGCCGGGTAGTCCCCCCACCCGCCGTCCCCGTCCCCCGTCCCCCGCTCCGCTGCCCTTTCCGTCCCCCGCTCCGCCGAACTCTCCGCGATCTTGCGGTTGTCTCCCCCTTCTGTCCCGTTCTGGGCGGCGACATCCGCAAGATCGCGGGGCGGGGTGGCCTGTTCGGCGCGGGCGTGGCGGGGTGGGACGGCCAGTCGCAGTACGTCGGCGAGATTGCCCGCGTAGCGGTCGGCGACCGCCCGGGCGAGCCGGGCGACCTCCGGGGTCAGTACCCGTTCGGGTGACACCAGCCGTTCGAGGAAGGCGAGCTTGCCGTCGTGGCCGGACGAGTCGACCCGGTCCAGCAGCCAGCCGTCGACGAGCTGCCCGGCGAACCGCACCCGGACCCGGGTGCCGGGCAGTGCCGTCTCCTCGACGTCGGCGGGGACCAGGTAGTCGAACGGCCGGTCGAGGTGGGCCAGCGGCACGTCGACACAGACGCGGGCGACCGGCAGCCGCTGGGCGGGCTGCCGGTCGCTCCGGCTACGTGTCGTGGTCACCGCGCCATCCTGCCTGGGTCCGGCGGTCGGCTGCCGACCGCCGGGAACCGCGGCGTGGCGCGGCCGGCTCAGGCGCCGACGGCGGACTTCAGGTCGCCGGCCCGCTCGGTGCTCTCCCAGCTCAGGTCCGGCAGCTCACGGCCGAAGTGGCCGTAGGCGGCGGTCTGCCGGTAGATCGGGCGCAGCAGGTCGAGGTCGCGGATGATCGCGGCGGGCCGCAGGTCGAAGATCTCCTTGATCGCCGCCTCGATCCGGTCGACCGGGACGGTCTCGGTGCCGAACGTCTCGACGAAGAGGCTGACCGGGTGGGCCTTGCCGATCGCGTACGCGACCTGCACCTCGCAGCGCTCGGCGAGCCCGGCGGCGACGACGTTCTTGGCGACCCAGCGGGTCGCGTACGCCGCGGAGCGGTCGACCTTCGACGGGTCCTTGCCGGAGAAGGCGCCGCCGCCGTGCCGGGCGTAGCCGCCGTAGGTGTCGACGATGATCTTGCGGCCGGTGAGGCCTGCGTCGCCCATCGGGCCGCCGATCTCGAAGCGGCCGGTCGGGTTGACCAGCAGCCGGTAGCCCTCGGTGTCCAGGCCCAGGCCCTCGAGCTCGGGGGCGATGACGTGCTCGCGGACGTCGGGGGTCAGCAGCGACTCGAGCGAGATGTCGGCGGCGTGCTGGCTGGAGACGACGACGGTGTCGAGCCGCACCGGGCGCAGCCCGTCGTATTCGATGGTGACCTGGGTCTTGCCGTCGGGCCGCAGGTAGGGGATGGTGCCGTCCTTGCGGGCCGCGGAGAGCCGGCGGGCCAGCCGGTGGGCCAGCGCGATCGGCAGCGGCATCAGCTCCGGCGTCTCGGAGCAGGCGAAGCCGAACATCATGCCCTGGTCGCCGGCGCCCTGCTGGTCGAGCAGGTCGCTGCCGCCCTCGCCGGCCCGCAGCTCGATCGCGGTGTCGACGCCCTGGGCGATGTCGGGCGACTGGGAGCCGATGGAGACGCTGACGCCGCACGACGCGCCGTCGAAGCCCTTCTTCGACGAGTCGTAGCCGATGCCCAGGATCGTCTCGCGGACGATCGTCGGGATGTCGGCGTATGCCTGGGTGGTCACCTCGCCGGCGACGTGGACCTGGCCGGTCGTGATCAGGGTTTCGACCGCGACCCGGCTGCGCGGGTCCTGTGACAGGAGCGCGTCCAGGATGCCGTCGCTGATCTGGTCGGCGATCTTGTCGGGGTGACCTTCCGTGACGGACTCGGAAGTAAACAGGCGTCGTGCCACGGTGCTCCTCACGTCAGGAAACTCTTTCGCAATCGAAAGTCCTCGCGGCAGTGTAGAGACCTACCGCCCCAAAGACCGAGCCTAGGCCCTCGCACCGACGCGAAGGTCACGAGCCGGTGAACCGGCTGACCACCAGCTCCCACACCGCGTCGGCCAGATCATCCTTGGCCTGTTGCGGGAGTTCTGTCGTTGATCCGTCAGCTCCGAGCACGGTGGCCGCGTTCGTCTCCGCCCCGAACACCTTGTCCGGTCCGACCTCGTTGACCACGATCAGGTCCGCCCTCTTGCGCACCAGTTTGGCCCGGGCGTTGACCACCGCGTCACCGGTCTCGGCGGCGAAGGCCACCAGGATCTGGCCGGGCGGCTTACGCTCGCCCAGCTCGGCGGCGATGTCCGGGTTGGTGACCAGTTCGATCGTGGGCGCCACCCCGTCCGCCGCCTTCTTGATCTTCTGGTCGGCGTAGGTGGCGGGCCGGAAGTCCGCGGGTGCCGCCGCCATCACCACGACGTCGGCGTCCTCGGCGGCGGCGAGCGTCGCCCGCCGCAGCTCCTCGGTCGTGCCGACCCGCACGACATCGACCCCGGCCGGATCGGGCAGCGTGACGTTCGCGGCGACCAGCGTCACCCGGGCACCCCGGGCCGCGGCCGTGACGGCGAACGCGTATCCCTGCTTGCCCGACGAGCGGTTGCCGAGGAAACGCACCGGATCGAGTGGTTCGCGGGTGCCGCCAGCCGTGACGACCACGTGCCGGCCGGTCAGGTCGCGTGCGCCCGGGCCGCCGTGGCGCAGGACCCGCCGGGCGTACGCGAAGATGGCCGCCGGATCCGGCAATCGGCCCTTGCCGGTGTCGGCACCGGTCAGCCGGCCGCTGGCCGGCTCGATCACGAGTACGCCCCGGCGGCGCAGGGTGGCCACGTTGTCGACGGTGGCCGGGTGCTCCCACATCTCGGTGTGCATCGCCGGGGCGAGCACGACCGGGCACCGCGCGGTCAGCAGGGTGTTGGTGAGCAGGTCGTCGGCCAGCCCGTGGGCGGCCTTCGCCAACAGGTCGGCGGTCGCCGGGGCGACCACCACGAGGTCGGCGGACTGGCCGAGCCGGACGTGCGGCACCTCGTGCACGTCCGACCACACGTCGTCGGCGACCGGATTGCCGGACAGGGCCGCCCAGGTCGGCGCCCCGACGAAGCGCAGTGCCGACGCGCTCGGCACCACCCGGACGTCATGCCCCGACTCGGTGAACAGCCGGAGCAGCTCGCAAGCCTTGTAGGCGGCGATGCCGCCGCCTACACCGAGTACGACCCGTGGGGGCATCGGGACGTCGCCGGGTTACGGCTGGTCGGTCGGCTCTGCGGTGAGCAGCCCCGCGTTGATCTCGCGCATCGCGATGGAGAGCGGCTTCTCCTGCGGCGTGGTCTCCACCAGCGGCCCGACGTACTCCAGCAGGCCCTCGCCGAGCTGGCTGTAGTAGGCGTTGACCTGGCGGGCCCGCTTGGCGGCGAAGATGACCAGGGCGTACTTCGACGTGGTCTTGTCGAGCAGCTCGTCGATCGGGGGGTTGGTGATGCCTTCCGGATTCGCGATGGATCCCACGGAAACAAACCTCTGAGTTCTCAACCACCTGCCGGCGGTTGGTTCTGGGGCCGGTCTGGCCGGTCTGGATTGTGCCCGGGCTACCGATGAAGCGAGTTCAGGTGACCCGGGTCGGGGTTCGTCGCCTCGAACTCGCCCGACTCGAATTCGCTCGCCCCGAATCCACCTGCTCCGAACCGGGTGGGCTCGAAGTGGGCGGCTCCGAGGCTGGCGGTCTCAGAGCGGGTGGCTCCGAAGTTGGTGGCTTCAGAGCGGGCAGCCCCGAAGCCGGTGGCTTCGAAACGGGTGGAACCAAGTTGAGTCGGGGTCAGAAACGACGAACCGAGCAATCCTACCAGCTCATCCGCGGCGCGCTCGACGACGTCATTGACGATCGTCCGGTCGAACTCGGCCTCCGCCGCCAATTCCTCGTCGGCGTGCGCCAGCCGGCGCCGGATCGTCTCCTCGTCCTCGGTGCCACGCCCGACCAGCCGGCGTTTCAGCTCCTCGATGCTCGGCGGCGCCAGGAACACCAACTGCGCCTCGGGCATCGCGGCCCGCACCTGGCGGGCGCCCTGAAGGTCGATCTTCAGCAGCACCGGCACGCCCTCGCGCAGCCGCGCCTCGACCGCAGCGCGGGGCGTGCCGTAGAGGTTGCCGGCGAACTCGGCCCACTCCAGCAGTTGCCCGCTGGCTCTGAGTCGCTCGAACTCGACCCGGTCGACGAAGTAGTAGTGCACCCCGTCGACCTCGTTGTCGCGCATCTTCCGGGTCGTCACCGACACCGACAGCCATACCCAGTGCGAGCGCGCCCGGACGGACTCGATCACGCTGTCCTTGCCGACCCCGGAGGGGCCGGACAGGACGGTGAGCCGAGCTGCCGGGCGCGCGTCGTCATCCATGCTCACTGCTTGTTTCTACACGGTGCCGCGAACTAGTTCGCAGCGAACTCCCCGAGCAGCGCCTTTCGCTGCTGCTCACCGAGACCGCGGAGGCGGCGGCTGTCGGCAATCTTGAGCTTCTCCATGATCTGGGTGGCTCGGATCTTGCCGATGCCAGGCAGCGCCTGGAGGACGGCCGAAACCTTCAACTTTCCGACGACGTCGTCGCCTTCCGCGCGGTCGAGCACGGCGGCGAGGGTGGTCTTGCCCTGCTTGAGCTGCTCCTTCAGCTCAGCACGGGCTTTGCGGATCTCCGCGGCCTTCACCAGCGCGGCAGCACGCTGTTCGGGGCTCAGTGACGGGAGCGGCACCAGTTCTCCTCGGGTCCCTATCGCGGTGGGCGGGACGCACCACCGCATCTGTGAAACGTGGTGTGACCGGGAACCAAAGGGGCATGTGGTTCCCAGCGCCGGGAAAACTAGCGGCGAATGACGTTTTCAGCAACGTCGCCGCGCCATGATCACGCACAGGCGTCGCTCAATCACTCAAAGCCGACACCGAGCGCATCACGGCATTCGACCTGCACCCGGGCCACCGCGTCCCGCAAACCGGACACCGAGGGACCTTGCGCCAGGACGTCGCGGGAGTACGACGGGAGGACCAGGGAAAGCCCTTTCCCGAAGACCGCGCGGAGGTCCTCCGCGGTCGCACCCTGGGCGCCGAGCCCCGGCGCGAGCAGCGGGCCATTGACCCGCGACAGATCATGTCCGGTCTCGCCGATCGTCGCCCCGACCACCAACCCGAAGCTGCCGAGCGGCTCCACACCCATGTTGAGCTGGGAAATCTCGTCGATCACCGTCTGCGCGACCGTGCGCCCGTCGGCCGCACGGGCATGCTGGACGGCCCGCCCCTCGGGATTCGAGGTCAACGCCAACACGAACACACCGCCGCCGTTGCGACGCGCGGCGTCGAACATCGGACCGAGCGCGCCGACCCCGAGAAAAGGGCTCGCGGTGATCGCGTCGACATACATCGGACTGGATGGCTCCAGGTAGGCCGACGCGTACGCGGTCATCGTGGAACCGACGTCCCCACGCTTCGCGTCCAGGAGAACGAGCGCCCCGGCATTCCGCAACTGTCGGATAATTGACTCAAGTACGGCGAGTCCCTGGGATCCGAAACGTTCGAAAAATGCGGATTGTGGCTTGAAGATGGCAACCCGGTCCGCGAGCGCGTCGACAACCGTCTGACCAAAGCTGGCAAGACCGTCGACATCGTCCGGCAGCCCCCAGCGGGCGAGCAGCGCGGCGTGCGGGTCGATGCCCACGCAGACCGGACCACGCTCGCTGGTCGCCCGCCGCAGCCGGGTCCCGAAACTCTCCATGGAAGATCCTCTCGTCGTCACTTCTCGGACCACCTCACTTCGCCTCCACCCCTCGTTCCGCCCACCCGCGCGCGGGACCACTCCAGCCGCCCACGTGGGACAGTCCGCCCGACCGCCTCCGCCGTGCCGCACCTCACCCCACCCCCGCCACACGCGCCTGCCGCACCGGCCCCGCCTCGCCCTGCACCGCCTCGCCCCGCGCCGCGCACTGCGCCTCGCCTCGCCCCGCGCCGCACCGCCCCACGCCGCGCCGCGCCGCGCCGCGCCGATCGAGGGGAAACCGTGCCCGTTTCACGCTCTTTGTCGCGTAACTTCTCCTTGATCAACGCGGCGGGTCGCGCGGGCGGGGCGCGCGGCATGTCGCGCCCCGGCTCCCGGCCGGCTCCGTCGGCGCCCGCAAACCCGGCCGGGAGCCGGGGCGTACGGAACGGGGGCGGGCGGCGTGGGACGGACCGGGCGGGTGGGGCGGGCGGTGTGCACCGGGCCGGGCTAGGCCGCCTTGGCGGCGGCGGTGATGGCGGTGGTGATGCGGGTCAGGTCTTCGTCGGATGTCGGATAGGGCGGCATCGTGTAGATCAGGTCGCGGAACGGTCGCAACCACACGCCGTGGTCGACCGCCGCGGCCGTCGCCGCGGCCACGTCCACCGGACGGTCGAGCTGCACGACGCCGATCGCGCCGAGGACCCGTACGTCGGTCACCCCGGCAACGCCGTCCAGCGGCTCCAGGCCGGCCCGTAGTCCCCGTTCCAGGCGCCGTACGTCGGATTGCCAGTCTCGGCCCCGCAGCAGGCCGATGGAGGCGTTTGCGACGGCACAGGCGAGCGGGTTGCCCATGAACGTCGGGCCGTGGGCGAGCACCCCGCCCGCCGAGATCCCGGCGGCCACCTCCGGGGTGCACAGGGTGGCGGCCAGCGTCAGGTAGCCACCGGTGAGCGCCTTGCCCAGGCACAGCACGTCCGGGCTCACCCCGGCGTGCTCGGCGGCGAAGAGCGCGCCGGTGCGGCCGAACCCGGTGGCGATCTCGTCGAAGACGAGCACGATGTCGTGCGCGCGGGTCACCTCACGCAGCGCCCGCAGGTAGCCGGGGTTGTGGAAGCGCATGCCGCCGGCGCCCTGCACCACCGGTTCGACGATCACGGCGGCCAGTTCGTCGGCGTGCCGGGCGACCGCGTCGGTGAGCGCGGCGACGTAGGCGTCGTCGACCGGGGTGTCGAAGCCGTCCGGCGGGTTGTCGGCGAAGACCTGTCGGGGCAGTACGTCGCGCCACAGGTGGTGCATGCCGCCCTCGGGGTCGCACACGCTCATCGGGTGGAACGTGTCGCCGTGGTAGCCGCCGCGCCAGGTCGCCAGCCGGTGCCGCCCGGGGCGGCCCCGACCCAGCTGGTATTGCAATGCCATCTTGACCGAGACTTCGACGCTGACCGACCCGGAGTCGCACAGGAAGACGTGTTCGAGGCCGGGCGGGGTGATCTCGACCAGGGTCGCCGCGAGCCGTACGGCGGGCTCGTGGGTGAGCCCGCCGAACATGACGTGACTCATCCGGCCGAGCTGGTCTTGGACGGCCGCGTCGAGCACCGGATGGCGGTAGCCGTGGATGGCCGACCACCACGACGACATGCCGTCGACCAGTTCACGGCCGTCGGCCAGCCGCAACCGTACGCCCTCGGCGCCGGCGACGACGAGGGCGTCGCCGGTCGCGGGCATCGGGGCGTACGGGTGCCAGACGTGCCGGCGGTCGATCGCGACGACCTCCTCGGGTGTCACGCCCCGCTCCCACCCGCGCCGCCCGGTTGCGCTGATCGAGGGGAAATCGTGGATGAGATGTCCCCTTCCAGGGGCGACTTCTCCTTGATCGACGCACGAGCCGCACGAGGTGCCCGAGACGCATGATCTGCCCGGGACGCACGACTGCGGCGGGCCACCGCGCGGACCAGCCCCGGGCCGCCGTAGATGAAGCCGGTGTAGAGCTGCACGAGGCTCGCCCCGGCGTCGAACATCCGGGCCGCGGCGTCCGGGTCGACGATGCCGCCGACCCCGATCACCGGCAGCTTTCCGCCGGTCTCCCGGTGCACGAAGGCGACCACGTCGCGGGCCCGGCCGGTCAGCGGCCGCCCGGACAGCCCGCCCGTCTCGGCGGCGCGGTCGGCGTCGGCGGCCGCCAGCCCGTCGCGGCGCAGCGTCGTGTTCGTGGCGATGATCCCGGCGGCGCCCCGCTCGAGGCAGACCTGGATCACCTCGGCGACCGCCGGCTCGGTCAGGTCGGGTGCGATCTTCACCAGCACCGGCTTGTCGCCGGCCAGCGCCCCGAGCAGCGCGTCGAGGTGTTCGCGGTCCTGCAACGCCCGCAGCCCGGGGGTGTTGGGCGAGGAGACGTTGACCGCGAAGTAGTCGCCGTGCTCGCGCAGCGCCTTGTACGAGGTCAGGTAGTCGTCGACCGCCGCGTCCAGTTCGGTGACCTTGGACTTGCCGAGCGAGATCCCCAGCGGTACGCCCAACGGCCGGGGCAGCGCGTCGAGCCGCGCGGCCAGCGCCGCCGCGCCGGCGTTGTTGAAGCCCATCCGGTTGATCACCGCGCCGCTGTCCGGCAGCCGGAACAGCCGTGGCCGGGGGTTGCCCGGCTGGGCGTGCGCGGTGACCGTGCCGACCTCGACGAAGCCGAAGCCGAGCGCCGGCCAGGCGGGCAGCGCCGCCCCGTCCTTGTCCATGCCGGCGGCCAGCCCGACCGGGTTCGGGAACCGTACGCCGAAGACGGTGCGCGGCGCGGCCACCGCGTACCGGGCGCGCAGCGCGGCCAGCGCCACCCGGTTGCGGGACAGGCCGGCGAGCCGGTGCAGGGTCCACTCGTGGGCGGTTTCCGCGTCCCCGCCCCCGAGCCGGAACAGTGCCGGCCGGACCAGCCGCTCGAAGATCACTCGCCGGCCCGGAGTGTGGCGTGCAGTTGCTGGAGCGGGCGGACCGCCATGTCGCCGCGGATCAGCGCCTCGATGCCCATGACGGCGGCGGCGGCGCCGGGCACCGTGGTGACGCACGGAATGTCGGAGGCGACGGCGGCGCTGCGGATGCCGTAGCCGTCGGTGCGGGCACTGGCCCCCGCCCCCTGCGGGGTGTTGATCACCAGGTCGACCTCGCCGGCGGCGATCAGCGACACCGCGTCCGGGCCGGCCCCGTCGTCCTCCCAGTGCTTGCGGATCACCTCGCAGTCGATGCCGTAGCGGCGCAGCACCTCGCCGGTGCCGCTGGTCGCCACGATCCGGAAGCCGAGGTCGGCCAGCCGCTTCACCGGGAAGATCATGCCCCGCTTGTCGCGGTTGGCGACCGAGACGAAGATCGTTCCCTGGGTCGGCAGCGAGCCGTACGCGGCCGCCTGCGACTTGGCGAACGCGTGCCCGAACGACACGTCGACGCCCATCACCTCACCGGTCGACTTCATCTCCGGCCCGAGCAGCGAGTCGACACCCCGGCCGGCCGGGGTACGGAACCGCTTGAACGGCAGCACCGCCTCCTTGACCGCGATCGGGGCGCCGGCCGGCGGGCTGCCGCCGTCACCGTCCGGCGGCAGCAGCTTCTCGGCCCGCAACTCGGCGATGGTCGCGCCGAGCATGATCCGGGCCGCCGCCTTGGCCAGCGGGACCGCGGTCGCCTTCGACACGAACGGCACGGTCCGCGACGCGCGCGGGTTCGCCTCCAGTACGTAGAGGGTGTCGTCCTTCAGCGCGTACTGGACGTTGAGCAGGCCGCGTACGCCGACCCCGCGGGCGATCGCCTCGGTGTAGCGGCGCACGGCGGTCAGGTGCGGGCCGGCGAGCGTGATCGGCGGCAGGGCGCACGCCGAGTCGCCGGAGTGGATGCCGGCCTCCTCGATGTGCTCCATCACCCCACCGAGGAACACCTCGCCGGTGGCGTCGCAGAGCGCGTCGACGTCGATCTCGATGGCGTCGTCGAGGAACCGGTCGACGAGGACCGGGTGGTCGGGCGAGATGTCGGTGGCCCGGCCGATGTAGTCCCGCAGCGTCGCGTCGTCGTACACGATCTCCATGCCGCGCCCGCCGAGCACGTACGACGGGCGGACCAGGACCGGGTAGCCGATCTCGTCGGCGATCGCCTTGGCCTCGTCGTACGAGGTGGCGGTGCCGTGCGCGGGGGCGCGCAGCCCGGCCCGGGCCAGTACGTCGCCGAACGCGCCCCGGTCCTCGGCCAGGTGGATCGACTCCGGGCTGGTGCCGACGATCGGCACCCCGGCGTCCTTGAGCCGCTGGGCGAGGCCGAGCGGGGTCTGGCCGCCGAGCTGCACGATCACCCCGACGACGCCGGGGCCGCCGGCCGCCCTGCCGGAGGCGTCCTCGGCGTGCCACGCCTCGAGCACGTCCTCGAAGGTCAGCGGCTCGAAGTAGAGCCGGTCGGCGGTGTCGTAGTCGGTCGACACGGTCTCCGGATTGCAGTTGACCATGACGGTCTCGAAGCCGCCGGCACCGTCGGACCCACCGGCCGGCGCCGACCGCAGCGCCATGACCGCGTGCACGCAGGAGTAGTCGAACTCGATGCCCTGACCGATCCGGTTCGGGCCGGAGCCGAGGATCAGCACCTTGGGCCGGGCCGACGGGGCGACCTCGGTCTCCGCGTCGTCGCCCCACCCCTCGTACGTCGAGTAGTGGTAGGGCGTGGTCGCCTCGAACTCGGCGGCGCAGGTGTCGACGGTCTTGTAGACCGGCCGTACACCGAGCCGGTGCCGCAGCGCGCGGACGGCGTCCTCGCCGCCGACCTCGGGGCGCAGCGCGGCGACCTGACGGTCGGACAGACCGGCCCGCTTGGCCCGGCGCAGCAGGAACCCGTCGAGTTCGGCGGCCTCGACGATCTCGGCCCGCAGCTCGATGAGCGCGGCGATCTGGTCGAGGAACCACGGGTCGATGCCGCCGGACGCCTGCGCGACCTGCTCGATCGTGCCGCCGAGCCGCAGCGCGCGCTCGACGGTGTAGAGCCGCCCGTCGTGCGGGGTGCCCAGCGCGGCGAGGGTCGATTCGAGGGTGGCGCCGTCCGGGTCGGGCTGGGTCCAGAAGCCGGCCGCCTTGGTCTCCATCGACCGCATCGCCTTGTTGAGCGCCTCGCCGAAGTTGCGGCCCAGGCTCATCGCCTCGCCGACCGACTTCATCGTGGTGGTCAGCTCGGGGTCGGCGCCGGGGAACTTCTCGAACGCGAACCGCGGGATCTTCACGACCACGTAGTCGAGGGCCGGCTCGAACGCGGCCGGGGTCTTCAGGGTGATGTCGTTCGGGATCTCGTCGAGGGTGTAGCCGATCGCCAGCTTCGCCGCGATCTTGGCGATCGGGAAGCCGGTCGCCTTCGACGCCAGCGCCGACGAGCGGGACACCCGCGGGTTCATCTCGATGACGACCAGCCGGCCGTCGACCGGGTTGATCGCGAACTGGATGTTGCAGCCGCCGGTGTCGACACCGACCTCGCGCAGCACCGCGATGCCGACGTCGCGCAGCCGCTGGTATTCCCGGTCGGTCAGCGTCATCGCCGGGGCGACGGTGACGCTGTCGCCGGTGTGCACACCCATCGGGTCGACGTTCTCGATGGAGCAGACGACCACCACGTTGTCGTGCCGGTCGCGCATCAGCTCCAGCTCGTACTCCTTCCAGCCGAGCACGCTCTCCTCGATGAGGACCTCGTGCACCGGGCTGGCGGCCAGGCCGGCGCCGGCGATCCGCTCCAGGTCCTCGTCGGTGTGCGCCATGCCGGAGCCGAGGCCGCCCATGGTGAAGCTGGGCCGGATGACCACCGGCAGGCCGAGGTCGGCGACGGTGGCGCGTACCTCGTCCATCGAGTGGCAGACCCGGCTGCGCGGGGTCTCGCCGCCGGCCTTGGCGACGATCTCCTTGAACAGCTGGCGGTCCTCGCCGCGCCGGATCGCCTCGATGTCGGCGCCGATCAGCTCGACGCCGTACTTCTCCAGGACGCCGGCCTCGTGCAGCGCGACCGCGGTGTTCAGCGCGGTCTGGCCGCCCAGGGTCGGCAGCAGCGCGTCCGGGCGCTCCTTGGCGATGACCAGCTCGACGAACTCCGGCGTGATCGGCTCGACGTACGTCGCGTCGGCGAACTCCGGGTCGGTCATGATCGTCGCCGGGTTGGAGTTGACCAGGCTGACCCGCAGCCCCTCGGCGCGCAGTACCCGGCACGCCTGGGTGCCGGAGTAGTCGAATTCGCAGGCCTGCCCGATGACGATCGGGCCGGAGCCGATCACCATGACGTGGCGCAGGTCGGTCCGTTTCGGCATCAGGCGGCCTTCCCGTCTCCGATGAGTTCCGCGAAGCGGTCGAACAGGTGGTCCGCGTCGTGCGGGCCGGCCGCCGCCTCCGGGTGGTATTGGACGGTGAACGCGGGCACGTCCCTGGCCCGCAGCCCTTCGACCACGTTGTCGTTGAGGCACACGTGACTGACTTCGACCCCGCCGAACTCGGTCTCCACGACACCGTCCAGCGGGGCGTCGACGGCGAAGCCGTGGTTGTGGCTGGTCACCTCCACCTTGCCGGTGACCCGGTCCATCACCGGCTGGTTGATGCCGCGGTGGCCGTACCCGAGCTTGTAGGTGCCGAAGCCGAGCGCCCGGCCGAGGATCTGGCTGCCGAAGCAGATGCCGAACAGCGGCACCTTCCGGCCCAGCACCTCGCGGGCCAGACCGACCGCGTGGTCGGCGGTCGCCGGGTCGCCGGGGCCGGGCGAGAAGAACACCGCGTCGGCGCCGGTGGCCAGCAGCTCGTCGATCGTCGAGGTGGCCGGCAGGACGTGGGTGGTGACGCCGCGCTCGGCGAGCCGGCGCGGCACGTTGCGCTTGATGCCGAGGTCGAGGGCGGCGACGGTGAACCGGTGCTCGCCCTGGGCGGCCACCGTGTACGCCCGCGGCGTGGTGACCTGCGCGGACAGGTCGGCGCCGACCATCGACGGGGCCTGGCGGACCCGCTCCAGCACCGCCGCCGGATCGTCGTCCACACTGGACACGCCGACCCGCATGGCGCCGCGCTCGCGCAGGTGCCGGGTCAGCGCCCGGGTGTCGACCCCGCTGATCCCGACGATGCCCTCGGCGGCCAGCCGGTCGCCGAGTTCGCCGCGCGACCGCCAGTTGGAGCCGACCCGGGCCGGGTCACGCACCACGTAGCCGGCCACCCAGATCCGGTCCGACTCGTCGTCCTCGTCGTTGACGCCGGTGTTGCCGATGTGCGGGGCGGTCTGCACCACCACCTGCCGGTGGTAGGACGGGTCGGTCAGCGTCTCCTGGTAGCCGGTCATGCCGGTGGTGAAGACCGCCTCGCCGAACGTCTCCCCCACCGCGCCGTACGCCTCGCCGCGAAAGGTCCGGCCGTCCTCGAGCACGAGGATCGCCGGCTTGTGCCTGGTCATTCGGATCTGCCTCTCGTCGTCACGCACGCTCACCGGACCGCCTTGCCGTCCAGCACCGTCGGCACGCCGCGCAGGAACGTCGCGACGATCCGCCCGGGCAGCACCAGGCCGGCGTACGGGTTGTTGCGGCTGCGGCTGGCCGAGTCCATCGGGTCGACCGTCCGCCGCGCCTTCGGGTCGACCAGGGTGAAGGTCGCCGGGGCACCGGGCACCGGGTCGTGCCCGTGCTCGGTCAGCCCGGCGATCCGGGCCGGCGTGCGCGACATCCGGTCGGCGATCAGGTCCCAGCGCTCACCGAGCACGTCGAGCACCACCGACAGCGCGGTCTCCAGCCCGACCATGCCGGGCCGGGCGTAGCCCCACTCGCACTCCTTGTCCTCCACCGCGTGCGGCGCGTGGTCGGTGGCGACGATGTCGATGATCCCGTCGGCGAGCGCGGCGCGCAGCGCCGCCACGTCGTCCGCCGTACGCAACGGGGGGTTGACCTTGAAGACCGGGTCGTACGTCGCCGCCCGCTCGTCGGTCAGCAGCAGGTGGTGCGGGGTGACCTCGGCGGTGACCCGGACCCCGCGCTCCTTGGCGTGCCGCAGCACCTCGACGCTGCCGGCGGTGGAGACGTGGCAGATGTGCAGGCGGCTGCCGACGTGCTCGGCCAGCAGCACGTCCCGGGCGATGATCGCCTCCTCGGCCACCGCCGGCCAGCCGGTCAGGCCCAGCCGGGTCGAGACCTCGCCCTCGTGCATCTGCGCGCCCTGGGTCAGCCGGGGCTCCTCGGCGTGCTGGGCGATGACACCGTCGAACGCCTTCACGTACTCCAGCGCCCGGCGCATCAGGCGCGGGTCGGCGACGCAGTGCCCGTCGTCGGAGAAGATCCGCACGTTCGCGGCGCTGGTCGCCATCGCGCCGAGTTCGGCCAGCCGCTCGCCGGCCAGCCCGACCGTGACCGCGCCGATCGGCTGCACGTCGACCAGCCCGGCCTCCCGGCCCAGCCGCCACACCTGCTCGACCACCCCGGCGGTGTCGGCGACCGGCGAGGTGTTCGCCATCGCGCAGACCGCGGTGTAGCCGCCGAGCGCCGCCGCCCGCGAACCGGTCTCGACCGTCTCGGCGTCCTCGCGGCCCGGCTCACGCAGGTGGGTGTGCAGGTCGACCAGGCCCGGCAGGGCCACCAGGCCGTCCGCCTCGAGCACCTCGGCGCCGGTCGCGGCCAGCCCCCGGCCGGCCTCGACCACCAGGCCGTCGCGCACCAGCAGGTCGGTCGGCTCGGCACCGACCACCCGGACCCCCCGGATCAGGTACGACGACATCACTTGCCCCCAAGCAGTAGGTAGAGGACCGCCATCCGTACGGACACGCCGTTGGCGACCTGTTCGACGATCGTGGAACGCGGCGAGTCGGCCACCTCGGGCGCGATCTCCATGCCCCGGTTCATCGGTCCGGGGTGCATGACGATCGCGTGCCCGGGCAGCCGGCACATCCGCGGCCCGTCCAGCCCGTAGCGGCGGGCATACTCGCGGGCCGACGGGAAGTAGGAGTCGGCCATCCGCTCGCGCTGCACCCGCAGCATCATCACCACGTCGGCGGTGGGCAGCACGGCGTCGAGGTCGTACGAGACCTCCACGCCCGGGGCGAGCGCGGTGCCGATGTGCACCGGGATCAGGGTCGGCGGGCCGACCAGGGTGACCTTGGCGCCCAGCGTCGACAGCAGCAGCACGTTGGAGCGGGCCACCCGGCTGTGCAGCACGTCGCCGACGACGGCGACGTGCAGGCCGGCGAGCCGGCCCAGCCGGGCCCGCATCGTGTACGCGTCGAGCAGCGCCTGGGTCGGGTGCTCGTGGGTGCCGTCGCCGGCGTTGACGACCGAGCCGTCGATCCAGTTGGCCAGCCGGTGCGGCGCGCCGGAGGCGGGGTGCCGGATCACGACCGCGTCGGCGCCCATCGCCTGGAGGGTGAGCGCGGTGTCCTTCAGGCTCTCGCCCTTCGACACGCTCGATCCCTTGGCCGAGAAGTTGATCACATCGGCGGAGAGGCGCTTGGCCGCCGCCTCGAACGAGATCCGGGTCCGGGTGGAGTCCTCGTAGAAGAGGTTGACGACGGTCCGGCCACGCAGCGTCGGCAGTTTCTTGACCTCGCGGCCGGCCAGGGCGGCCATCTCGGCGGCGGTGTCCAGGATCAGGGTCGCGGTGGTCGCGTCCGGATCCGCACCGGACAGCAGGTGCTTGATCATCGCTGTGCCGGCCTTTCGTTCGCGACTGCGGGGCTGCGCTCCGCTGCACTCCTCGCGCTCACTGGCTACTCCCCCCGAAGAGCCTTACCTCGTCCTCCCCGTCGCACTCGGCGAGGGTGACCTTGACGCTCTCGCTGAGCGCGGTCGGGATGTTCTTGCCGACGTAGTCGGCGCGGATCGGCAGCTCGCGGTGCCCCCGGTCGACCAGGACGGCCAGCTGCACGCTGCGCGGCCGGCCGATGTCGGCCAGCGCGTCGAGCGCGGCCCGGACGGTGCGGCCGGAGAAGAGCACGTCGTCGACGAGGATGACCCGGCGACCGTCGATGCCGCCCGGCGGCACCTCGGTCGGGCCGATGGCCCGGGTCGCCTTGAGACGAAGATCATCGCGGTAGAGGGTGATGTCCAACACACCGACGGGTACGTCGAGCCCCTCGAAGGTGCGGATCCGGGCGGCCAGCCGGTGGGCCAGCGGCACACCCCGGGTCGGGATGCCGAGCAGGACGGTGCCGGCGGCCCCCTGGGTCTTTTCCAGGATCTGGTGGGCGATCCGGTCGACCACGCGGTGCAGGTCGGCGCTGTTCAGGATGACCTTCACGGACGGTGGCGACGCCACCGGTGGCTGGGCAGCCTGCGGGTAGGCCACGTCGGACCTCCTTCCCCGCCTCACGGGACGGGTCGTTAAAGGATGTCGGAACCTGCTCCGGCCGGAACGGATCCCGATCGGCGCAGGGCTGACGCTACGTTACCAGCGACCAGGCCGCCCACCTGGGCGGGGGCACCCTGACGGGCGGCTCCGCCGCCGGATTCGGGTACGTCGCGGCGAAGGCTTTCGGTAATCGCCACTTGACCACTAGTCGCAATCCCCGTACCGTCACGCTCCGTAGCGATCGCTGGGGAAAACCCCGGGCCAGCACTGGGAGTGTCCGTATGCCCTCTGAATACGCCAAGTCGTTGGGAGCCCGCCTGCGCTCCATCCGTCAGCAGCAGGGCCTGTCCCTGCAGGGGGTGGAGGAGAAGTCGAACGGGCGCTGGAAGGCCGTCGTCGTCGGTTCGTACGAGCGCGGCGACCGCGCCGTCACCGTCTCGCGGCTCGCCGAACTCGCCGACTTCTACCGGGTACCCGTGTCGGAGCTGCTGCCGGACGGCAGCGGGGTCCGGCACGAGCCCACCAACAAGATCGTTCTCGACCTCGAGCGGCTCTACGACGAGGCATCCGAGGAACTCGCCTACGTCGCCCGCTACGCCCGCGCCATCCAGCAGCAGCGGGGCGACTACAACGGCCGGGTGCTGTCGATCCGCGCCGACGACCTGCGTTCGCTCGCGATCGTCTACGACTCGTCGCCGTCGGGTCTGATCGAGCGGCTCAACGAGCACGGCGTGCTCGTCGCCGACCCGCGGGCGTTCTTCGCCTCCTGAACCACCCGTCGAGGGGTTCCCGGCCGCCGCCGGGGACCCCTCGACGCATTCGGGCAACGGAAACGGCGACGGCTCCCGGTCGGGAGCCGTCGCCGTTCGCATCTGCTTCGCGCGCCGCCGCCGCCCGGCGCGGCCGGGTCAGCGGGTCGCGTATTCGGCGATCCGGCCGAGGACGCCGTTGAGGAACCTCGGCGAGTCGTCGGTCGACATCTGCTTGGCCAACTCGACCGCCTCGGTGATCGCCACCGCGTCGTCGATCTCGTCGACGTAGAGCATCTCCTGGACCGCGATCCGGGCCAGGTTGCGGTCGACGGTCGGCATCCGGTCGATGGTCCAGCCCTCGGCGTAGCTCGCGATCAACTCGTCGATCCGGTCGAGGTTGGCGGCCACCCCCTCGACCAGGCTGGTGGTGTAGCCGATGTGCTCCGGCAGCGGCCGGTCCAGCCGGGCCAGGTAGGTCGTCAGCACCTGTGCCGGTGGCAGGTCACGCAGATCGGCCTCGTAGAGCACGTCCAGGGCCCGCTTGCGCGCCTTGCGGCGCGCGGGCATCTGGGTCTTGGGGCCCTCGGCCATCAGGCCCGGCCGAGGTAACGACCGTCGCGGGTGTCGACCTTGATCTTCTCGCCGGTGGTGATGAACAGCGGCACCTGCACCGTCGCACCGGTCTCGACCGTCGCCGGCTTGTTGCCGCCGGTCGACCGGTCGCCCTGCAGGCCCGGCTCGGTGTACGTCACCTCGAGAACCACGCTGGTCGGCAGCTCGATGTAGAGCGGCACCCCCTCGTGGGTGGCGACCACGACCTCCGCCTCGGGCAGCAGGTAGTTGGACGCCTCGCCGACCGTGCCGCCGGGCACCGGGATCTGGTCGTAGGTCTCCAGGTCCATGAAGACGTAGTCGTCGCCGTCGGCGTAGAGGTATTGCATGGTGCGCTTGTCGACCGTGGCGGTCTCGACCTTGGTGCCCGCGTTGAAGGTCTTGTCGACGACCTTGCCGGAGAGCACGTTCTTCAGCGTGGTGCGCACGAACGCTCCACCCTTGCCGGGCTTGACGTGCTGGAACTCAACGACGGACCACAACTCGCCATCGAGGTTGAGGACCAGGCCGTTCTTGAGGTCGTTCGTGGAAGCCATTGCCTGCCTTGATTCTGTGTCGACGATTCAGTGCTGACGATTCGGTGCTGATGATTTTGGTGCTGGCGATTCTGGTACTGGCGATTCGGTGCTGCCGGGGTGCTTCGACTTGCGGAAGGATTCGACTTGCGGAAGGACCTGACAAGTCTACTGGTCGCGCGGTCGTAGCGGGCACCGGCTACGCGGCACCGGCGCGATCCGGCCGGCCGGTCACCCCGAGGCGGCGGCCAGCCGGGCGACGTGGGCCAGCGCCAGCCGGTATCCGTCGACCCCGAGCCCGCAGATCACCCCGGTCGCCACCGCCGAGACCACCGAGTGGTGCCGGAACTGCTCCCGGGCGTGGATGTTGGAGATGTGCACCTCGATCAGGGGCCCGCGCAGCATCGCGCAGGCGTCCCGGACCGCGTACGAGTAGTGCGACCAGGCGCCCGGGTTGAGCACCACGGCGGCCTGCTCGTCGGCGGCGGCGTGCAGCCAGCCCAGCATCTCGTGCTCGGCGTCGGTCTGCCGCACCTCGACGTCGACGCCCACCTCGCGGCCGGTCTCCCGGCACAGCGCGACCAGGTCGGCGTAGCTGGTCACGCCGTACACGTCGACCTGGCGGGTGCCGAGCCGGCCCAGGTTGGGGCCGTTGAGGACGTACGTCTTCACCGCGCCACCGCCGCGTAGGCCGCCCGCAGCAGGTCGTCGTCCGGACCGTCCAGGATGGACGGCCGGGCCGGCCCGTCGAGTACGACGAAGCGCAGCCGCGACCCGCGCGCCTTCTTGTCGACCCGCATCGCGGCCAGCAGCCCCGGCCAGGCGTCGGCCGGATAGCCGGTCGGCAGGCCGAGCGCGGTCAGCGTGGCCCGGTGCCGGTCGGCGGTCGCCGCGTCCAGCCGGCCGGCAAGGCGGCCCAGCTCGGCGGCGTAGACCAGGCCGACCGCGACGGCGTGGCCGTGCCGCCACCGGTAGCCCTCGACCTTCTCGATCGCGTGGGCGAGGGTGTGCCCGTAGTTGAGGATCTCCCGGCGGCCGGCCTCGCGCAGGTCACCGGCGACCACGTCGGCCTTGACCCGGACCGCCCGCTCGATTAGCTCCCGCACCACCGGCCCGTCCGGGTCGGCGGCCCGGGCCGGGTCGGCCTCGACCAGGTCGAGGATCGCCGGGTCGGCGATGAATCCGCACTTGACCACCTCGGCCAGCCCGGCGACCAGGTCGACGGCGGGCAGGGTGGACAGCAGCGAGAGGTCGCACAGCACCCCGGCCGGCGGGTGGAACGCGCCGACCAGGTTCTTGCCGGCCCCGGTGTTGATCCCGGTCTTGCCGCCGACGGCGGCGTCAACCATGCCGAGCAGGCTGGTGGAGACCGGTATCCAGCGCACCCCGCGCAGCCAGCAGGCGGCGACGAAGCCGGCCAGGTCGGTGACGGCGCCACCGCCGATCCCGACGACCGCGTCGGTACGGGTGAAGCCGGCCGCGCCCAGCGCCTCCCAGCACCGGTCGGCGACCCCGATGTCCTTACCCGCCTCGGCGTCGGGCACCTCGATCGGCAGGGGGCGCCGGCCGGCGGCGGCCAGCCGCCGCCCGACCGCGTCCGCGTGCGCCTTCAGCGGCGGGGCGTACAGGATCGCGACCTGGTCGGCGCCGGCCAGCAGCGGCGGCAACTCGTCGAGCAGGTCCCGCCCGACGAGTACGTCGTACGGCCGCTCGCCCCCGACGGTGATCCGCGTCATCTCGTCCATCGCCCCCGACCCTAGCCGCCCCCACGATCCCGGCGACCGGGGGCCGGCACCCCGCGGGTCGCGGATGCCGGCCACCGGGTCGACGCTCAGGTCAGCTTGAGCTCGCGGGCCAGGACGGACGCCTTGTTGCCGCCGACGGCGAGCTTGCCCTGGTCCAGCTTGAACACCTCCGCGATCAGCGCGTCCCGCAGCGTCTTGTACTTGGTGAAGTCCGCCTTCTGGAACAGCCGGGGCGAGTCCAGGTCGGCGGGTACGTGGTACGGGCGCGTGATCGGCCGCGCCGACGCCGTGAACTTCTTGGCGCCCTCCGGGGTCGGTGCGATGCCGTCCCGCGCGTCCCAATGGCCGATCCGCTTCGCCATCGACAGGGCGGTCGGCGTACCACCGGCGGTCAGGCCGGGGTGCCCCACGCCGAACTCGAAGCTGTACACGACCGCCTCGGCCTCCGCACCGGGAAGCGTGCCGGTGGCGACGTCGGCGCTGAAGTCGATCACGGTGGCGTCGTCGAACTTCATCCCGTACTTCCACCGCTGCGAGACGACGGTGAGGACGTGCCGCACCTTCCAGTCCTGCTTCAGCAGGGCGGTGAGTCCACGGGCGGCCAGTACGTCGTGCAGGACCCGGGCGAACGCGTTGTCGATGTTCTCCCCGTCGCACAGCAGCCGGCCGAGGGCCACCATGCCCTCCTCCGTCTCCATGGCCGACTCGATCAGGTTGATCTGCGCGGCGAGCCGGATGCGTTCGCCGCCCTTGTCGACCGTACGGCCCTTGACCGCGACCAGGTAGGTGCCGACCGGGTCGGTGCCGACCATCCGGCGGCGCAGCACGATGTTGTTGGCCAGCAGCGGGTACGCGGTGTCCCCGCCGACCAGGTCGAAGTAGTGGTCGGTGTAGGTCTTGACGCTCTTCTCCACCGAGACGAGCTGGTAGGGCCGCTTCGGGACCTCGACGTCCTTCTTCGGTGCCGTCCTGGACTCCTCGATCAGCTCCCCGGCGGTCTTGACCCGGTCCGCCAGCCCGTCGAGGCCCTCGACGATCGCGGTGATCGTCTCCTTGTCGTCGACCTGGTATTCCGACTCGGCCTCCAGCGTGGTCGCCATCTCCTTGCCGTCGGCCAGGATGCCGGCGAAGGCGTCGTAGACCGGCCGGCGCCGGCCCTTGGAGAGCCGCTCGGCCATGTTCCACTCGCTGTTGCGTACGGACTCGGACGTCTCGAGGTCGTCCGTGGTCCGCTCGCGCAGGATGATCTTGCCGGAACCACCCTTCTCGAGCACGCCGCCGCTGGCGTGGTTGGGGTCGTTGCCCTGGCCCTTGGTGTCGGCGAGCCAGTGGGCGGTGATCCCGAGTTCCGGGTAGTCCCGCTTGAGCGATTCCAGCGTCTTCGGTCCGACCTCGACGCCGAGCGCGCGGGCGAGGTCCGTGACCGGGTACGTGAACTCGACGGTGTAGACGTTCTCGTCCACGGTCGGCTCCAGCAGCGCGATCATGAACACGTACTGGTTGGTCGCGCTCTCCAGGTAGACCGGTACCAGGTCGTGCGGCGCGCACATGTGCTTCGGGTTGCACCACACCTCGAACCGCACTGTGAGGGTCTTGGCGGTGATGACGGCGTCGAGCACCTCGACGCGGGCCCAGTCGTCGAACTTCCGGCCTTCGCCGTTGACCCGGACGTCGCGCAGCCCGAACCTCTTGTGGTCGTCGGCCAGGCGGGCCTTCAGGACCTTCGGCGTCTTCATCTTCGTCTGCTCGGCGAGCAGGACGCTGTCGGTCAGGCCTTTGAACATCTCGTCGTCGTCGGTGACGATCCGCTTGTCCAGGGCGGGCTGCTTCGGCTGCATCGCTTTTCTCCTCACGCATCGGGGGTGCGTAAGGCAGACGGGCGGCGGCCGGCCAAGATACGTCGGGTCGGACAGGCGACAGTCAGCGGCGGAGGTGGGTGCGGATCTCGGTGACGACGTCCTCCGGCGTCCGGTCGTCGGTCGGAACGGTCAGGGTGGCGACCTCGGTGTAGAGCGGCAGCCGCTGCTCGAGCAGGTGCCGCAGCGTGGCCCGGGGGTTGACGGCGAGCAGCGGCCGGCCGGCACCGAACCCGACCCGCTTCACCGCCTCGGACAGCCCCACCGACAGGAAGACCACGGTGTGGCCGGCCAGCGCCGCCCGGGTCTTCTCGGCCAGGATCGCCCCGCCGCCGAGCGCCAGTACGCCGTCGAACGACTCCAGTGCCGCGATCACCGCGGCGTGTTCGAGGGCCCGGAAGTGCTCCTCGCCGTCGTCGAAGAAGATCTCCGGGATCGGCTTGCCGGCGGTCGCCTCGACGTCGGCGTCGGTGTCGCGGAATCCGACCCCGAGCGCGTCGGCGAGCGCCTCCCCGACGGTGGACTTGCCGGCGCCCATCGCACCGACGAGCACGCAGACCGGCGCCACTAGCGGATCACCAGGTGGTCCAGGTAGCCGGCGAGGTTGCGGCGGATCTCGGTGACCGAGTCGCCGCCGAACTTCTCCGTCGCCGCCTCGGCGAGCACGAGGGCGACCATCGCCTCGGCGACGACCGCCGCCGCCGGCACCGCGCACACGTCGGAGCGCTGGTTGATGGCGGTCGCCGGCTCGCCCGTGCTCACGTCGATGGTCGACAGTGCCCGGTTGAGCGAGGAGATCGGCTTCATCGCGGCCCGGACCCGCAACGGCTCGCCGGTGGTGATCCCACCTTCGAGGCCACCGGCGCGGTCGGTGACCCGCCGGACGCCGTTCGCCGTCGGGATGATCTCGTCGTGGGCGACCGAGCCGCGCGAGCGGGCCTGGGTCCACGCGTCACCGATCTCGACGCCCTTGATCGCCTGGATCGACATCAGCGCGGTGGCCAGGCGGGCGTCGAGCTTGCGGTCCCACTGGACGTGGCTGCCCAGTCCCGGTGGCAGCCCGTACGCCAGCACCTCGACGATCCCGCCGAGCGTGTCGGCGTCCTTCTTGGCGGCGTCGACCTCGGCGACCATCCGGGCGCTCGCCTCCGGGTCGAGGCAGCGCAGCGGGTCGGCGTCGACGCGTTCGGCGTCCTCGGAACGGGGCACCAGGCCGGTCTTGGCGGCCACCGATCCCAGCTCGACCACGTGCGAGACGATCTCGATGCCGAGAGCCTGGCGGACCAGTGCCTTGGCGACCGTGCCGACGGCGACCCGGGCCGCGGTCTCCCGGGCGCTCGCCCGCTCGAGGATCGGCCGGGCGTCGGTGTGCCCGTACTTCTGCATGCCGGCCAGGTCGGCGTGGCCGGGCCGCGGCCGGGTCAGCGGGGCGTTGCGGGCCTGTCCGGCCAACTCGTCGGGGTCGACCGGGTCGGCGGCCATCACGGTCTGCCACTTGGGCCACTCGGAGTTGCCGACCCTGATCGCGACCGGACTGCCGAGGGTCACCCCGTGCCGTACGCCGCCGATGATCTCGATCTCGTCGCGCTCGAACGACATCCGCGCGCCGCGGCCGTAGCCGAGCCGGCGGCGGGCCAGTTCGTGCCCGATGTCGGCGGTCGTCACCTCGATCCCGGCGGGTACCCCTTCGAGGACCGCCACGAGGGCGGGACCGTGCGATTCACCTGCTGTCAGCCAACGCAACACGGTGGTCAGTTTGTCACGCAACCAACGGCTCCCCGCGTCAGGGCTCGCAGATGACCGCATCGCAGGTCGCGACGTGGTCCCGCCGTCTCCGGCCGGGGCGGCGGGACCACCCTCGAGCCCGTAAGATACTGACATCCATGAATCTCGATGTCTGGAGGCGCCTTGAAGCGACAGCGAGAGCACCCCCGGCGACTCGCACGCACCGCGGCCCGCATCTTCGTGCTGCTGGCGCTCGTGGCGGGGACGTCCGGCGTCACGGCCGGAACCGCGTCGGCCGACGTGCTACTGAGTTGTCCCCAGTCCTGGAGCGACAAGAGTTGGTTCACCGGAACGATCTCCGGAACCAACGTCAACTACCGCACCGGCCCGCACACGAGCTGCACGGCGTACGGGCAGTGGTCGAACGTCTCCATCACCCACCACTGCTGGGCGACGGGTGACTTCGTCAACGGCAGCTCGCAGTGGTGGCACGTACAGCGGGTCGGCACTTCCCAGCAGGGCTGGGTGCACGAGTCCTACGTCAGCGTGACCTCCAGCACCAGCACGATGCGCTGCTGAGGCCGTTGCGCCGCCCTGGTTCCCCGGGGACGCCGGCCCCGACCGGGATGGCGTCCCCGGGCACCCACCGGTGCGCGGAAGACGGAGCGTCGCGCCGGACGGTCAGCGGGCGGCCCGCAGGGCCGCCCGCATCGCGTCGACCGGTGCGGTGACCCCGGTGAACTGCTCGAACTGGCCGACCGCCTGGGCCAGCAGGAGGTCGAGGCCGGACAGCACGGGGCAGCCGGCCGCGGCCGCCGACTCTGCCAGCGGGGTCGGCCACGGGTCGTAGATCGCGTCGAACAGGACGGTCGCCGGTCGCCACGACGCGTGGGCCGCCAGCGGGTCGGCGACGCCCTTCGGCACGGTGGAGATGACCACGTCGGATTCGAGGTGGGCGGCCGCGTCGGGCCAGGCGCCGGTGGCCAGTCCGATGCCGAGCGCCTCGGCGACCGGCCGCAGTTCGTCGACCGCCGCCGCCCGGCGGGCGACGACGGTGACCGTCGGGGCGCCGAGTTCGGCCGCGGCGGCCAGCGCCGCCCGGGCCGTGCCGCCGGCGCCGAGCACCGTCACGGCCGGCGCGGGCGCCACCCGGGCGCCGCGCAGCACCTCGACCATGCCGGGCACGTCGGTGTTGTCGGCGTACCAGCCGTCGGGCCGGCGGACGAGGGTGTTGGCGGCGCCGACCGCGACGGCGACCTTGGAGGCGGCGCCGGCCACGGCGAGCGCCGCCTCCTTCAACGGCATGGTCACCGAGAACCCGGCCCACTCCGGGCCGCAGGCGGCCAGCCGGTCGGGCAGTTCGGCCTCGGCGCACTCGATCGCGATGTAGGACCAGTCGGTCAGCCCGGCCGCCGCGTAGCCGGCGTTGTGGATCACCGGCGAGAGGGAGTGGGCGATGGGCTTGCCCAGCACCGCCGCGCGACGTGAGGAGACCGTCACAGTACGCCGTTCTCCCGGGCCTTCTGGATGTTGCGCTCGTGCTCGGCGTTCGTCTCGGCGAACTCCGAGTTGCCCTGCTTGTCGACCGCCACGAAGAACAGCCACTTGCCGGCCGGCGGGTTGAGCGCGCCCTCGAGGGCGAGCTTGCCCGGGTTGTTGATCGGGGTGGGCGGCAGGCCGGCCTTGGTGTGCACGTTGTACGGGTTCTTCGGGTCCTGGAGCTCGGCCGTCGTCATGTCCTTCGACGCCTTTGTCGGCTTGCCGGTCAGCTCCCAGTAGTAGTTGACGCTGACGTCGAACTGGAGGCAGCTGCACGGGAAGGTGCCGCTGTAGACCCGGTTGTAGGCGACCCGGGCGACCTTGCCGAGGTCCTGGGCGTTGCCGGCCTCGGCCTGGGCCAGCGATGCCACGATCAGTGCCTCGTAAGGGCTGATGCCGCCCCGCTCGGCCTGGACCTTGTCGGCGAAGTCCATCTCGCCGGTGACGCTGAGGAACCGGTTGACCATCATCTGGAGGATCTCCGGCGCGGTCACGTCGGGATCGAGGTCGTAGGTGTCGGGGAACAGGAAGCCCTCCGACGACATGGTGACCTCTTTGCCGTCGTTGCGGGTGAACCACCAGTCGGGCACCTTGAGCTTGAGCGGGTCCTTGGCCGCCTCTTCGAACTCCTCCGCCGGGATGTCGGTGGCCTCTGCCAGCAGCTTGTAGATCTGCTTGGCGGTCCGCCCCTCGGGGATGGTGACCTTGTTGGAGATCTTGTTGGTCAGGTCGAGCAGGAGGCTGAGTGCGGAGGCCGCGTTCATCTCCTTGCGCACCTTGTAGTGCCCCGGCTGGATGTTCTGGCTGCGCGAGTTGGCCTCGGCCGCCTCGACGAACGCCTTCGAACTCTTCACCACACCGGCGGTGACCAGGGTGTTGCCGATCTCGGCGATCGTCTGGCCGGACATGACCTCGACGACGATCTCGCCGCTGCCGCCGCCGGGGTAGTCCGGGGTGGAGAGGTAGCCGGAGATGCGGTCGAAGCCGTACCAGGCACCGCCCGCGAGTCCGCCGAGAAGCACGACGACGACCAGGAAGGCCGCGGCGGTCTTGCCCCGACCGCTCTTGCGGCGCCGCGTTCCGCGCCGGCGACGCCCCCTGCCCTCGTCGCGTTCGTCAAACGCGGAATCCAACTCGTCGATCATCACATCCGCCTCCGCTGCGCATCTAGCCAGCTCTGCAGGATCTCCACCGCGGCCGCCTGGTCGACGACCGCCCGTTGCCGCCTCCCCCGGACGCCACGCTCGGACAGCCTACGGGTTGCGACGACCGTAGACATCCTCTCGTCCACCAGGCGTACCGGCACCGGCGCGATGACTTCGGCCAGTTTGTCGGCGTAGGCACGGACGGAGATTGCCGCCGGTCCGTTTCCACCCGAGAGTGTCACCGGCAGCCCGACCACCACTTCGGGCGTTTCGTGTAGCGCTACCAGTCGCGCAAGTTCCGAAATATCGGTTGGAATGCCATCAATTGTGGTGACATCACGGGGCAAAGTGACCAGTGGCGTGGCCAGGATGCCGTCGGGGTCGCAGATGGCGACACCGACCCGCACCTGCCCGACATCGACGCCGAGGCGTACCCCGCGCTGGAAGCCGCTCATCAAGACCCTTTCACGCGATCAAGGGCTCGCCGTCCGCTCCGGGGGTCCCGGATCGGGCAGGCGAGCCCTTGATCGACACTGCTCAAGACAAACCCGTACGGCCGCCGGGGCCGCACGTCGGAAACCGGATCAGCCTACCTCCGCCACCGCCCGCTCGACCGCGGCGAGCAGGTTGGCCGCCTCGGCCGCCGGCACACCGCCACCCTGCGCCAGGTCGGCGTTGCCGCCGCCCCGGCCGGACAGCGCGCCCTTGACCAGGTCGACCGCTGCCACGCCCCGCCCCTTGGCGGCGGCGTTGACCGCCACCACCAGCGACGCCTTGCCCCCGGACCGGGCCGCGACCGCGACCACCGCCGGCCGGGCCGGATCGACCTTGCCACGGATCTCCTGCGCCAGGGTCCGTACGTCGTTGCCGGCCGCACCCTCGGGCGCCTCGGTGCCGACGTAGGCGATGCCCCGGACGTCCTTGGCCTGCCCCGCCAGCGCCGCCGCCCCGCCGAGCACCAGCTGGGCGCGCAACTTCTCCAGCTCCCGCTCGGCGTCGCGCAACTGCGTCACCGTCTGCTGCACCCGGTCGGCGACCTGGTCGCCCGGCACCCGGAAGAGTTCGGCGAGCCGGGCCACCAGCAGGTGTTCCCGGGCGAGGAAGCTGAACGCGTCGATACCGACGAGCGCCTCGACCCGGCGTACGCCGGAACCGATCGACGACTCGGACAGGATCTTGACCAGGCCGAGCTGCCCGGACCGGGACACGTGCGTGCCACCGCACAGCTCGCGGGCGTAGTCGCCAACCTCGACGACCCGCACCTCGTCGCCGTACTTCTCGCCGAAGAGCGCCATCGCACCGAGCCGGCGCGCCTCCTCCTGAGAGGTGATGAACGCGTTGACCTCCAGGTCACGCAGCAGCACCTCGTTGACCTGCTGCTCGACATCGTGCAGCACGCTCGCCGACACCGCGCCCGGGGTGTTGAAGTCGAACCGCAGCCGGCCCGGCGCGTTCAGCGAACCCGCCTGGGTCGCCGACTCGCCGAGGAAGTTGCGCATCGTCTGGTGCACCAGGTGGGTCGCGGTGTGCGACCGCGAGATCGCCCGGCGCCGGGTGATGTCGATCTCGGCGTAGCCGGCCTCGCCGGCGCGTACCTCGCCGCGGACCACCCGTACCTTGTGCACGATCAGGCCGGGCACCGGCGACTGGACGTCGAGCACCTCGACCTGGCCGCCGCCGACCGTGATCAGGCCGAGGTCGGGCTGCTGACCACCGCCCTCGGCGTAGAACGGGGTGGTGTCCAGCACCAGCTCGACCGTCTCGCCCTCGCCGGCCACGTCGCGCCGGCCGCCGCCACCGAGCAGCGCGCGCACCCGCGACTCGCGGGTGACCTCGCTGTAGCCGGTGAACTCCACCGGCCCGCCGTCCTCGAGGACGGTGCGGTAGGCGGACAGGTCGACGTGCCCCGTCTTGCGCGCCTGCGCGTCGGCCTTCGCCCGGGCCCGCTGGTCGGCCATCAGCCGCCGGAAGCCGTCCGCGTCGACCCGCAGGCCCTGCTCCGCCGCGATCTCCAGGGTCAGGTCGATCGGGAACCCGTACGTGTCGTGGAGCTGGAACGCCTTCTCGCCCGACAACGTGTCGCCGCCGGCCGCCTTCGTCGCCGTGACCGCCGTGTCCAGGATCGTCGTCCCCGACCGCAGCGTGGTCAGGAAGGCGTCCTCCTCCGCGTACGCGTACTGCGAGATCCGGTCGAACTCCTCGGCGACCTCCGGATAGGACGGCGCCATGCAGTCCCGCGCCACCGGCAGCAGCTCGGGCAGCGCCCGCTCCTGCCAGCCGAGCAGCCGCATCGCCCGGATCGCCCGCCGCATGATCCGCCGCAGCACGTAGCCGCGGCCCTCGTTCGACGGGGTCACCCCGTCGGAGATGAGCATCAGCGACGTCCGGACGTGGTCGGCGATCACCCGCAGCCGTACGTCGTCCGGATGCGACTCGCTGGCCACCGTGCCGGACCTCGCCCCGTAGACGGTGCCGGTCAGCTCCGCCGCCCGCGACAGGATCGGCCGGACCTCGTCGATCTCGTACAGGTTGTCGACCCCCTGCAGGATCGACGCCATCCGCTCCAGGCCCATGCCGGTGTCGATGTTCTTCGCCGGCAGGTCGCCCAGGATCGGGTAGTTCTCCTTGTCGGTGCCCGGACCCCGCTCGAACTGCATGAACACCAGGTTCCAGAACTCCAGGAACCGGTCCTCGTCGACCTCCGGACCGCCGTCGGGCCCGTACGCGGGACCCCGGTCGTAGTACAGCTCCGAACACGGGCCGCACGGGCCGGGAATGCCCATCGACCAGAAGTTGTCCTTCTTGCCGCGCCGCACGATCCGCTCGGTCGGCACGCCGGTCCGGCGCCAGATCTCGTACGCCTCGTCGTCGTCGAGGTAGACCGTCGCCCAGATCCGTTCCGGGTCCAGCCCGAACCCGCCCTGCTCCACCGGCTTCGTGGACAGCTCCCAGGCGAGCGGGATCGCGCCGTCCTTGAAATAGTCACCGAACGAGAAGTTCCCGTTCATCTGGAAGAACGTCCCGTGCCGGCTGGTCTTGCCGACCTCGTCGATGTCGGGCGTACGGATGCACTTCTGCACGCTCGCGGCCCGCGTGTACGGCGCCGACCGCTGCCCGAGGAAGAACGGTACGAACTGCACCATCCCGGCGTTGATGAACAACAGGTTCGGATCATCGATCGCCGGCAACGGAGCCGACGGCACCACGGCATGCCCGTTCGCCTCGAAATGCGCGAGGAACCGCCGCTTGATCTCCGCCGTCTTCATCGCTTGCCTTCCTCCGGGAATATGTGCCGGTCGCCGATCCGCTCGTCGTCGCGCAGGTCGGCGAACTCGTCCTCGTAGAGCACGCCGTCGGCGAACGCCTGGTGGATCTCCAGCTCACGCTCGGCCATGCCCTCGCGTACGTCGTCCACGAAGCTACGCAGCGACGCGACGAGACCGCCAGCGGATTCCGACAGCGACTCGGCGATGCCGCCGGGGGTGTAGGAGTGTGCCTTGCGGGTCAGCTTGTGGACCACCACCGCCCCCACGGCGAGCCCGACGCCCAACCACAGCAACCGTTTCATTGCCTCTTCCTTCCTCGTGCCGAGCCGTGGGGTGCGGCGGGATCAGCGGTTGCCGCGCTTGGCGGCCCGCCGCTGCTGCTTCAGGGTGGCGCGGACCTCGCGATCCTCGTCGGCCTGCCGCCGGGCGGAGGCCGCCTTGCGTACCCCGTATCCGAACGCGGCGACCTTGACCAGCGGGTTGGCCGCCGCGGCCGAGACCACGGTGGCCAGGTTGGCGACGTTCGCGGTGACGTTCTGGGCGTGCCCGGTCATCGTGTCGATCTTGGCGAGCTGGATGTTCACCCCGTCCAGCGAGGTGTGCACCTGCGTCAGCGCGACGTTGACGTTCTCCACCGTGCTGTTGACGTTGCCCAGCAGCGGCGCGGTGCGCTCGTTGAGATCGTTGATCGTCCGGGTGGCCGCGTCGACCGTGTGCCGCAGCCGAAGGATCGGCACCGCGAGCACCAGTACGAGCATCAGAAACGCCCCGGCCGCGATCAAAGCCGCGATCTGTCCACCGTCCACGCGTGTCCTCCTCAACCGAAGCGTGATCGTCGGCGCGCCGTGCCGTCCACTGTCGGGGGTGTCGCTACCGGACGGAGGGTCCGGTGCGCCGACGCCCTCTCTGCGCCAACGTGCAGACCCTACCGTCCGTGACGGCTCCCGGCCTCACGACGGGGAGGGTGTCAGGTCCAGAAGTGGATCGTCGGTGAAGATCGGGTCCGGGTCCTCGCCGGTGAGCGACGGATCGGTGCTCGGCTGCGGTCCGGTGCGCTCGTCGGCGATCGCGTTACGTACCTTGACCGTCACCACCGAACCGGTGCAGCCCTCGGCCGCCGGCTCCTCCGACTCCTGCGGATTCGGGTCGGTGCCCGGCTCACCGGTCGGCAGCAGGTCGGGCTCCACCGCCGGCTGCTCCACCGCACAGGGTGGCTCGCGTACCCACAGGTCCAGCGTCAGCTCGTCGCGCCGCCAGCAGGTGTAGCTCCCCTCGACCGGCTGGTCCGGGCAGAACTCCGGCGTCCACGGCCGCCAGCCGTCGTCGGTGAGCGCCTTCTCGTAGACCGTCGCGGTCTCCTCGGAGCCGCGCTCGGACTGCACGGTCCGCTCCCGGAACCGGCACTCGATGAAGCACCACCGGCTGCCGTCGACCCCGTCCTGCACCGACGTCGACGCCCACGCCGGCACGGCGAGCGCGTCGAGGGAACTGAAGACCGGGTCGCGGGTCGCCGCCCGGATACCGAAGTAGAGCGGCAGCGCGCCGAGCACCAGCAGGCTGACCATGATCAGGGCGGCCAGCCGCAGCCGCCGCTGCTCCCGCATCTGGCGGCGGATCTCCGACCGGGCGCCCCGGAACATGCCGGCTCCCGGCCGCCGGGCCCCGGGGCGGTCCCCGTCCTCGTCGTCGTCGAATCCGCCGTCCCGGTCGGCCGGCGGGGCGTACCCCCGCAGCGCCGGGTCGTCGGGCCGGGCGACGGCGGAGCCGGGCGGGGCCGCCCGGCCGGCTGCCGGGTCACCGGCCGGTGGCCGGACCGGGGCGGACGCCGTACGCAGCGGCGGCACCGTGGAGATCAGCGACGTCAAGGCACCGGGGTCGACCGGCGCGGGCCCGTCCGGCCGTCCGCCGGGGCCAGGCCGGTCGGGGCCCGCCCGGTCGGGACCGGGCCGGTCGGGGCCAGGCCGGTCCGGGCCGGGCCTGTTCGGACCGGGGTGGTCGGGACCGGGCCGGTCGGGGCCAGGCCGGTCCGAGCCGGGCCTGTTCGGACCGGGCGGGGGTGGCACGGCCGCGGCACGGACCACCGCCGCGGCGCGGGGTGGACCCTCGGCCGGCGGCACCGGGCCGGCACCGGGCGGGGCCGGTTCGGACCGGCGCGCCCGGTCGTCGGCGGCCGGTTCCCCCGGGTACGGCCGGTGCGGCTCACCGTGCGCCGGCCGGGCGTGCGGTGGGACCGGCGCCGCGGACGCGGTCCGGTCGGCCGGTGGCGGGCCGACGGTCGACCGGCCGGCGGGCGGTACGGCCGCGCTACCGGCCGGCGGTACGGCCGCGCCCCCCACGGGTGGTACCGACGCGCTACCGGCGGGTGGTACCGACGCGCTACCGGCGGGTGGTACCGACGCGCTACCGGCCGGGGGCCGGACCGGTGCGGTCCCGGCGGGCGGCACGACCGAGGCTGAGCCGGCCGCTCCCGGCGCGCCGCCGACCGGCGGCGGAATCGCGGCACCGCCGGGCGGCGGGGGCACCGCCGCGGTGCCGGGCGGCGGCGGCACCGAGGCCGTTCCCGTCCCGCGCCGGTCGGTCGCCCCGTCGGGTGCGGGCGCGTGCCCGGGTACGCGTGCCGACGGGGGGCGGGCACCGGTACCCGGCTCGGCGGGACGTACCGGGACGCGTCCGGCCGGCGGGACGTCGCCGCCGCGGATGTCGCCGGTCCGGTCCCCCCGCCGCCCCGTACCGTCCGCGAGGACGTCGCCGGTGCGGTCGCCGTGCCGGCCCGCCGCGATGTCACCGGTCCGGTCACCGTGCCGGCCTCCGGCGATATCGCCGGTGCGGTCGCCGGGCCGGCCCGGATAGGCCGCACGGGGGTCGCCGGGCCGGTCGTCGGGCCGGGCGTCGCCGGGGGGTGGCCCGGGCCGGGTTTCGGGGCGTACCGGGCCGCCGGCCGGACCGGCGATTCCCGGCGGTGGCCCGCCGGGCCCGCCGCGGGCGGGCGTCTGCGGCCAGCCGGCGGTGGGGGCGTCGCCCCCGCCGTCCGGCTCGGGGGCCCGACGGCGCCCGCCGCCGGTCGGCTCGTCCGCCGGCGGGCGCTCGGCCCGCCGGAACGCGTCGAACGGTTCGCGACCCGCCTCGAAGTCGGGTATCTCGCGGCCCCGTGGCCCGGGCCCGGCCGGTGGCCGGGCGGCACCCGGGGTCTGCTGTGGAGGAGCGGGTGGCGGCACCGGTGGGGCGTTGCCGCTCCTGGGTACGACCGGTCCGGTTCCGTCCGGGTCGGTGCCGGCGGCCCGCAGCGGCACGAAGCCACCGGACCGCGTTCCGGGCCCCTCGGCGGCGGGCGGCGGCACCGGACCGGTCGGCGGCACTGCCCGGCCGGCGGGTGGTTGCGTACCCGGCTCGGCGGCGGGTCGACCGGGCGGCGGTCCCGGCGGCGGACCGGGCCGGGCGGCGGTCGGCGGCCAGGCGCCGGTGCCCGGCGGCGGGCCGGCCGGACCGGCCTGCCGGGGATCGGCCGGCGCCGTCTGCCGGGGATCGGCCTGGCGAGGAGCGCCCGGAGCCGTCTGCCGGGGGTCGGCCTGGCGAGGAGCGCCCGGAGCCGTCTGCCGGGGGTCGGTCGGCATGGCCTGCCGGGGATCAGCCGGGTCGGGACGCCGAGGGTCGGTCGGCATGGCCTGTCGAGGATCAGCCGGGTCGGGACGCCGAGGGTCGGTCGGCATGGCCTGTCGAGGATCAGCCGGCGCGGCACGCCGGGCATCGGGGTGCGCCGGTCCATCGCCGGGCCGGGCCGGTGGCGCCGACGCGGGTGGCATCGATCCCGGCGGTATCGATCCCGGCGGTATCGACCACGTCCGGGTCGCATCCGGGTCCGGGGCGGCGCGGCCGGCCGGCGCCGGACCGGCGGCGGACCGGCGATCGGGGGCCGGCTCGCCACGCTCGGACCGGGAATCGGGGGCCGCCTCGCCCCGCCGGGCGGCGGGTGGCAGGTCGCCGGGGAAGGGCTCGGGCGCGCCACCCCGCGGGCCGGTCGGTTCGGCGCCGCCGGGGCCGATGTCGGCGCGCTGCTCACGTGCCGTCCGCAGGTCGGCGATCCAGCCGAGTTCCTCGCCGGACACCTGCTCCGGTTCGGCCGGCTCGGGCCGGTTACGACCCCACCGCCGGCCCTTGGGCCGGGCGTCCCGGCCCTCGTCGGAGCCGTCTTCGGGCCGCTCGGAACCGCGCGATCTCACTGGTGAGCCTCCCCGGCAGGGGTCCTGCCGTCGTCGTCGGATGTGCTGCCGGGCCGGGCCTGCCCGCCCGCCGGATCGTTCCTGGCCGCCACACCATTGGCGGGAACCGCCACCTCGTCGGCGGCAGCCGGCGCGGCACCGGCGGGCGGCTCCCCGGCGGGTGGCTCCCCGGCGGGTGGCGGTCCGTCGATGGGCGTGGCCCGCGGCGGGCCGTCACCGGCGGACCCGCCGGCCACGGCCGCCGAGCCGTCGGTGCCGGGGTCACGCCGTGCCTCGGCGGTGCGCCCGGCGGTCGCCGGCGCGGGACCACGGGCGGGCGGCGGCAGGCCGCGCACGATCCGGCGCAGCACCGGCAGCCGGGCCGCGACGGGCCGCTCCGCGCCGTGCTCGGTCGGCCGGTAGTAGTCGACGCCGGCCAGCTCGTCCGGGGCGTACTGCTGGGTCACGACACCGCGCTGGTCGTCGTGCGGATAGCGGTAGCCGATGCCGTGCCCCAGCCCCTTCGAGCCGGCGTAGTGGCCGTCGCGCAGGGCCCGCGGCACCGCCCCGCCCCGGCCGGCCCGTACGTCGCCGATCGCGGCGGCGATCGCCGAGGTGGCCGAGTTGGACTTCGGTGCGGTCGCCATGTGGATCACCGCCTGGGCGAGGTTGAGCTGCGCCTCGGGCAGGCCGACGTATTCCACCGCGTGCGCGGCGGCGGTCGCCACGCTGAGCGCGGTCGGGTCGGCCATCCCGACGTCCTCGCTGGCGAAGATCACGATGCGCCGGGCGATGAACCGGGCGTCCTCGCCGGCGACCAGCATCCGGGCCAGCCAGTGCAGTGCCGCGTCGACGTCGGAGCCCCGCATGCTCTTGATGAAGGCGCTGGTCACGTCGTAGTGCGCGTCGCCGTCGCGGTCGTAGCGCACGGCGGCCACGTCGACCGCGCGCTCCGCGGTGGCCAGGTCGATCTCGGCCGCCCCGGTCGCGGCCGCCGAGCCGGCCGCCGCCTCGAGCGCCGTCAGTGCCTTGCGTACGTCGCCGCCGGCGAGACGTACGAGGTGGTCCTCGGCCTCGGGCGCCAGGGTGACGGCGCCGGCCAGGCCGCGCCCGTCGGTGACGGCGCGGCGCAGCAGGTCGCGGACCGCGGCGTCGTCGAGCGGCTGGAGGGTGAGCAGCACGCACCGCGACAGCAGCGGCGAGATGACCGAGAAGTACGGGTTCTCGGTGGTCGCCGCCAGCAGTGTCACCGTACGGTCCTCGACGGCGGCGAGGAGCGAGTCCTGCTGCGTCTTGCTGAAGCGGTGCACCTCGTCGATGAACAGCACGGTCGGCGGGCCGCCGGCGCGACGCTGGCGGCGGGCCGTGTCGATCACCGCCCGGACGTCCTTGACCCCGGCCGACAGCGCCGACATGGCCACGAACCGGCGGTCGGTCGCCGCCGCGACCAGGTGCGCGATCGTGGTCTTGCCGCAGCCGGGCGGCCCCCACAGGATCACCGACATCGGGGCGGCGCCGCCGACGAGTTGCCGAAGCGGCGACCCCGGCGCGAGCAGATGCTGCTGGCCGACGAGTTCGTCGATCGTGGCCGGTCGCATCCGGACTGGCAGCGGCGAGTCGGCGCCCGGGGTGGTGAACCCGTCGCCGGCACCGGGCTGCGCACCGCGCGGGCCACCGGGGTCGGCGAGCGGGAAAAGACCGTCGGGCTCCATCACGAAGACAGTACCGGCCCGGCGACAGGCGCCGAAAAGACGCCGAAGCCGGGCCGGTGACCTGCGAACGGCCGTCAGCGGCGACCTCGGCGGCTCCACCGCCGGCCGCCGGCGCCGGCCCCGCCGAGATGCAGGGCGACCAGGAGCAGTCCGATGAGTACGAGGGTGTTCCAGTTGAACAGGTCGGGCGCACCGAAGTCGGTGCTCAGCAGGTCGAGGAGCAGTGCGAAACCGAAGACCACAGCCGCGGCGATGGCGAACATGACATTTCCTCCGAGAGGGGGTTTCCCAGTGGGTCGGCGCCGGAAGTACCCAGCGGCGACCGCCGCCAATCTCCGCCGCCGCATCGACCACCGTGATCAGGCACGACGTCGGGCCGGGCGGGCCGGACCCGGTCGGTACGGTGGGTCGGTGACCAGGACCGGGGAACCGCTGGCCGGGCGGGCCGAGGTGCTGGCCGCGGCCGGCGACCACACCTACGTACGGCTGACGACCGCCGGGGACCCGGCCGGCGGCGGCGTCACCGGTTTCCGGCTCGGTACGGACACCGTCGTGTGGTTCGGCGCCGGTCCGGGCGGACCGGTCGGGTACGCCCTCGGCGACGGGGTCCGGGCCGCCAGGTTCTTCGCCTCGACCGGGTCGGACGGTCCGGTGCCGCGCCCCCGGCACCTGCACCTGCCGGACGTGCCGACGCCGGTGCTGGCGCCGCACCTGGCCTTCACCCGGATCGGCCGGTGGCTCTTCCTCGACACGGCGGCGCCACCGTCGGCGTGTCCCGGCGAGGACGCGGTGGTGCCGCTCACCGCCGCCGACCACGACGCGATCGACGAACTGCTCGACGACGTCCTTCCGGACAGCACCACCCGGCCCGGCGACGCGCGGGTCGCCGGCTGGTACGGCATCCGCGCCGGTGGCCGGCTGGTCGCCTGCGGCGCCGACCGCAGCCGCGGCGACGTCGGCTTCCTGGCCTCCCTCGCGGTCGCCCGCGACGCCCAGGGCCGGGGCCTGGGCGGTGCGCTCACCACGGCGCTGACCCGCCGGCTGGTCGACCGGTACGGGCGGGCGAGCCTCGGCGTGTACGTGGAGAACGTCGGCGCGATCCGGCTCTACCGGCGGCTCGGCTACACGGGCGCCCTCCCCCGCACCTCCCTCTCCCTCTGATCCCGGTGATCAGGGAGTACGACGCGCGGGTCGGGGCGCGAACTCCCTGATCACGCGGATCACCGGGAGGCCCGCCGGGGCGCCGGCCCGGCGGGCCGGGAGGGCTAGCCGGGGGTCAGGTAGGTGCTCACCGGCCGGAGCCGGGTCCTCAGCAGGGCGACCGCCCGCGCCGGGTCGAGACGTACCTCGGCCGGGCTCGGCCGCCCGGACGAGGCGATGGTGCCGGTCCGCAGCCGCGCCGGGTCGACCCCGTGGCGGCGGGCGACCAGGACACCGAGTTCGACGCGGCTGAGCGCCTCCGGCCCGCACACGTTCAGCGGGCCGGCGACCGGGTGGTCGACGAGTTCGAGCACCGCCGACGCCAGATCCTCGACGCCGAGCGGGCAGCGGATCTGGTCGGCGAACAGCCGCGGCCCGCCGTCGGTGGCGGCGGCCAGGCACAGGCGTACCTGCTCGCTGTTCTCGTCGCCGACGATCAGCGAGGTACGCACCAGCAGCGCACCGGGGTCGACCAGCCGTACGGCGGTCTCGGCCGCCGCCTTCGCCGCCCCGTACGCGAAGACCGGGCTGGGCGGTTCGTCGTCGGTGTACGGCCTGGACCGTCCACCGTGGATGGCGTCGCTGGACACGTGGACGAGGCGGGCGCCGACCGACGCGGCGGCCAGCGCCACGTGGGCCGCCCCGTCGGCGGTGACCGCCCAGTCGTCGTACCGGTAGGCGGTGTTGACCACGGCGGTCGGGCGTACCCGACCGGCGAGGGAGAGCACGGCGGACCGGTCCCGTACGTCGAGCGGCGTCCAGGTGACGTCCGGCACCGCACCGGCGGTGCGGTGGTGGGTGCCGACGACCCGGCGGCCGGCGGCGACCGCCTGCCGGCACACCTCGCCGCCAAGCAGCCCGGTGGCGCCGACGACTAGCAGTGTCACGTCGCCCGCCCGACCGCGCCGTGATCCGCGTGATCAGGGAGTTCGACGCACGCCGCGCCGACGACACGCGCGACGCGGCCCCTGATCACGCGGATCTTCGGCGTCAGGAGGGTTCCACCGGGGCGGCCACGCCCGTGGTGCCGGCCGCCGGGGCGGCGGGCTTGGGCTTGGCGTCCACGCCGGCCTCCAGCCGCTGCTGGGCGGTGATCGGGGTCGGGGCGCTGGTCAGCGGGTCGAAGCCACCCCGGGTCTTCGGGAAGGCGATCACCTCGCGGATCGAGTCGGCACCGGCGAGCAGCATGCAGATCCGGTCCCAGCCGAACGCGATGCCGGCGTGCGGCGGCGGGCCGTACTTGAACGCCTCCAGCAGGAAGCCGAACTTGTCGGCGGCCTCGTCCGGGCTGATGCCGAGCAGGTCGAAGACCCGGCGCTGCACATCGCCCCGGTGGATACGGACCGAGCCGCCACCGATCTCGTTGCCGTTGCAGACGATGTCGTACGCGTACGCCAGCGCCCGGTCCGGCGCCTCCTCGAAGCGGTCCAGCCAGTCGGAGTTCGGCGAGGTGAACGGGTGGTGCACCGCCGTCCAGCCGCCGTCGTCGGTCTTCTCGAACATCGGCGCGTCGACGACCCAGCAGAACGCCCAGGCGCCCTCGTCGACCAGGCCGGCCCGCTTGGCGATCTCGATCCGGGCGGCGCCGAGCAGCTCCTGCGCGTCCCGCCGGTCGGCGCCCGCGGCGAAGAAGACCGCGTCACCCGGCTTGGCGCCGACCGCGTCGGCGAGACCGCCGAGGTGCGCCGCCGACAGGTTCTTCGCGACCGGGCCGCGCGGCTCGCCGGTCTCGGCGTCGAGGACCACGTACGCCAGGCCACGGGCGCCCCGCGCCTTGGCCCAGTCCTGCCAGCCGTCGAGTTCCTTGCGGGTCTGGCCCGCCCCGCCCGGCATGACCACCGCACCGACGTAGCCACCGGCGTCGATCGCACCGGCGAACACCCGGAACTCGGTGCCGCGCAGGTAGTCGGTCAGCTCGGTCAGCTCCACGCCGTAGCGCAGGTCGGGCTTGTCGGAGCCGTACCGGTCCATGGCGTCGTGCCAGGTGATCCGCGGGATCGGCGTGCTGATCTCGTGGCCGGCCAGGTCCTTCCAGAGCGCGCCGACGATCGCCTCACCGAGTTCGATCACGTCGTCCTGGACGACGAACGACATCTCGATGTCGAGCTGGGTGAACTCCGGCTGCCGGTCGGCGCGGAAGTCCTCGTCGCGGTAGCAGCGGGCGATCTGGTAGTAGCGCTCCATGCCGCCGACCATCAGGAGCTGCTTGAAGAGCTGCGGCGACTGCGGCAGGGCGTACCAGGTGCCGGGCTGGAGACGGACCGGGACCAGGAAGTCGCGGGCGCCCTCCGGCGTCGACCGGGTCAGGGTCGGGGTCTCGATCTCCAGGAAGTCGCGGTCGTGCAGCACGGTGCGGGCGATGTGGTTCGCCCGCGACCGCAGCTTCAGGTTGCGCGACGGGCCGCTGCGGCGCAGGTCGAGGTAGCGGTACTTGAGGCGTACGTCGTCTCCGGCGTCGACGTGGTCGTCGACCGGCAGCGGCAGCGGGGCGGCCTCCGACAGGATGACCAACTCGGAAGCGGTCACCTCGATCTCGCCGGTCGCCAGCTCCGGGTTGTCGTTGCCCTCGGGCCGGCGGTCGACCTGGCCGGTGATCCGTACGCAGTACTCGTTGCGCAGGGCGTGGGCGGTCTCGATCTCCTCGCGGAAGACGACCTGCACCACGCCGGACGAGTCGCGCAGGTCGACGAAGATCACGCCGCCGTGGTCGCGCCGGCGGGCCACCCACCCGGCGAGCGTCACCGTCGTGCCGGCGTGCGTGGCGCGCAGGGTGCCGGCGTCATGGGTACGGATCACGGCAGGCGTCTCCTTCGACTGTTGCGGGCTGCACCGGCATTCTCTCAGCCGTCCCGCCGTCCGCACGCCACCACCCCGCCGTCGCCGCGCCGTCGCCCCCGACCGTCACCGCGGCAGGCCGGTCGCCCCGCCGTACGGTGGGGTGGTGTGCGCGGTGCCCTGGTGGGGGATTGCCTCGTCGGCGGCGGCCCCGGTCCTGCTGATCGGCGGCTGGACCGTCGCCGCCGGCCGGCAACAGGGCTACGACCCGACCACCGGCACGATCAGCGCACTGGCCGCCCTCGGCGCCACCGACCGCTGGATCATGACGGTCGCGCTGGCCGGGCTCGGGATCTGCCACCTCGTCACCGCGTGCGGCCTGCGGCCGGTGCCGGCCGCCGGTCGGGGCGTGCTCGCGCTGGGCGGGATCGCGACCGTACTCGTGGCCGCCTTCCCACAACCCGCGACCGGCACCTCGACCGCGCACGGGGTGGCGGCCGCGGTCGCGTTCGGCGCCCTCGGCCTGTGGCCGGCGCTCGGCTTCCGCCGGGATACGCCCCGGCACCCGACGCTGCGCCCGGCGGTCGCGGTCAGCGCCGCCGTGGTGCTGCTGGCCCTGGTCGGCTGGTTCGTCGCCGGTCTCGGCGGCAGCGGGTACGCCGGCCTCGCCGAGCGGGTGGCGGCCGGCGCCCAGGCGCTGTGGCCGCTCGTCGTCGTGCTCGACAGCCGCCGTTCCCGACCCGTGGTGCGGACCACGAAGTCGCGCGGTTCCGCTTAGCCGGGCGCCGTCCCGGGTACGCAACCGGTCAGGACACGTCGAACCAACTGCACGGCAGGTGTCATGAGCGAGCGAAGGGAGCGGGTTCTGAGCGAGCGAATCACCCCGCTCAGCTCGAATCATGACGCCGGCGAGCGAAGGGAGCAGGTGTCATGATCCGCAACGCGGTACGTCGTTGGGCGGTCGTCGCGGTCGCTGTTCCGGTGGCGGCGGCCGGGGTCCGGAAGGTGAGCCAGACGCTGGAGGCCCGGCGTGGCTCGTCGAAGGCGACCCGGCTGATGCACAACGCGGCTGACCAGGCTCAACGCCTGTTCGGGCGCAAGCCGAAGCGGAACCGTCTGCGATTCGGCCGCTGACCCGTTCCACCCGCGTGGGGGGCGGCACCGCGCGGTGCCGCCCCCCACGCGTACGCCGCGATCTTGCACTTGTCGCCGGACGAAAGCCGCAGATGGGGGAGACAACCGCAAGATCGCGGAGAGGGTGGGGCATGATCGGCGCGTCCAGGCGTCGAAGGGATGTGGGCACCGTGCCGGTCACGAATCAACAGGTGACAGAGCATGACTTTCTGCACGGGATGTATGCGGACCCGTACTTTCCGGATCATGTCGTCGACAGGGGCAGGGCGATCCTGCTGCGGTTGTGCGAGCGGATCGAGGCGGAGCGGCCTTCCGACCTGGCCGCCCTGTACGTGCTGACGGAGGCGGCGACGGAGGAGTTCAACCTGCTGGAGGCCGACTTCGAGGCAGCGGGGAGCGAGATCGAGACCGTCGCGCGCGAGGAGATCGCGGGCGACTTCCGGTTCGTGGCGTCGGCCTACGGGTTCAGCGACGCGGACACTGAGAAGCTGGTGGCCGCCCGGGACTGGTGAGCGGTGGCGGCCACAGCGAATTCGCTGTGGCTACGCCGAATTCGCTGTGGACCGCGACAGCAGTACCCCGCCGGGGCGGCGCGACAGCAGTACCCGGCTCCCAGGGCAGGCGGCGTCCCTCCGGCTGTGATCGTCTGCGGCTGGCGCACTCGACACGCCGGACCGGGCAGGGCGGTCCCTCCAAGGATGTAGTCGACGATCGTCGCGCCGAGGGATTCTCCGGGCTTCCCTGGACAGCACGCTGGAAACATGCGTACCAAGGTGCTGACCGCCGCCGGTCTGCTGCTGCTCGCCGCCGTACCCGTGGTGTTGCTGCTGTCCGGCCGCACCGACCTGCGGACCTCGGCCGACGAGGAGGCCGGTCCGATCCCGCTGGCCGCGGTGGTCGTCCCCGTACTCGCCGCGATGCTGCTGACCCGGCTCGTCCCGCCCCGGCTGCCCGGCCTGCCGCCGATCGACCCCGACCAGCGGGCGGTGTACCGCCGCCAGGCCGTCGGGCTGACCCTGATCGCGCTGGTGTTCCCGGTGGTCGCGGTGGTCGTCTTCGCGCTGCCCGACGGCGGGCTGTTCTACGGCCCGGTCAAGGTCCTCCTGCTGATCGGCGTGAGCTGGCTGGTGCTGCGCCGGTGGCCGGCCCCGTCCCCGGCCGCCGCGCACCGGGCGCTGCTCCCCCGCCGCTGGTACCTGTTCGGCGCGGTGCCGGCCGTGCTGGCCTGGGGATACCTGCTCTACTACAGTCCGCTCTCCGGCGACCGGGACATGTCCGGCTACGAGGCGTACGACCCGGCGGTGCTGGCCGGTGCGGCGGTGTTCACGTTCCTGACCGCGAGCGTGACGGAGGAGATCTTCTACCGGGTGTTCCTGCAGACCCGGCTGGAGGTGCTGCTCGGCCGGTGGCCGGCGATCGTGGCGACCGCGCTGTTGTTCGCCGCGATGCACGTGCACCGGTTCGGTGACGGCCCGTTCGGGGAGAATCTCGCGGTGATCCTGGCCTGGAACGGCGGCTTCGGGCTGCTGACCGGCTACCTGTGGGCCCGCTACCGCAACGTGTGGGTGCTGATCGTGGTCCATGGCGCGGTGAACAGCATGGGCCTGCTGCCGCTGCTGTTCGGCTGACCCGTCACGGCGGCCGTCCGGCCGCCCCTTCAGGCGGGCCGGGCCGGCAGCAGGTGGGTGACCTCCGGCTCGCCGTCGGCCAGGGCCCGCGCCCGCTCCTCGGCCGCCTGGTCGGCGCCGGTCATCCGGCCGCCGTGCTGGCGCAGGTGCTCGTCCCACGACGACACCCGGTAGACCTCGACGAACCGGTCCGGCCGCTCCCCGGACCGGTAGAGGCCCCAGTGGGTCGCGCCGGTGCGCTGGCGGGAACGGCGGACGAACTGCATCGCCGCGACGAACTCGGCCTCCCGTTCGGGCTGTACGGGGTAGGTCACGGTGACCAGGACCGGGCCGAGCCGCCGGTCGGGGTCGGGGGTGAGGTGCGGCTCCGGCCAGTAGACGGCCGGCGCCCGGTCGAGGTGGCCGACCTCGCGCAGCGGCCACCAGCGGACCGTCGCGGCGCCGACGAGCATCAGCGCGCCGGCCGCCACGTGCGCGACGACGAGGTCGGTGGCCTGGGCCAGGGCGCCCCAGGCGAGTGCGCCGAGGGCCTGCCCGCCGGCGAAGACGATCTGCCACATCGACATGCCGCGGGCGCGTACCCAGCCGGGCAGGAACAGTTGCATCGACGCGTTGACGCTGGACAGCACGGTCAGCCAGGCCATCCCGGCCGGCACCAGGGCGATGGTGACAAGCAGCGGCCGGGGTACGGCGCCGACGACGAGCAGCGCCGCCCCGAAGACCAGGCCGGCGGCGAGCAGCAGTTGACTGGCGGACAGCCAGGCGCGCAGCCGGGGCAGCACGAACGCCCCGGCGACGGCCCCGACGCCGAGCGCGGCGAGCAGGAGCCCGTACCCGCTGGAACCGAGCCCGAGACGGACGCTGGCGATCAGTGGCAGCAGCGCCCACAGCGCGGTGCCGGGCACGATGAACAGGGTGGCGCGCAGCAGGATGCGGCGGACGACCGGCGAGTGCCGTACATATCGGCCGCCGGCGCGTAGCGCGGCCAGGAAGCGTTCCGGGTGGTCGCCGCCGGCCTGGCGCGGTGCCCGCCAGCGCAGCAGCACCAGCGTGAAGACCAGGAACGAGGCCGCGTTGACCGCGAAGACGACCGCGACGCCGGCCTGGGCGACCAGTACGCCGGCGATCGCCGGGCCGACCGCACGGGCCAGGTTGATGCTGATCGAGCCGAGCGCCGACGCGGACTGCAACTGCGGGCGGGGCACGAGTTCGGGGATGACGGCCTGCCAGGCGGGCAGGGTCAGCGCCTGGCCGACACCGAGGGCGAAGGTCAGGCCGAGCAGGAGGGCGGGCGGCATCCGGCCGGCGGCGGTCAGGGCGGTGAGGGCGACGCCGACCACGAACAGGAACGCCTGTACGGCGATCAGCAGGCGCCGCCGGTCGAAGGTGTCGGCGAGCGCCCCGGCCGGCAGGGCGAGCAGCAGGACCGGCAGCATGCTCGCGGTCTGGACGAGGGCGACGAGCGTGGTGGCACCGGGTTCGTCGACGAGCAGCCACTGGGCACCGACGGTCTGCATCCAGGCGCCGATGTTGCTGCCGAGCACGGCGAGCCACAGGCTGCGGAAGGCGGTGACGCGCAGCGGCGCCCAGGCCGAGGGGGGCGCCGCCGGGCGGACCGGTTCGGTGGCACTCATCGGCCGCACCGTACCGCGCGGTGCCGTCACCGGCGGCCGGAAGTGATCGACGGAACTGCCCGTGAGCAGCCCGGAAGTGGGTACGGCGGCCCGGACCCGCGCGGTTTCGGTCAGGCGCGGCGGCGGGCGCCGGGGCCGGGCCGGGGCAGCACCTCGCGCGGGTCGGCGACCTCGTGGCCGGCGGCGCAGCGCAGGACGGCGCGCACCGGCGCGCCGCAGTCGCGGTGCGCGGTCTCCAGCGGCGGCCCCTCGGGGTCGGCGAGGTAGCGGTCACCCCATTCGAGTACGGCGACCAGCACCGGCCACAGGTCGAGTCCCTTGTCGGTGAGGCGGTATTCGTGGCGCAGCCGGGCGCCCGGCTCCCGGTAGGGTTCGCGGCGCAGCACGCCCTGCCCGACCAGGCCGGCGAGCCGGTTGGTGAGCACCTGGCGTGGGATGCCGGTGCGTTCGCGCATGTCGTCGAAGCGGCGTACGCCGTTGAAGACCTCGCGGAGCACGACGACGGTCCACCGCTCGCCGAGGATCGCCATGGCGCGGCCGATGGTGCAGTTGTCGATTTCCCAGTCGAGTGCGGCGGGTCTCACCCCGCCAGGCTAGGTCTCATTGACAGACTCAGCAACCTGCTGCGAGGCTGCGTCCATGACGCAGACCCAGACCGGTCCGGCGCCGGCCCGCACCCGTACCTTCTCGTGGACCGACCCGGCGGCGACCGCCGCGACGCTGGGCCGGCGCGCCGGCCTGGAGACCATCCAGGCGATGATCCGGGGCGAGGTGCCCGCTCCGCCGATCATGCACACCATCGGCGCCGACGGCATGACGGCCGACGAGGGGCGGGCCCGGGTGACCCTCACCCCGCAGGAGTTCCACTACAACCCGCTCGGCTCGGTGCACGGCGGCATCATCTCCACCCTGCTCGACACCGCCGCCGGCTGCGCCGTCCACACCACCCTGCCCGCCGGGTACGGCTACACCTCGCTCGACCTCAACGTGAAGTTCGTCCGGCCGGCGACGGTCGCCTCCGGCCTGCTCACCTGCGAGGGCGTCGTGGTGCAGCGCGGCCGGCGGGTGGCGCTGGCCGAGGCCCGGCTCACCGACGCCGCCGGCCGCCTGGTCGCCCAGGCCACCTCGAGCTGCCTGGTCTTCGAACTCCCACCCGCCTGACCCGCCCCCGCGCCGCCCGGGCCGCGCCCGCCGCCGCCCCGGCGCCGCCGCGCTGGCGCCGGCGCCCCGCGCTGGCGCGGCCCGGCGCAAGATCCGCGTGATCAGGGAGTTCGCACCCCGACGCGCCGGCGACACGCGCGATTCAGTCCCTGATCACGCGGATCTTGGCGACTGGTCAGGCGGATCTTGCGGCGATGCGGGCCTCCCGGGCGGCGCGCTTCTCCTCGAACCGGGTCGCCGCCAAGTCCAACTCGGACACGTGCTCGGCCAACTGCTCGCGGGCCAGCTCGCCGTCGGCGTCCAGGCCGGTCACGTTCCAGATGTCCCACTGCCGCAGCACCGGGTTGACCACGTCGTCGCGGTGCTGCCGCAGGTCGTAGATGCCGGCCAGGGCGATCTGCACCGACTTGCGGGCGAAGCCGTCGATGCCGTTGCCCGGCATCTGGAAGTCGCCGACCACGTCGGCGACCGCCCGCATCGCCTGGCTGGGCGCGAACTCGAACGCCGCGGCCAGCAGGTTGCGGTAGAAGACCATGTGCAGGTTCTCGTCGGCCGCGACCCGGGCCAGCAGCTGCTCGCAGAGCGGGTCGCCGGTGGCCCGGCCGGTGTTCCGGTGCGAGATCCGGGTCGCCAGCTCCTGGAACGAGACGTACGCCAGCGAGTGCAGCACCTCGTCGTCGTGCTGGTTGGAGTAGCCGGCCGACATGTGCACCATCCGGGCCCGCTCCAGCGCCACCGGGTCGACCGCCCGGGTCACCGTCAGGTAGTCGCGGATCGCCGTACCGTGCCGCCCCTCCTCCGCCGTCCACCGGTGCACCCAGGTCCCCCACGCCCCGTCCTGGCCGAACAGCGTGGCGATCTGCCGGTGGTACGACGGCAGGTTGTCCTCGGTCAGCAGGTTGACGATCAGCGCGGTGCGGGCCGCCTCCGGGATGGTGGAGTCCGCGGGCGACCACGCCTCGCCGCCCAGCACGCCGTCGAAGGTGCGCCCGTCGCTCCACGGCACGTACTCGTGCGGGAACCACTCCTTGGCCAGCCCGAGGTGCCGGTCGAGGTTCGTGGCGACGACCGGCTCCAGTTCGATGAGCAGGGCTTCCTGGCTGAGCGGCGTACGGGTGGACGGCACGATCGATTCTCCCTACCTACGGTGGCGTAACTTACGGTACCGTAGGTCGAGTTCGGCCATCACGGCAACCGGCGGCTCAACTGATGAGCGGCCGCAGGTCGGCCGGGGGTGGCGACCAGTCGTCGGCGGTCGCGTCGACCTGCTCCCCCGACCGGATGTCCTTGACCGTGTCGCCGGCACCGTCCGCACCCGGGAACCACACGTACGGGATGCCGCGCCGCTCCGCGAACCGGATCTGCTTGCCGAACCTGGCCGCCGTCGGCGCCACCTCGGTCGGGATGCCGCGCCGCCGCAGCCCGGCCGCGATCCGGTCGCAGTCGCGCCGCCGCTCCTCGTCGGGCAGCGCCACCAGCACGCAGGTCGGCACGTCGCGCGACACGGTCAGCTCGCCGGCGCCGAAGAGCAGCCCGAGCAGCCGGGACACCCCGATCGAGATCCCGACCCCGGGGAAGCGGGTGTCGCCGGCACTGGCGAGGTTGTCGTACCGGCCGCCGGAGCAGATCGACCCGAACTTCTCGTATCCGACCATCTGGGTCTCGTAGACGGTGCCGGTGTAGTAGTCGAGGCCACGGGCGATCCGCAGGTCGGCCACGCACAGGCCGGGCGCGTGCGCGGCGGCGGTCTCCACCACCGCGACCAGCTCGGCCAGGCCCTCGTCCAGCAGCGGGTGGGTCACCCCGAGCGCGCGTACGGCGTCGGCGAACGACGCGTCCGGCGCGCAGATCTCGGCCAGCGACAGGCACGCCTTGGCCTGCGCCTCGCTCGCCCCGGCGGTCTCGGCCAGCAGCGCCGCCACCTTCGCCGGACCGATCTTGTCGAGCTTGTCGACGGCCCGCAGCGCCGCCTCCGGGTCGGTCAGCCCGATCCCGCGGTAGAAGCCCTCGCAGACCTTGCGGTTGTTGACCTGGATCCGGACCGGCGGGATCGGCAGGCCGCCGAGCGCGTCGCCGATCACCAGCGGGATCTCGGCCTCGTAGTGGGCCGGCAGGGTGTCCCGGTCGACGATGTCGATGTCGGCCTGGAGGAACTCGCGGTAGCGGCCCTCCTGCGGCCGTTCGCCGCGCCACACCTTCTGGATCTGGTAGCGCCGGAACGGGAACTGCAGCTTGCCGGCGTTCTCAAGCACGAACCGGGCGAACGGCACGGTCAGGTCGAAGTGCAGGCCGAGCGCGTCGTCGTCGGTCGCGCCGGCCGGATCCTCCTGCAGCCGGCGCAGGACGTAGACCTCCTTGGACGTCTCGCCCTTGCGCAGCAACTGGTCCAGCGGTTCGACCGCCCGGGTCTCCAGCGGCGCGAAGCCGTACAACTCGAAGGTGTCGCGGATGCGGTCCACGACGTACTGCTCGATCATCCGCTGCGGCGGCAGCCATTCGGGAAAGCCGGAGATCGGCCTGGGCTTGCTCATGATTCTCCTCGGACGGCGCCGCGCCGGGCGCGGCGCCGGAAAGTTCTTAGAGACCCCGCGCCGGTCCGGCGGCCTGGCCGCCCGTCATGACCTGACGCAGGTACGGGTTGGTCGCGCGCTCGCGCCCCATCGTGGTGGCGGGGCCGTGGCCGGGCAGTACGACGGTGTCGTCGGCGAGCGGGAGCACCTTGTCGCGCAGGCTCCGCATCATCGTGGGGAGACTGCCGCCCGGCAGGTCGGTGCGACCGATCGAGCCGGCGAAGAGCACGTCACCGGTGAGGCAGAGCTGTTCGGCCTCGAAGGACGAGCCGGCGCCGGGCAACCGGAACATCACCGACCCGCCGGTATGGCCCGGCGCGTGGTCGACCGTGATCTCCAGGCCGGCCAGGGTCAGGGTGGCGCCGTCGGTCAGCTCGGCGACGTCCTCGGGCTCGGTGTAGGGCAGCCGGCCGCCGAAGAGCTGGGCCGGGTCGATCGACAGCGCCTTGCCCGGGTCGGCGAGCAGCTCACGGTCTGCCGGGTGCACGTAGGCGGTGATGCCGCGGGCACCGCAGACCGGTGTCACCGAGAAGGTGTGGTCGAGGTGGCCGTGGGTCAGCAGCACGGCGGCCGGGTGCAGCCGGTGCTCGGCGAGCAGCGCGTCGAGCTGGTCGACCACCCCGATCCCGGGGTCGACGACCACGCACTGCTCCCCCGGCGCGGTGGCCACCACGTAGCAGTTGGTGCCGAAGGCGTCCGCGGGAAAGCCGGCGACGAGCACGTGCGGCCCCTCCTCCTACAACGGTTGTCGACGGGTCGAGCCTAGCCGCAGCCGCCACCGGGTTCCGCGCCGAACCCGCCCCGGCGGCGGTCGTGGCGGGCGTCGAAGGTGAGGCCCGATAACATTCGGCTACCTCGCACACCAAATTCTTAGTGACTACCCGTACACTCTGGCGGGCGTGTGGCGTGGCGCACTTGACGCCCGACGATGCGGCGACGACGCCGCCACCGGGTCGAGGCGACGCCGTCGCCACCGGATCGAGGTAAGAGGAAGGGGAGCGCGGGTGGCTTCCAGCAAGGACCGGCAGCGCAAGTTGGCGCGTGCCAAGCTCGATCGGCAGATGGCCCGCAGGGCCGCCGGCCTGCGTCGGCGCCGCCGGATCCAGGCCGGTGTCGGTGCGGCGGCCGCGCTGCTGCTGATCGTTGTCGGTTCGTTCTGGGCGCTCGGCGGCTTCGACCGCGATCCCGAGGAGGAACAGGCCGGCCCGCCGGAGGTCTGCACCTGGACCCCGCAGAACGCGGCGAACAACCCCAGCCTCAAGGAGGTCGGGACCCCGTCGACGACCGACGTGCCGACCAGCGGCACCCGGCCGATGACGGTCACCACCAACCAGGGCGCGCCGATCACGGTCGACCTCGACCTGACCAACGCGCCGTGCGCCGGTGCGAGCTTCGCCCACCTGTCCGGCCAGGGCTTCTTCGACAACACCACCTGCCACGAGATCACCGAGGAGGGCGCGCTGCTCTGCGGTGACCACAGCGGCACCGGGGCGGGCGGCCCGTCGTACACGTTCTTCAACGAGAACGTGCCCCCGGCGGTGTCGGCGAGCCCGGCCCCGGACGCTCCCCCGCTGTACCCCGCCGGCACGGTGGCGATGATGGGCACCCCGCCGGGCGCCAACGGCAGCCAGTTCCTGATCTTCTTCCGGGACTACACCACGGCCGAACCCATGTATCCCATCGTGGGCCGCGTCACCGCCGGCCAGGATGTCGTCGACACGATCGGCAAAATGGAGACGGTGGACAACGGCATGGGCGCGAAGGTCAAGCCGGCGACCGACGTCCTGATCCAGAGCCTGACCGTCGGCGAGGTGACGACCGCCCCGCCGGCGCCCGATTTGACCGACGCGCCGCCCACGGCCTCGCCGAGCGCCACCGGCCAGTCCTGACCAGCCCCGCGCACGCCCCGCGCGCAGAAACAAGTTCCAGGAGGAGCGACCGTGACGTCGACCAAGGAGCGGCAACGGGCCGCCGCGCGCGCCCGGCTCGAGAAGGAGATGGCCCAGCGTGCCGCCGCCGCCCGCAAGCGTCGCCAGATCCAGGCCTCGGTCGGTGCCGGCGTGGCCCTTCTGGTGGTGATCACCGGAACGGTGCTGCTGGTCACCAACCTCGGCGGCGACGAGCCGGAGACCACCACGGCCCCGCCGTCGGCCGACACCGCCGCCTGCGACTGGATCGAGGTGCCGGCGGAGATGCGCAGCCCGCAGACCAAGGACGTCGGCCTGCCGCCGACCGAGGTGCCGGCCAAGGGCGCCGAGACGCTGACGTTCGACACCAACCTCGGGCCGATCAGCGCCAAGCTCGACCTGACCAAGGTGCCGTGCACGGCGGCCAGCTTCAAGCACCTGGCGACCACCGGGTTCTACGACAACTCCAAGTGCCACCGGCTGGTGACCGAGGGGCTCCAGGTGCTCCAGTGCGGTGACCCGAGCGCGACCGGTGAGGGCTACCGGGAGACCGACGGCACCGGCGGTCCGACCTACCGGTTCGCCGAGGAGAACCTGCCGGTCGACAAGCGCCCCGCCTACCCGGAGGGCGTCATCGCGATGGCGAAGACCAGCGAGCCGAGCAGCACCGGCAGCCAGTTCTTCATCGTCTACGGCGACAGCGAACTGTCCCCGGACTACACCGTCCTGGGCACCGTCACGGCGGGCATGGACATCGTGAAGAAGGTCGGCGCCGACGGGCACGACAACGCGTTCGCCGAGTCGGCCGGTGGCGGCCACCCCAAGACCGAGGTCCTGATCAAGTCACTGACGCTCACCGCCGGCTGACGACCCGTACCACCGACGAAAGATCGGCGCGATCCCCGCGGGGATCGCGCCGATCTTTCGTTTCCGCTCTTTCCCGTTTCCGATCTTCTCGTTTCCGCCGGGTCGGCGCCCGCCGGGTCGTTCCGGTCAGGTCGGCGCCGGCCGCCAGACGGCCTCAGGCGCCCGACGTGACCCGGTAGGCGTCGAAGACCCCGTCGACCTTGCGTACGGCCGCCAGCAGGTGTCCCAGGTGCTTCGGATCGGCCATCTCGAAGCTGAACCGGCTGACCGCCACCCGGTCGCGGGTCGTGGTGACCGTCGCGGACAGGATGTTGACCCGCTCCTCGGACAGCACGCGGGTGACGTCGGCGAGCAGCTTGTGCCGGTCGAGCGCCTCGACCTGGATCGCGACCAGGAACGTCGACGCCGAGGTCAGCTTCCAGCTCACCTCGACGATCCGCTCCTCCTGGACCTTCAGGTCCTCGGCGTTGGCGCAGTCGTCGCGGTGCACGCTGACCCCGCCGGACCGGGTCACGAACCCGAAGACCGCATCCGGCGGTACGGGCGTGCAGCACCGGGCCAGCTTGATCCAGACGTCGCTGACCCCGCGTACGACCACACCCGGGTCATGGCCGGTCACCCGGCTGCGCGGCGGGCGGGTGGCGATCGCGGTCTCGGCCAGGTCCTCGGCCGCGCCCTCCTCGCCGCCGTAGCCGGCCATCAGCCGCTGGACGACCGACTGCGCCGACACCTGGCTGTCGCCGACCGCCGCGTACAGCGACGCCACGTCGGGCAGGTGCAGGTCGCGGGCGATCGTCATCAGGTTGTCGGAGCTGAGCATCCGCTGCAACGGCATGCCCTGCTTGCGCATCGCCTTGACGATCGCGTCCTTGCCGGCCTCGATCGCCTCCTCGCGGCGCTCCTTGTTGAAGAACTGCCGGATCTTCGTACGCGCCCGCGGGCTCTTGACGAACCCGAGCCAGTCCTGGGTCGGGCCGGCGGTGTCGGACTTCGAGGTGAAGATCTCGATCACGTCGCCGTTGGACAGCGTCGACTCCAGCGGCACCAGCTTGCCGTTGACCCGCGCCCCGATGCACTTGTGCCCGACCTCGGTGTGCACCGCGTACGCGAAGTCGACCGGCGTCGACGCGGTCGGCAGCGGGATCACGTCGCCCTTCGGCGTGAAGACGTAGACTTCCTGGCTGGACAGGTCGAACCGCAGCGCGTCGAGGAACTCGCTCGGGTCGCTCGCCTCCCGCTGCCAGTCCAGCAGCTGCCGCAGCCAGGTCATCTCGTCGATGTGCGCCGGCGGGCCGACGATCGTCGCGCCCTTCTTCTCCTTGTATTTCCAGTGCGCGGCGATGCCGAACTCGGCGGTGCGGTGCATCGCGTACGTCCGGATCTGCATCTCGACCGGCTTGCCGGTCGGGCCGATCACGGTGGTGTGCAGCGACTGGTACATGTTGAACTTCGGCATCGCGATGTAGTCCTTGAACCGGCCCGGCACGGGCTGCCAGTTCGCGTGGATCACACCGAGGGCCGCGTAGCAGTCGCGGACCGTGTCGACCAGGATGCGGACGCCGACCAGGTCGTAGATGTCGTTGAAGTCCCGACCCCGGACGATCATCTTCTGGTAGATCGAGTAGAGGTGCTTGGGCCGCCCGGTCGTCTCCGCCTTGATCTTGGCGGCCTTCAGGTCGACCTGCACCTTCTGCGTCACCTGGCGCAGCAGCGCCTCCCGCTGCGGCTGGTGCTCGCCGATCAGCCGGTTGATCTCCTCGAACCGCTTCGGGAACAGCGTGCCGAACGCCAGGTCCTCGAGCTCCCACTTGATCGTGTTCATACCCAGCCGGTGGGCCAGCGGGGCGAGGATCTCCAGCGTCTCCTTCGCCTTCTGCTCCTGCTTCGGCCGGGGCAGGAAGGTCAGCGTGCGCATGTTGTGCAGCCGGTCGGCGAGCTTGATGACCAGCACCCGCGGGTCCTTGGCCATCGCGACCACCATCTTGCGGATGGTCTCGGCCTTCGCCGCGTCGCCGAGCTTGACCTTGTCGAGCTTGGTCACCCCGTCGACCAGCAGCGCCACCTCGCCGCCGAAGTCGGCCCGCATCTGGTCGAGGCCGTAGTCGGTGTCCTCGATCGTGTCGTGCAGCAGCGCCGCGACCAGCGTGGTCGTGTCCATGCCCAGGTTGGCCAGGATCGTCGCCACCGCGAGCGGGTGCGTGATGTACGGGTCACCGGACTTGCGGTACTGCCCGGAGTGCCAGCGGGCGGCCATGTCGAAGGCGCGCTGGAGCAGCCGGGCGTCGGCCTTGGGATGCGACGCCCGGTGGGTGGCGATGAGCGGCTCCAGCACCTCGCTCACCTGGGGCGTCTGCCACGGCGCGTTGAACCGGGCCAGCCGGGCCCGAACCCGCCGGCCGGTGGGCGCGCCGACCAGGCCGAAGCTCGACGACTGCGACTCCGGGTCGTCGGTCGCCGGACCGGGCGACGTGCCCGGGGTCGGGAAGGCCACCACGACCCCGCCGGCCGGGTCGCCGTTGCGGCCCGTGCCGTTGGCGGCCGGGGTGTTGCCCGCCGGCCCGGTGCCGTTGGCCACCTGGCCGGTGCCGTTGGCCGCCCGGCCGGTGGGGTTCGCCGTCGAGGCCGGGGACGGAACGGCACCGGAACGCGTGCCGGCGGGCACGGCGGTGCCGGACAGCGCACCGGCGGCCGGGCCACGGCCCGCCGACGCGTCGGCCGCCGGCCCGTGGCCGTTCGTCAGGGCCTCGCCGTCGGCCCGGCCCGTGGTCCGGTCGGACGCCGCGCCACGCGGCGCCCGCTCAGATGACAGTTCGAATTCGTCGGCCGGGGCGGCCACCTGGCCCACCTCGCCCGATCCGTTTGCGGCGGCGTTGTCCTCGCCAGTCGGGTGCACCGTGTCCTCCACCGAAGGGGCGACGTCGTGGGACACCGGCCTCCTCACACCTCGCCGGAAAATGAGCCAGCCGGGTATCCGGCCGACCAGCCCGAATCAGCCGACCGTAACCGGCCGGTGCCTTCCTCCGCTAGCCGGGTGGAACGGTTCCCGCCCGGTCCTGGCCAACTTCCCGCCCGGTCCTGACTGACCGCCCACCTGCTCCTGGCCAGACAGATCACTCCCCACCTGGTCAGAAGGCCCATCCTACCCGTCCGGGAGACCCGACGCCGTTCGCTCGGCCAGCGGGTCGGGCACCCGGGGACACTTCCGCCGTACGGGCACCCGGTGGGATCAGACCGTCAGCAGGGCATGTACCGCCCGGGGAGACAACCGCTCCCGGCCGCCGAGGAACGACAACTCCAACAGCACGGTGAACCCGGCGATCGTGCCACCGGCCCGCTCCACCAGATCGAGGGTCGCCCGCGCCGTACCGCCGGTCGCCAGCACGTCGTCGACGACCAGAACCCGCTGCCCGGCGGCGAACGCGTCCTGGTGCACCTCCAGCGTCGCCTCCCCGTACTCCAGGGCGTACGACTCGGCGTACGCGGCCCGGGGCAGCTTGCCCGCCTTGCGCACCGGTACGACACCGGTCCCCGCCGCGTACGCGATCGCCGCCGCCACCACGAAGCCGCGGGCCTCGATGCCGACCACGACGTCGAAGGAGTCCCGGTCGTGATAGGCGATGATGCCGTCGACGACCTCGCGGAAGGCGGCACCGTCGGCGAAAAGCGGCATCAGGTCCTTGAAGAGGACGTCCGGCTTGGGAAAGTCGGGTACGTCCAGGACCCGGCTCGCCACCAGGCGCGCCATCTCCGGGCCGCTGTCGCCCCGCAGTTCGGTGCCGGCCCGCGCCACCGCGTCAGCGGCCGCGCCACCAAGCCTGACAGTTCCCTCACTCCGCTCGGTCACAGGTCACCTCGCTCCGCTCAGCACCACCGTGAACACCACCGAGCCCAACGGTTCCCTCACTCCGCTCGGTCACGGTGTCACCTCGCTCCGCTCGGCACCACCGTGAACACCACTGAGCCCAATGGTTCCCTCGCTCCGCTCGGTCACAGCGCTCCCTCTGGCATCGAAGACGGCGCCCGGCACGCCGTACGAGACAGCATGCCGGACGCCGGTTTCAGTTCTGGTGCGTGGGTCAGCGGCGCTTGCCACCGGGGCGGTTGCCGCCACCGGGACGGCCGCTGCTGCGGCCACCCCCACCGGAGGACCGCTTGCCCGCCGGCCGGGCGCCCGCCTTCGGCGCCGCCCCGGCCAGGGCGGCCACCTCGGTCTCCTCGGCCGGCGCGACCGCCGCCGGGGTCTTCGCGCTCTTGGCCGCGCGGCCGGCGCCCTTCGGGCCCACGTCGCCGCGGGCGACGGCGGCCCGACGGGAGAGAACCCGCTCGGTGTGCGCCCGGATCTTCGGCTCGTAGTCCTTGAAGGTCACCAGGACCGGCGGGGCGAAGAAGAGCGACGAGTAGACGGCGACCGCCATACCCACGAAGAGCACGAGGCCGAGGTCCTTCAGCGTGCCGGCGCCGAGCAGGCCGGCCCCGATGAAGAGCAGACCGCCAACGGGCAGCAGGGCCACCACGCTGGTGTTGATCGACCGCATCAGGGTCTGGTTGACCGCCAGGTTGGTCGACTCGGCGTACGTCCTGGTGCTGCCACCGGTGATGCCGCGCGTGTTCTCGTGGACCTTGTCGAACACCACGACGACGTCGTACAGCGCGAAACCGACGATGGTCAGGAAACCGATGATCGTCGACGGGGTGACCTCGAAGCCGACCAGCGAGTAGACACCCGCGGTCAGGATCAGGTCGAGCAGCAGCGAACTGACGGCGGCGACCGCCATCCGCCACTCGAACCGCAGGATCAGGTAGACGGTGACGACCGCGATGAAGACCAGCAGACCGAGCAGGGCCCGCTCGCTCACCTGGGCGCCCCAGGCACCGCTGACCCGGCTGGAGCTGATCTCGCTGACCGGCAGGCTGAACTCCTCGGCCAGGATGTCCTGGACCTCCTGGGAGTTCGCCGGCGACAGCTCGCCGGTGCGGATCAGGTAGGAGCCGCTCGTCGCGTTGCCGACCTGCTGGACCGAGACGACCTCGGGCGCCTCGGCGAGCCCTTCGAGGCTGCCCAGGGCATCCTCGACCGCGGTCTCGGCCCGCTCCATGGTGCCGATGCTGGCCGGGACCTGGAACTCGTTGCCGCCCCGGAAGTCGATGCCGAGGCTGAAGCCACGAACCGCGAAGCTCAGAATCGCCACGAGGACGAGTGCGCCGGCGACCGAGAACCACACCTTGCGGCGGTTGACGATGTTGAGGCCGGCCTCGCCCCGGTAGAGGCGGCTTGCCAGACCATTGCGGCCGCTCATGCCGCTACCTCGTTTCGTTCTGCACCGGCCTTCGGCACGGCGGCACTGACCTGGATGGTTCGCTCGCTGGGCCCGTACACGTCAGGCCTCCTTGGTGCGCGGGGCGCCGGGCTTGACCGGCTGCTCCGCCTCGTCGTCCTGCTCCAGGATCCGGCCGAGACCGCTGACCCGCGGCGACAGGAACGCCTTGGTCCGGGCGAACATCGTCATGATCGGGTGCCGGAAAAGGAAGACCACGACCAGGTCGAGGATGGTGGCCAGGCCCAGCGCGAAGGCGAAGCCCTTCACCACACCGACCGAGACGATGTAGAGCACCACCGCCGCGAGGATCGTGATCACGTTCGCCGAGATGATGGTCCGGCGGGCCCGGACCCAGGCGCGCGGCACCGCGCTGCGCGGGCTGCGGCCCTCCCGGATCTCGTCCTTCAATCGTTCGAAGTAGATGACGAACGAGTCGGCGGCGACACCCAGTGAGACGATGAACCCGGCGATGCCGGCGAGGGTCAGGGTGAAGCCGATCTGTCGGCCAAGCACGATCAGCGCGCCGAAGACCAGCAGCGCGGACAGGATGAGGCTCAGGAAGATCACGGTGCCGAGCAGCCGGTAGTAGAAGAATGCGTAGATCGCCACCAGGGCCATGCCGATGCCCATGGCGAGCAGACCGGCGCGCAGGTATTCGCTGCCCAGCGTCGCGGAGACGGCCTGGGCCTCCTGCGGCTCGAAGGTGATCGGCAGCGCACCGAAGCGCAGGTTGCTGGCGAGTTCGTTGGCGTCGCGACTGGTGAACTGGCCGGTGATCTGCGAGTCACCGGTGAGCACGCCCTGGATCTCCGGCGAGGAGATCACGTCGTTGTCGAGCACGACCGCGACCCGGCACTTGCCGTCCTGGCCGAGGGCCGCCTGCTCGCAGGCCTGGCCCTCGTTGTTGAACGCCTCGCGGGTCAGGTTGGTCCACTTGCTCTGGCCCGAACCGGTGAAGTTCAGGCTGACCACCCACTGGCTGGTGGTCTGGTCGAGGACGGCGTTGGCGTCGTTGACGTCGGTGCCGAGCACCTTGGCCACGTCGAGCAGGTACTTGACCTGGCCCTCACAGGCCACCGCCATCTGGCCCTCGTCCCGGATCGAACCGGGCAGCCGCTCCTCGAGCTGCAGGCAGCCGATGGTCGGCACGTTGAACTGGAAGGCCGGCGGCAGCACCCCGACCTCGCGGCCGGTCAGCTGGGCGAACGGCGCGAGAGCGGCGTCGAGGACCTCGTCCTGGCCGAGCTGGGCCGGCGCCTGGAGCTGCTCCGCGGCGGCCCAGGAATTCGCGCCGAGCTTGGCCCGCACCGCGGCGAGCAGTTCCTCGTTGGTCTCGGCATCCTCGACCGACGGTGCGGAGACCGCGGGCGTGGGCTCGGGAGTGGCCTCCGCCGACGGGGTGGCCGACGCGGTCGGCGCGGGGGCCATGCCGCCCTGGCCGGCGGCGCTGGCCGACGCGGACGGCGACGCCGATGCCGACGGGTCGGCGGAGCCGGACGGGGCCGGGTCGGCCGAGCCGCTCGGTTCCGGGGTGCCGCTCGGCGCGGGCGCCGGGACGCCGCCACCGCCGTCGGTGACCTTGAGGACCTTGCGGAACCGCAGCTCGGCCGCTGCCCCGACCTCGGACAGATCGCGGTTCTGGCCGGGCAGGGAGACGACGATGTTGCGGTTACCCTCAGTGACCACCTCGGCCTCGGAGACACCGAGGCTGTTGACCCGGCTCTCGATGATGTTGCGGGCCTCTTCGAGGTTCTCCGCCGGCGGGTCCTGGCCGTCTGGGGTGATCGCCTCGAGCGTCACGCGGGTGCCGCCGATGAGGTCGAGCCCCAGCCGGGGCTCCAGCCGCTCCTTCAGACCTCCGCTCGCGCCAGCGAAGAACACCAGGAGATAGAGAATGGCGAAGATGAGGCCGAGCACGGCGAGTTGCCGCCCGGGCCGCATCTGTCCCTGAGGTGGTGCCACGGCTGTCGTGTCTCCCTGCGCGGTCGGCCGCTGAGTGTGGTGGGCGGCGGGTGGTGGCGCGCCGGCACACCCTGGCCGGCGACGGGTATCTTGCGCGCCGGCCAGCAGGCCGACCGGCGCGATTATCTAGTATCTTCGATGTTCTCGCGACCCCGTCGGCGGGGTCGCGGGTCACTCCTTGCGGAGATCCGGTCCGGTGCTGGCCGTGTTCTCGGCCTCGGGCTCCGGCGTCTCCTCGATCTCCTCCGGCCGGTCGACGCTGTTCACCACGCGGGCGATCGCCGGACGGGCGAAGCGGAGCTGCACGCCGGGCGACGGCTCGAGGGTGACGGTGTCGTCGTCGACGGCCGCCACCGTGCCGTGCAGGCCGCCGATGGTCACGACCTGATCGCCGGGGCCGAGCGCGGACTGCATCTGCTCAGCCTCTTTGCGCCGCTTCTGCTGCGGACGGATCATCATGAAATACATGACGCCGAAAAGCAGGGCGATCATCAGGATCGGCATGAAACTGCCGGCGCCACCGCCGGACTCTGCTGCCAAATGCACGCTACGACCTTCCCATTGGCCTCGACCACCAGCGTGGGGGCGCCGGAGCGGAGGAATGACTTCACATCCTGTGCGGACCGCGGCGAGTCTAGTCGCTGTGCCTGTAAACACCGAACTTGGTGCAGATCACGAACACATCACGCCTGCTGGCCGGAGCTGAAAAGGTCGGGCCCGGACTGGGGCGGCGCCCCGAAGGAACCCGACGGCGGCGTACGCCCGAGATGCTTCCAGGCCGCCTCGGTGGCCACCCGGCCGCGCGGCGTACGCGCCAGCAGGCCGGCGCGGACGAGGAACGGTTCGCACACCTCTTCGACCGTGTCGGGCTGCTCCCCCACCGCGACGGCCAGCGTCGACAGGCCGACCGGACCACCCCGGAAGAGGTCGACGAGCGCGGTCAGCACGCCCCGGTCGAGCCGGTCCAGGCCCAGGTCGTCGACGTCGTAGACCTGGAGGGCGGCGCGGGCGGTCTCCAGGGTGACCACGCCGTCGGCGCGTACCTCGGCGAAGTCGCGGACCCGGCGCAGCAGCCGGTTGGCGATCCGCGGCGTGCCCCGGGACCGGCCGGCCACCTCGGCCGCGGCGTCGTCGGTGATCGGCACCCCGAGGATCCGGGCCGACCGCTGCAACAGCGCCTCCAGGTCGGCCGGCGAATAGAAGTCGAGGTGGGCGACGAACCCGAACCGGTCGCGCATCGGGCCGGTCAGCAGGCCGGACCGGGTGGTGGCGCCGACCAGCGTGAACGGCTCCACGTCCAGCGGGATCGCGGTCGCGCCCGGCCCCTTGCCGACCACCACGTCGACCCGGAAGTCCTCCATGGCGCTGTAGAGCAGTTCCTCGGCCGGCTTGGCGATCCGGTGGATCTCGTCGATGAACAGGACGTCGCCCTCGGTGAGGCTGGTCAGGATCGCCGCCAGGTCACCGGAGCGCTCGATCGCCGGGCCGCTGGTGATCCGGATGCCGGAACCCAGCTCGGCCGCGACGATGTTGGCCAGCGTCGTCTTGCCCAGCCCGGGCGGCCCGGACAGCAGGATGTGGTCGGGCGGCGAGCCCCGGCGCATGGCGCTCTTGAGCAGCAGTTCGAGCTGGTCGCGGACCCGGTGCTGGGCGATGAAGTCGGCCAGCCGCTTCGGGCGGACGCTGACCTCGGCGTCATGCTCGGCGTCGGTCGCCCAGGCCGACACCAGCCCCTCGGCGTCGCTCATCGGGTCACCTGGTCCGGCCCAGCAGGCGGATGGCCTGCTTGAGCAGGACCGGCACCGGCGGGGTCGGGCCGTCGACGGTCTCGGCGACCGCCGTGACCGCCTGGTCGGCCTGGGAGGCGGTCCAGCCGAGGCCGACCAGCGCCTGGCGGACCTGGTCGTGCCAGGCCCCGGCGGTGACCCCGGCCGCACCGTCCGGGCCGACCGGGACCGGGCCGACCCGGTCGCGCAACTCCAGGACCAGCCGTTCGGCGCCCTTCTTGCCGATTCCCGGCACCTTGGTCAGGGTGGCGGTGTCGCCGCCGCCGATGGCCCGCCGCACGGTGTCCGGGCTGTGCACGGCCAGCACCGCCTGGGCCAGCCGGGGGCCCACACCGCTGGCGGTCTGGAGCAGTTCGAAGAGCTGCTTCTCGTCGTCGTCGGCGAAGCCGTACAGCGTCAGCGAGTCCTCGCGTACGACCAGGGTGGTGGCCAGCCGGGCCGGCTGCCCGACCCGCAGGTTGGCCAGGGTGCCGGGGGCGCACTGCACGGCGAGCCCGACCCCGCCCACCTCGACCACCGCCCCGTCGGGCGACACGGCGGCGACGACGCCCTGGACACTCGCGATCATCGGGTTCCTCCCCTGCGGGCGGCCTGGGCCGCGGCGGCGGCGAGCCGGGACCGCGTCCCGCCGCGCCAGACGTGACAGATGGCCAGCGCCAGCGCGTCGGCGGCGTCGGCCGGTCGGGGCGGCGCGTCCAGCCGCAGCAGCCGGGTGACCATGGTGGTGACCTGGGCCTTGTCAGCCTGGCCGGAGCCGGTGACGGCGGCCTTGACCTCGCTCGGCGTGTAGGTCTGCACGGGCAGGCCGGCCCGTGCCCCGGCCAGGACGGCGACGGCGCTGGCCTGGGCGGTGCCCATCACGGTGCGGGTGTTGTGCTGGCTGAAGACCCGCTCGACGGCGACGCTCTCCGGCCGGTGCTCGGCGACCAGGTCGGTCAGCGCCCGGTCGAGGTGCAACAGGCGCAGCGACAGGTCGTCGCCGGGATCGGTGTGGACCACGTAGTAGCCGACCAGGGTGCACGGCCGGCCGGGCACCCCCTCGACCACGCCGACTCCGCACCGGGTCAGCCCCGGGTCGACGCCGAGCACCCGCACCCGTTTTCCTCCCCGCTCTGCCGTCGAGCCCCGCACTGACCTATACGCCCGTACTCACCCGCACGCCCGTTTGTCCCCGCCGGTGGCCCCCGCCGGGCCCGGCTCGGGGCCCACCTCCGGCAGTACGTGTGTTCGACACCCTACTGCGTGCGTACGACACCACCGTGCGACGACACACCCGCCACAGGCCACCGGTCGCCGGTTGGCCGTCGTGCCCGGCCGGGCGCCGCCCTACCGTACCGATCATGAACAGGACCGGGGAGGCGACGCCGTCATGCACGTGATCGAGGGGGCCGGCCGGTGGGTGCCGCCGGCGGACGGGACGTCCAGCCGGTACGAGGAGCACCTGCGGGTTCCGGACATGTCGCTGGGTACGTACCGGATCCCGGCGGGCGGGACGGACGGGCAGAACCCGCACACCGAGGACGAGGTGTACGTGGTGACCGCAGGGCGCGCCCGGCTGGTCACGCCGGACGGGGCGGCACCGGTGGGTCCGGGGTCGGTGGTGTTCGTGCCGGCCGGCGAGGAGCACCGGTTCGTCGACGTGACCGAGGACCTGACGGTGCTGGTCTTCTTCGGTCCCGCCGAAGGACTTCGCGGGCAGGCGGCCACATAGGTTCGGCGCCGAGTATGTGCCCGCCGACCATGTGCCGCCGGGCGTGATGCTCGTAACTTCATGCGCCATGACGGCAGAACCCGTGGCGGTCCCCCACACCGTGCAGCTCGACCTGTCGGGGCGTACCGCCCTGGTGACCGGGGGCGGCAGCGGCATCGGCCGGGCGTGCGTCGTACGGCTGGCCGCCGCCGGGGCGGCGGTGGTCGTGGTGGACCGCAACGTCGAGGCGGCCAAGGAGGTCGCGGCGCTGACCGGCGGCCGCGCCGAGGGAATCGACCTCGCCGAACCCGGTGCCGTCGACCGGCTCGACCCCGCCATCGACATCGTGGTCAACAACGCCGGGTTGCAGCACGTCGCCCCAATCGAGGAGTTTCCGGCCGAACGGTTCGCCTACATCCAGAAGGTGATGGTCGAGGCGCCGTTCCTGCTGGTCCGTCGGGCCCTGCCGCACATGTACGCCACCGGCTGGGGCCGCGTGATCAACATCTCTTCGGTGCACGGGCTGCGGGCCTCGGCGTACAAGTCGGCGTACGTGACGGCGAAGCACGCGCTGGAGGGGCTGTCCAAGGTCGTCGCGCTGGAGGCCGCCGCGCACGGGGTGACCGCCAACTGCATCAACCCCGGGTACGTCCGTACCCCGCTGGTGGAGGGCCAGATCGCCGCCCAGGCCCGCAGCCACGGCATCCCGGAGACCGAGGTCGTCGAGCGGATCATGCTGGCCCGGGCGGCGATCAAGCGGCTGGTCGAGCCGGAGGAGGTCGCCGAGCTGATGGCCTACCTGTGCACCCCGGCCGCCTCGTTCATCACCGGCAGTTCCCTGGCGCTCGACGGGGGCTGGACGGCGAACTGAGTCGGCCGGTCCACCACAATGGGGATCATGACCTCGCCGATCGAGTTCCTGGAACTGCTGGCCCGCGAGGCCGCGGCGGTCGAGTTCGAGGGACCGGTCGTGGCCGCCCGCGAGGCCGGGCTGCCCGCCGACCGACTCGCCGACCTGGAGGCCGCCAAGCTCGTCGCGCTGCGGGTACGCGGCCTGCTGGAGCGCCGCCGCCGGCGCGAGGTGGAGCTGTCCGGCCTCTACGACACCGCCTCCGACCTGGCCGGGCTGCGCGACGTCGACGCGGTGTTGCACGCCATCGTGCGCCGGGCCCGGCACCTGCTCGGCGCCGACGTGGCGTACATGACGCTCAACGACCCCGACCGCGGCGACACCTACATGCGGGTCACCGACGGTTCGGTGTCGGCGCGCTTCCAGCGGCTGCGGCTGCCGATGGGCGCCGGCCTCGGCGGCCTGGTGGCGCAGTCCGGCACCCCGTACGTGACCGCCGACTACGGGCAGGACGCCCGGTTCCGGCACACCGGTGAGATCGACGCCGGGGTCGGCGAGGAGGGTCTGGTCGCCATCCTCGGCGTACCGCTGCGGCTCGGCTCCGGGGTGATCGGGGTGCTCTACGCCGCCAACCGCACCGCGCGACCGTTCGCCCGCGAGGAGGTGGCGCTGCTGGTGTCGCTGGCCGCGCACGCCGCCGTCGCGATCGACACCGCCCGGCTGCTCGCCGAGACCCGGGCCGCGCTGGAGGAGCTGTCGACGGCCAACTCCACCATCCGGGCGCACAGCGCGTCGGTGGAGCGGGCCGCCGCCGCGCACGACCGGATGACGTCGCTGGTGCTGCGCGGCGGCGGGGTCGAGGACGTGGCCGCGGCCGTCACCGACGTACTCGGCGGGGCGCTGCTCGCCCTGGACGCCGACGGCCGGCAGATCGCCCGGGTCGGCCGGATCGACGAGCCGGACCGGCCGTCGATCGTGGAGGCGGTCGCCGCGTCGCGCACCGAGGGACGCAGCGTCCGGCGGGGCCCGCTGTGGTACGCGGCCGTCGTCGCCGGCACCGAGAACCTCGGCGCCCTGGTGCTGCGTCCCGACAGCGAACTCGTCGACGCCGACCAGCGGATCCTGGAGCGGGCGGCGCTGGTGACCGCGCTGCTGCTGCTCTTCCGGCGCACCGTCGCCGAGGCGGAGAGCCGGGTCCGCGGCGAACTGCTCGACGACCTGATCGCCCGGCCGGTGCACGACGCCGAGGCACTGCGTGGCCGGGCCCGCCGCCTCGGTGTGGACCTCGACGACCCGCACGTGCTGGTCGCCGTCGGCGACGACGCGATCGCCGGCACCGGGTCGGCCCGGCAGCGGGTGGTGTCGTGGGCGACGACGTACGCGTCGACCCGCGGCGGGCTGGCCGCGGCCCGCAACGGGCGGGTGGTGCTGATGCTGCCCGGCAGCGACGCCGGCGGCTGCGCCCGGGCGGTGGCCCGCGACCTGTCCCGGATCACCGGGCGGCCGGTGACGGCCGGGGCGAGCGGCCCGTCGACCGGGCCGGCGTCGCTGGCGGTGGCGTTCCGCGAGGCCGACCGGTGCCTGACCGCCCTGGCCGCGCTCGGCCGGGCCGGGCAGGGGGCGAGCACCAGTGAGCTGGGCTTCGTCGGGCTCCTGCTCGGCGCCGTCGGCGACGACGCCGACCGGGACGTGACCCGGTTCCTGACCGACACCGTCGGCCCGGTCGTCGACTACGACGCCCGGCGGGGTACGGCGCTGGTCAAGACGCTGGAGGCGTACTTCGGGGTGGGTGGCAGCCTGGCCCGCGCGGCCGAGCAGTTACACGTGCACGTCAACACGGTGACGCAGCGGTTGGACCGGGTGGGGCAGCTTCTCGGGCCGGACTGGCAGCGGCCCGAGCGGGCGCTGGAGGTGCAGTTGGCGCTGCGCCTGCACCGGCTGCGTACCCCGACGACCTGACCGGGCGGCGGCCCGGGGCGAGCCGCGGTTTGGCCGACGGATCGTCAGGCGTCGCCGGGTGGCCCGGTCCGGCCGGCGGCCGGACCGGCGATGCCGGCCAGCAGGGTGTCGACGACCCGTACGGCGAGGTCGGTGTCGTCGAGGTTCGGCAGCGGCCGGACGACCCGGTGCAGCAGGACCGGGCCGGTCAGCATCGCCACGGCCAGCTCGACGTCGAGATCGGGGCGCAGTTCGCCGGTGGCGACGCCGCGGCGCAGCACCCGGCGCAGCACCTCGCGGCGCGGCTCCATGATCTCCTGGTAGAGCCGGTCCTGCTCCGGGGTGCGGTGGAACTGCGGCGCCAGGCAGGTCATGATCCGCGCCGCCCGCTCGTCGGTGTGCTGGCCGACGACCTCCAGCAGCGACACCACGTCGTCGCGGACCGAGTCGCCGACCGGCTCGGCCGGGGCACCCTTGAGCGTGCGCAGCGCGTCGACCAGCAGCGCGTCCTTGCCCGGCCAGCGGCGGTAGATGGTGGCCTTGCCGACGCCGGCCCGGGCGGCGACCGCCTCGACCGAGAGCGTCTCGACGCTGCCGCCCTCGGCGAGCAGGTCGAGGACCGCCTCGACGATGGCCTCGTCGGCGCGGCTGCTGCGCGGCCGGCCCGGCGGTCGTGCGCCCGCCCGCGCCCCCGGCGCCTCGGGTGGCCGGGTGATCCCGGACCGGTCGGTCCCGGGCCGGTCGGGGTGCCGGGCGGTTCCGGAACGGTCGGCGGGCCGGGCGGCGGCGCGGTCGTCGGGCATCGGAGCGGGCATCGAGTGCCGAGCCTAGGACACGTCGACGAGTTCCTGGTCACCGGCCGGCGCCGGCTCGGCCCGGCGGCCCGGGATCCAGCGCAGTGCGGCGACGACACCGAGCACGGCGGCCACGGCCGAGACGACGGCCGCCACGTGCATCGCCGAGACGAAGGCGGCATCGGCCGCGGCGGTCACCGCACCGCCGGCCGCGCCGAGTCGGTCGGCGACGCCGTACGCGCCGGAGATCGACCCGCTGACCGCTTCCCGTACGCCGGCCGGCAGGTCGGCGGCGGCCGGGGCGATCTCGGCCCGGTAGATCCCGGCCAGGACGGAGCCGACGACGGCGACGCCGAGGGCGCCGGCCACCTGCCGCACGGTGTTGCTGACCGCCGAGCCGACCCCGGCCTTCTCCCGGGGCAGCGCCGACATGATCGATTCGGTGGCCGGCGGCATGATGTTGGCCATGCCGGCGCCCTGGAGGAGGAAGAGCACGCTGAACAGCCAGATCGGGGTCCGCTCGTCGAGGAGGACGAACCCGGCCATGGCGAGCGCGACCAGGCCGAGCCCGGTGGCGCAGACGGCGCGGGCACCGTACCGGGCGACCATCGCGGCACTGCGCGGGGCGAAGATCAGTTGGGCGACGGCGAACGGCAGGAAGAGCAGCCCGGTCGTCAGCGGGCTGTAGCCGCGTACGAGCTGGAGGTAGAAGGCGCTGAAGAACATCACGCCCATGCTGGCGAACCAGACCAGCCCCACCACGGCCGTCGGCGCGGCGAAGCGCGCCACCCGGAACAGGCGTACGTCCAGTGCCGGGAACGGCGTACGCCGCTCGTGCAGGACGAACGCGGTCAGCAGCAGCACGCCGCCGACGAGGGAGATCCACACGGTCGGCCGGCCGAAGCCGTGCTCGCCGCCGTCGATGATGCCGTACGTCAGCGCGACCAGGCCGGCGACCGACAGGAGCACCCCGGGTACGTCGATCCGCCCCGGCCGGGGATCGCGCGACTCGGGCACCAGCAGCGCCACCGCGATCAGGCCGGCGGCGGTGACCGGCACGTTGATCAGGAACACCGAGCCCCACCAGAAGTGCTCCAGCAGCAGCCCGCCGAGGATCGGGCCGATGGCGACGGCGATGCCGACCGCGCCGGCCCACAGGCCGATCGCGCGCGGCCGTTCGCGGGGGTCGAAGACGTTCGAGATGATCGAGAGGGTGACCGGCATGATGGCGGCGCCGCCGACGCCCATCAGCGCCCGGGCGGCGATCAACTGGCCGGGGTCCTGGGCGTACGCCGACAGCAGCGAGCCCAGGCCGAACACGGCCAGCCCGAGGAGGAGGAACCGCTTGCGGCCGTAGCGGTCGCCGAGGACACCGAAGGTGAACAGCAGCCCGGCGAAGACCAGGGTGTACGAGTTGATCGACCATTCGAGTTCGCCCTGGGTGGCGCCGAGGCCGCGGACCGGGTCGGCGAGGGTGCGCAGGGCGACGTTGAGGATCGTGTTGTCGAGTACGACGACCAGCAGGCTGACCACGAGCACGCCGAGGATCGCCCACCGCCTGGGATGTCCGCTGTTCTCGTCCGGTCGCATGCGTCCCCCAAAAACGATACGGAACAGTCTCGTAACGCGATCAGCGTAGGTCTGGGGTTAGCGATACGGAACGGTACCGTTTCGATTGTGACCGCGCTCACCCGCGCCGGCACCACACGCCGCGCCGGACGGCGCCAGCGGCGCCGGCACACGAGATTGATCTGAGCGGGAGGGACCCTACGGCTGGCGGATAAGGGCTCTGCCGCTCAGATCAACGACGAGCCCCACCGGCAACTCCGACAATTCGGCCCGACGGCGGACGGCGGACGGCGGGTGGCGGGTGGCCGGCACCCGGGCGCGGAGGCCGTCAGGTCAGTGCGGACAGGGCGAGGTCGACGTCGTCCACGGTGGAGTAGAGGTGGAACGAGGCGCGGACCCGGCCGCCACGGACCGCCGCACGCACCCCGGCCGCCGCCAGCCGCTCCTGCGCGCCCGGCACGTCGACGGTCACGATCGCGCTGTCCCCCGGCGGACGGCCGAGGCCGACCAGGAACCGGTTGGCCAGGTCCACGTCGTACGCGTGCACCGCCGCCACCCCGATCTCCGCCAGCAACTCCAGCGCGGGCGCGGCGCCGACCCAGTTCAGCCAGGCCGGTGAGATGTCGAACCGGCGGGCGTCGGACGCCAGCCGCAGCGGCGGGCCGTAATAGGACTCGTGGACCGCCGCCCCGGCGTACCAGCCGGCGGCCGACGGGGTCATCCGCTCGCGCAACCCGGGCGCGAAGTAGCCGAACGCGACGCCCCGTGGCGCCATCAGCCACTTGTAGGCGCTGACCACCACGGCATCGGCGGCGGCACCCGAGAACGGCAGCCAGCCACAGGCCTGGGTCGCGTCGACGACGACCAGCGCACCGTGTGCCCGGGCCGCGGCCACGATCTCGTCGTACGCGGCGACGGCCCCGGTCGCGGACTGCACCAGGCTGAACGCGACCACGTCGGTCGACGCGTCGACGGAACCGGCGAGTTCGGCGGCCGGTACGGTGCGGACCCGCACTCCCCGCCCGGCCTGCGCCAGGTAGGGGAACAGGTTGGAGGTGAACTCCTCGACCGGCACCAGCACCCGGGCGCCGTCCGGCAGCGCCGCCGCGAGCGGGGCCAGCACCTGCGAACCGGCGGCCCCGACGGTCACGTCCGCGGCGGGCACCCCGACGAGTCCGGCGAAGGCGGCCCGGGACCGGCCGACCGACTCGTCCCAGCCTTCCCACGACGTACGGCCGACCCGCCAGTCGGCGAGCGCCGCCTGCATCGCGTCCCAGGCCGGCCGCGGCGGCAGTCCGTAGCTGGCCGTGTTGAGCCAGCCCGGCTCGGGCTGCCACAGTTCGCGGGCCGCCGCCAGGTCCATCGTCCGGCCCCGTCAGCCGACCGCGGCCATGACCTCGTCGGAGACGTCGAAGTTGGCGTAGACGTTCTGCACGTCGTCGCAGTCCTCGAGGGCGTCGATCAGCTTGAAGACCTTGCGGGCACCGTCCTCGTCGAGGGGCACGTTGACGCTCGGCACCAGCGACGACTCGGCCGACTCGTACTCGATACCGGCGTCCTGCAACGCGGTCCGGACCGCGACCAGGTCACCGGGCTCGGAGATCACCTCGTATGCCTCGCCGAGGTTGTTGACCTCCTCGGCACCGGCGTCGAGGACGGCCATCAGCACGTCGTCCTCGGACCGCCCCTCGCTGGGCACGATCACCACGCCCTTGCGGTTGAACAGGTAGGACACCGAGCCGGCGTCGGCGAACGAGCCGCCGTTGCGGGTGAGCGCGGTGCGGACCTCGGTGGCGGCCCGGTTGCGGTTGTCGGTCAGGCACTCGATCAGCAGGGCGACGCCGTTCGGGCCGTAGCCCTCGTACATGATGGTCTGCCAGTCGGCGCCGCCGGCCTCCAGGCCGGAGCCGCGCTTGACGGCGCGCTCGATGTTGTCGTTGGGTACCGAGTTCTTCTTGGCCTTCTGGATGGCGTCGAACAGGGTGGGGTTACCGGCCGGGTCGCCGCCGCCGGTCCGCGCCGCGACCTCGACGTTCTTGATGAGCTTGGCGAACATCTTGCCGCGCTTGGCGTCGATGACCGCCTTCTTGTGCTTGGTCGTCGCCCACTTTGAGTGACCGGACATACGTGACCTCCGTCGATACCCCAACCCACCGCGCCAGCCACCGTCGCGCGCCATCCCCGGGCGAACCGCCGCGGGCGAACCCCCTGGGGTCGGGGTCGCCAACCGCTGCGAGCGGCCTGCCGCTACCGAATCGCGCCAATCCTACCGGCGCGGTGCCCGGCGGGCGTGTCACGGGGCGGCGGGCGGTCAGGCGCCGGCCCGGACCAGATCGACGAAGAAGCGGTGTACGCGCAGGTCGCCGGTCAGCTCGGGGTGGAACGAGGTGGCCAGCAGGGAGCCCTGCCGGACCGCCACGATCCGCCCCTGCGGGCTGCCGTCGGCGACCCGGCCCAGCACCTCGACCCCGGCACCGACCGACTCGACCCACGGGGCGCGGATGAACACCGCGTGGAACGGGCCGCCGTCGATGCCGGCGATCTCGACCGGCCCCTCGAAGGAGTCGACCTGCCGGCCGAACGCGTTGCGCCGTACGGTCATCTCGATGCCGTCGAAGCCGCGCTGGTCGGGCCGGCCGTCGAGGACCGTGGTCGCCAGCATGATCATGCCGGCGCAGGAGCCGTAGACGGGCATGCCGTCCGCGACCCGCTTGCGGACCGGGTCGAGCAGGCCGAACTCGATCGCCAGCTTGCTCATCGTGGTCGACTCGCCGCCGGGTACCACCAGCGCGTCGACCGCGTCGAGCTCGTGCGGGCGGCGGACCGGGCCGGCGGTGGCGCCGGCCTCGGTCAGCGCCCGGACGTGCTCGCGTACGTCGCCCTGCAGCGCCAGTACGCCGATCCTCGGGCCGCCGGTCACCAGCCGCGCTCCGCGAGCCGGTGCGGCACCGGGATGTCGTCGACGTTGATGCCGACCATCGCCTCGCCGAGCCCGCGCGACACCTTGGCGAGCACGTCGGGGTCGTCGTGGAACGTGGTGGCCTTGACGATGGCGGCGGCCCGCTGCGCCGGGTTGCCGGACTTGAAGATGCCGGAGCCGACGAAGACGCCCTCGGCGCCGAGCTGCATCATCATCGCCGCGTCGGCGGGGGTCGCGATGCCGCCCGCGGTGAAGAGCACCACCGGCAGCTTGCCGGCCTCGGCGACCTCCTTGACCAGGTCGTACGGCGCCTGCAGCTCCTTGGCGGCGACGTACAGCTCGTCGGGCGACAGCGAGGTCAGCCGGCGGATCTCGCCACCGATCCTGCGCATGTGGGTGGTGGCGTTGGAGACGTCGCCGGTGCCGGCCTCACCCTTGGAGCGGATCATCGCCGCACCCTCGGTGATCCGGCGCAGCGCCTCGCCCAGGTTGGTGGCGCCGCAGACGAACGGCACGGTGAACGCCCACTTGTCGATGTGGTTGGCGTAGTCGGCCGGGGTGAGCACCTCGGACTCGTCGACGTAGTCGACGCCGAGCGCCTGCAGCACCCGCGCCTCGACGAAGTGGCCGATGCGGGCCTTGGCCATCACCGGGATCGAGACGGCGTTGATGATGCCGTCGATCATGTCCGGGTCGCTCATCCGGGACACGCCGCCCTGGGCGCGGATGTCGGCCGGTACGCGCTCCAGCGCCATGACCGCGACCGCGCCGGCATCCTCGGCGATCTTCGCCTGTTCGGGGGTGACCACATCCATGATCACGCCACCCTTGAGCATCTCGGCCATGCCACGCTTGACGCGGGCGGTGCCGGTGACTGCGGGGGCGGTGCTGGTGGGGACAGCGGACTCGGACACGGCGTTCGACTCCTCGCACGGCGGTGGCGGATTGTTACCCAAAAGTGAACTGGCTGCGATGCTACGCCGCGCGCGGGTGCCGGCCGACAGCCAATCGACCCACCGGTGGCCTGCCCTGTGGCCCGCCTCACCGTTCCAGCCCGAACGCGAAGATCAGGCCGGACCGGGGGTTCAGGGCACCGGAAGGTCGGTGTGGGCGTTGATGGTCGGATCGTCGATGTCGAAGTACGCCGGCTGCGGGTGCCGCCGCGCCATCCGCAGCAACCGGACGATCGGCCGGCGGCGCGCCGCCAGCGCGTCGCGTACCAGATCGGTGTGCACCTGGCGGGCCACCGCGAGCCGCCGGCTCGCGACGATCACGGCCTGGGCCTGCGGATCGTCGTCCGGCAGCGTCGTGGCCCGCAACTGGCGGGTCAGGTCGTTCTCGGCCACCTCACGGTCCTCGTCGGAGGCGTCCAGCGCGATCCGCGCCGCCGCGTACACCTCGAACGGGTAGCGCTCGTCGTCGAGCACCGCCGCCGCCGCGGCCCGGCGCAGCAGATGCGCCTCCAGGGCCCGGGTCGCCGCCACCACCCGCAGGTGCAGTCGCTCGACGCGGGCCGCCGTCCAGGTCAGGTAAGCCGAGACCAGCACCAGGGCGACGACGCCACCGATCACCCACCGCATCCCGGCATCGTACGACCGACCGGGTACCCGGCGACGGCCCGTCCGCCGGCAGAGTCAGCCGGCCCACTCCTCGTGCATCACCCGGCCGTCCGTCGCCTCGATCGCGGTCGCGTAGACCTCCAGCACCCGCCGCGCGACGACCGGCCAGTCGAAGGTCGCCGCGACCTGCTGCGCGCACGCCGCCAGCGCGGCCCGGCGGTCCGGGTCGTCGAGCAGTTCGGCCATCGCGTCGGCGAGCGCGTCCGCGTCACCGGTCGGGAACAGCCGCCCGGCCCGGCCGCCGTCGAGCACCCGCCGGAACGCGTCCAGATCGCTGGCCACCACCGCGGCGCCGGCCGCCATCGCCTCGGTCAGGATCATGCCGAACGACTCGCCGCCGATGTTCGGTGCCACGTACAGGTCGACGCTGCGCAGCATCCGGGCCTTGTCCGGCTCGGAGACCAGCCCCAGGAAAACCACCTGGTCACGCAGGTCGGCCGGAATCTCGCCGAGCAGTTCGTCGGCGTCGCCCGGGCCGGCGACCAGCAGCCGCAGGCCGGGCCGGCGGCGGGCCAGCGACACGAACGCGTCCCGCAGCACCGGGAAGCCCTTGCGGGGCTCGGTGAACCGGCCCAGGAACCCCAGGGTGCCGCCGGACCCGACGGCGCACGGGCCGGGCCAGCCGGGCAGCGGCTCCACCCCGGCGAACTTCGCCACCGCCACCCCGTTCGGGATCTCGACCGCGCCGCCGCCGAGATGCTCGACCTGGACCTTGCGGGCCAGTTCGCTGACCGCGATCCGGGCGGTGATCCGCTCCAGCACCAGTTGCAGCATCCCCTGCGCCACGGCCAGCGCCCGGGACCGGGTCATCGCGGTGTGGAACGTCGCCACCACCGGCCCGCGCGCCGACAGCACCGCCAGCAGCGACACACTCAGCACGAACGGCTCGTGCACGTGCAGGATGTCGAACTCGCCCCGGGCCAGCCAACGCCGTACCCGGGCGGTGGAAACCGGGCCGAACGTGATCCGGGCCACCGAACCGTTGTACGGGAACGGCACCGACCGGCCGGCCGGCACCACGTACGGCGGCAGCGGCGAATCGTCGTCGGCCGGGGCGAGCACGCTCACCTCGTGCCCCAGCCCGATCAGCGCCTCGGCGAGGTCCATGACGTGGTTCTGCACGCCGCCCGGCACGTCGAACGAGTACGGGCAGACGATGCCGATGCGCAGCCTGCCGCCCCCGGATCCCGCCAGCCGCACGCTCCCACTCCCCTTACGGTGTCGTCGTCGCGGGGCCGCTGCCACCCCTGCGACCAGCTGCGGACGACGCGTCCGTCGCCGTGGGCGCGGGTCGCGCCGGCTGGTCCAGCCACATCCGCTGGAGCATGTGCCAGTCCTGCGGATGGCGGGCGATGCCGGCCGCCAGGCGGTCGGCGACCTGCTGGGTCAGCGCCCGCACCCGCTGGTCGAGTGGTGCGCCGTCCGGGTCCGGGATCTCCAGCGGGCCGTCCAGCGCCGCCCGCGCGATCCCGTCCTCGAACCACATCGAGGCCACGTAGAGCGGCGCCCCGGTACGCAGCGCCAGCAGCGCCGGCCCGGCCGGCATCCGGGTGCGGCCGGCGAAGAAGTCGACCTCGACGCCACGCGCCGACATGTCCCGGTCGGCCAGCAGCGGCACCACGTGCCCCTGCCCGATCTTCTCCTCGAGAACGCCGAACGGCGGCTTCTGCCCGCCGGTGAGCGGGATGATCCCCATCCCGATCCCCTGCCGGAAGGCGACGAACCGCTCGAAGACCCCCTCCGGCTTCAGGCGCTCCATCACCGTCGTCATCGGCCAGCCCTTCGCCGCGACCCAGGCCCCGGCCAGATCCCAGTTGCCGGCGTGCGGCAGCGCCACCACGGCGCCCCGCCCGGCCGCCACGTCGGCGGCGAGTAGCTCCTCGCCGTCGAGCCGGAACCCGGCCAGCACCGCCTCGCGCGACAGCGAGGGCAGACGGAACATCTCCACCCAGTAGCGGGCGTAGGACCGCAGCCCGTCGCGGACCAGCTCGTCCAGTTCCGCCTCCGGCATCGCCGGGCCGACCACCCGGCGCAGGTTGGCCCTCAACCGGACCGTACCCCGGCCGCCCTTGCGGTGGGCGCGGTCCGCGCCGGCCCGGGACAGGCCGGCCGCGACCGGCGCCGGCAGCATCCGCACCAGACGCCAGGCGGCGGCGTAGCCGAACTCGACGAGGTTCACCCGCTCACGTCCGCGCCCTCGTCGGCGAGCCTCGCCTGCCGGTACACGTGGACGATCCGCTGGCCGGCGGTGAACAGCGACAGCGCGGCGAGGAACCACAGCGCCGCGGTCAGTCCCCACGGCACGACGAGCCCGCTGAGCAGGCCACCGATCCCGACGATGATCAGACGCTCGGTGCGCTCGGCGATCCCGACGTTGGCGGTCAGGCCCAGCCCCTCGGCGCGGGCCTTGACGTACGACACCAGCCCGCCGCCGACCAGGCAGATCAGCGCCGCCGCCACGCCCCAGTGGTCGTCCTGCGTCGCCAGCCAGTAGGCGACCGCGCCGAACACGGCGCCGTCGGCGACCCGGTCCATGCTCGAGTCGAGGAACGCCCCGAACCGGGTCGACCCGCCGCGCATCCGGGCCATCGTCCCGTCGAGGAGGTCGGTCAGCGCGAACACGGTGACGATCAGGGCACCGGCCACCAGGTGGCCGCGGGCCCCGAACCCGAGCGCGCCGACCAGCACACCGGCCGTCCCGGTCACCGTCACCGCGTTCGGGGTCACCCCCCAGCGCAGCAGGGTGCGGGCGATCGGCTCGATGACACGGGTCATGCCCGCACGCGCGGTCACTTGGAAGATCTTCGCCATGGCGGTCCCACAGTAACGGTCCGCGGTTGCGCCGTGGTGCGGCCGGGGGCGTCCACTTCGCGCGTCGGGGTTGATTACACCCCGTCGCGGGTGTGGGATCAGAATGCGTCCTGCATCCACCACGTCCCTGGGAGGTGCGCCGATGGCGCAGAAGAACCACGACAAGGCAGGCACCGGCGGTGCGCCGATGGTGGACGAACCCGGCAAAATACGCAACGTGGTGCTGGTAGGCCATTCCGGAGCGGGGAAGACCACCCTGGTCGAGGCGCTACTCGAGGCGACCGGCACGGTCGGCCGGGCCGGCAGCGTCGCCGACGGCACCACGGTCTGCGACCACGACCCCGCCGCCGTACGCCAGCAGCGCTCCGTCACCCTCGCCTGCGCCCCGCTCACCCACGACGGCGTCAAGGTGAACCTGCTCGACACGCCGGGCTACGCCGACTTCGTCGGCGAGCTGCGCGCCGGCCTGCGGGCCGCCGACGCCGCACTGTTCGTGGTGTCCGCCGTCGACGGCATGGACGCCGCCACCGCCACCCTGTGGGAGGAGTGCGCCGCCGTCGGCATGCCCCGCGCCGTCGCCGTCACCCGCCTCGACCACGCCCGCGCCGACTTCGACGAGACCGTCGCCCTGTGCCAGCGGGTGTTCGGCGACAACGTACTGCCGCTCCACCTGCCGATGCTCGGCGACGACGGCGTCTCCACCGTCGGGTTGATGGGCCTGATCAGCCAGCGGGTCTTCGACTACACGCAGGGCCATCCGGCGCAGGTCCGCGACCCCGACCCCGAGCACCTGCCGGCCATCGCCGAGGCCCGCGCCGAACTCATCGAGGGGATCATCGCCGAGAGCGAGGACGAGACCCTCATGGACCGCTACCTGGGCGGCGAGACGATCGAGTCCGGCATCCTCGTCGAAGACCTGGAAAAGGCGGTCGCCCGCGGCCACTTCTACCCGGTCGTACCGGTCTGCGCCCCGACCGGGGTCGGCCTCGACGTACTGCTCGAACTTCTCACCGCGGCGTTCCCGACCCCGCTCGAACACGACCTGCCGGTGGTCACCGGAATCGACGGCTCACCCCGGCCGCCGCTGACCTGCGACCCGGACGGGCCGCTGGTCGCCGAGGTGGTCCGTACCGCGATCGACCGGCACGTCGGCCGGGTGTCGCTGGTCCGGGTCTTCTCCGGCACCCTGCGGCCCGAACAGACCGTGCACGTCTCCGGGCACGGCCTCGCCAGCCGTGGCCACCCCGACCACGACGCCGACGAGCGCGTCGCGCACGTCTACTCGCCGCTCGGCGCCACCCTGCGCGAGGTGCCGTACTGCGTCGCCGGCGACATCTGCGCGCTCACCAAGTCGGGCAGCGCCGAGACCGGCGACACCGTCTCCGCCCGCGAGGAGCCGCTGCTGATCGCCCCCTGGGAGATGCCCGAGCCGCAGCTCCCGATCGCGGTCGTGGCCCGGTCCCGCTCCGACGAGGACGCGCTGGCCCGCAACCTGGCCCGACTCGTCACCGGCGACCCGACGATGCGGCTGGAACGCAACCCCGAAACCCACCAGCTCGTGCTGTGGTGCATGGGCGAGGCGCACGCCGAGGTGGTCCTCGACCGGCTGCGCGCCGGCGGCGTCGAACTGGACACCGAACCGGTCCGGGTCGCGCTGCGCGAGACGTTCGCCGCCGCCTCGAAGGGCCACGGCCGGCACGTCAAGCAGTCCGGCGGCCACGGCCAGTACGCCGTCTGCGACATCGAGGTCGAGCCGCTGCCGACCGGCGCCGGCTTCGAGTTCCACGAACGCGTCGTCGGCGGCGCCGTGCCGCACAACTACATCCCGTCGGTGGAGAAGGGCGTACGTGCCCAGCTCGAACGCGGCCTGCTCAGCGGCCACCCGGTCGTCGACGTACGGGTGACCCTGACCGACGGCAAGGCGCACAGCGTCGACTCGTCGGACGCGGCATTCCAGGCGGCGGGCGCGCTGGCCCTGCGGGAGGCCGCCGAGAAGGGGCAGATCAACCTGCTGGAGCCGGTCGACGAGGTGACGGTCCGGGTGCCGGACGGCTACGTCGGCTCGGTCATGAGCGACATGTCGGGACGGCGCGGCCGGGTGCTGGGCACCGAGCCGGACAGTGCCGGCGGCGCCACCCTGGTACGCGCCGAGGTCCCGGCGACCGAACTGGTCCGGTACGCCGTCGAGCTGCGCTCGATGACGTCGGGGGCGGGTACGTTCCGGCGCGCGTTCGCCCGCTACGAGCCCGTCCCGTCCCACCTGACCGACGGGCTACGCACCGCCCACCCCGGCCCGACGTCCTGACCCGTCCCCCCATCCCGCCCCGGGGCGGCCGAGGGCACCGCGCCCGGCCCCCGGGGCCGTGGAGGCCGCCACGCGACGCCCCGGGGCCGTGGAGGGCGTCACGCCCGAAGCCCCGACGCCCCGGGGCCGTGGAGGGCGTCACGCCCGGCGCCCGGGGCCGGCGTGGGCGCCCTGATCGAGGAGAAACTCGCGCCGGAGCGCTGATCAAGGAGAAATTGCGCGACAAAAGCGGCAGGACGGGCACACCTACTCCGTGATCGCGGCGGCAGCCACGCCGACACCGCCGCGCGCAGCGATCTGGCGCTCGCGGAGGGCTGTCGGGGCGGCTACGGGCTTCGACGACCGAGCCCGCGCAGCATGGTCGACGCCCCTCGTCGACCGACGCCTTCTCCACGGCGGCGAACCGTCGCGCCCGACCGCCCTCGTCGACCGACGCCCCCTCCGCGGCGGCGAACCGTCGCGATCGAGGAGAAAGTCGCCCTCGCCCCGCGATCGAGGAGAATGCATGCCCGTTCCACGGCATTTGTCGCGCAACTAGTCCTTGATCAGCGCTCCGGCGCGGGTTTCTCCTTGATCGGCGCGGCGGCACGAGCGCTGATCAGCGCGCCGGCGTGAGCGCGCCGATCAGCGCGGCGGCGTGAGCGCTGACCAGCGCGGCGGCGTGAGGGCGCCGATCAGCGCGGCCACGCGAGTCGCTTCGCCCACGGCGGCGCGGTCAGCGGGGGTTGGTGGGCCAGGCGGCGGCGAGCAGGTCGCGGGTGTCGGTCAGCAGCTGCGGCAGGACCTTGGTGCGGGCGACCACCGGCATGAAGTTGGCGTCGCCGCCCCACCTCGGCACCACGTGCTGGTGCAGGTGGGCGGCGATGCCGGCACCGGCCACCCCGCCCTGGTTCATCCCGAGGTTGAACCCGTGTGCGCTGCTCACCTGCCGGATCACCCGCATCGCCGTCTGGGTGTAGACCGCCAGCTCGCCGGTCTCGGCGGGATCCAGGTCGGTGTAGTCCGCGACATGCCGGTAGGGGCAGACCAGCAGGTGCCCCGGGTTGTACGGGTAGAGGTTGAGCACCACGTATACCGTCTCGCCGCGGGCGACGACGAGGCTGTCGTCGCCGGTCTGCGCCGGTGCCCGGCAGAACGGGCAGCCGGAGGGCTTCTCGTAGCCGCCCTCCGGCCGGTCCTGGCCGGAGATGTACGTCATCCGGTGCGGGGTCCAGAGCCGGTCCAGCCCGTCCGGCGTGCCGGTGGTCGCCGGCTCGACGGGCGGGCCGGCCGGGAGGTCGGGCGGGCCGATCTCGTCGCCGGCCACGCTCACGGCGCGGCCGGTGCGGCTGGGTCCACCGCGGCCGCCGGGACGGCGGGGGCGCTCGGACCGGTGTTCGTACGGGACCGGACCACCTCGACGACGTGGGCGACCGCCTCGGCGAGCGGTACGCCGTTGCGCTGCGACCCGTCCCGGTAGCGGAACGACACGGTGCCCCCGGCCACGTCGTCGTCGCCGGCGATGGCCATGAACGGGATCTTCTGCTGCTGCGCGGTGCGGATCTTCTTCTGCATCCGGTCGGTGGAGCTGTCGACCTCGGCGCGGATGCCCTCGGCGCGCAGCGCGGCGACGAATCCGGCCAGGTATTCGGCGTGGTCGTCGCGGATCGGGATGCCGACCACCTGCACCGGGGCGAGCCAGGCCGGGAACGCGCCGGCGTAGTGCTCGGTGAGCACGCCGAAGAACCGCTCGATCGACCCGAAAAGCGCTCGGTGGATCATGATCGGGCGTTGCCGGCTGCCGTCGCCGGCCTGGTATTCGAGGTCGAAGCGCTGCGGCAGCTGGAAGTCGACCTGGATCGTCGACATCTGCCAGGTGCGACCGATGGCGTCCTTGGCCTGCACCGAGATCTTCGGCCCGTAGAAGGCGGCGCCGCCCGGGTCGGGCACCAGGTCGAGGCCGGACTCCTCGGCCGCCGACCGCAGCGCCTCGGTCGCCTCGGCCCAGTCCTCGTCGGAGCCGACCGACTTCTCCGGGTTGCGGGTCGACAGTTCGAGGTAGAAGTCGTCGAGGCCGTAGTCGCGCAGCAGGTCGAGGACGAACCGCAGCAGCGACTTCAGTTCGCCGCCCATCTGCTCGCGGGTGCAGTAGATGTGCGCGTCGTCCTGGGTCATGCCGCGGACCCGGGTCAGGCCGTGCACGACGCCGGACTTCTCGAAGCGGTAGACGGTGCCGAACTCGAACAGCCGCAGCGGCAACTCGCGGTAGGACCGGCCGCGGGCCCGGTAGATCAGGTTGTGGAACGGGCAGTTCATCGGCTTGAGGTAGTAGTCGGCGCCCTCGACCTGCATGGGCGGGTACATGCCGTCGGCGTACCACTGCAGGTGGCCGGAGGTCTCGAAGAGGTGGCCCTTGGTCACGTGCGGGGTGTTGACGAACTCGTAGCCGGCCTGCTCGTGCCGCTGCCGCGAGTAGTTCTCCAGCTCGCGCCGGATGATGCCGCCCTTGGGGTGGAAGACGGCCAGGCCGGAGCCGATCTCCTCGGGGAAGCTGAACAGGTCGAGGTCGGCACCGAGCTTGCGGTGGTCGCGGCGGGCCGCCTCCTCCAGCAGCTTCAGGTACGCCTTCAGCGCGTCCCGGGTCGGCCAGGCGGTGCCGTAGACCCGCTGGAGCTGCGGGTTCTTCTCGGAGCCGCGCCAGTAGGCGGCGGCCGAACGCATCAGCCGGAACGCGCCGATCAGCCGGGTGTTCGGCAGGTGCGGGCCCCGGCACAGGTCGGACCAGCAGACCTTGTCGCTGTCGGCGTCGAGGTTGTCGTAGATGGTCAGCTCGCCGGCGCCGACCTCCATCACCTCGCCCGCGTCGTAGCCGGCGTCGCCGGCCTGGCCCTTGACGTCGACCAGTTCCAGCTTGAACGGCTCGTCGGCGAGTTCGGCGCGGGCCTCGTCGAGGCTGTCGAAGCGCCGCCGCCGGAACCGCTGCCCCGACTTGACGATCTCCTGCATCCGCTTCTCGAGCTTGGCGAGGTCGTCGGGCTGGAACGGCTTGGCGACGCTGAAGTCGTAGTAGAAGCCGTTGTCGATCGGCGGGCCGATGCCGAGCTTCGCCTCGGGGAAGATGTCCTGCACCGCCTGGGCGAGCACGTGCGCGGTCGAGTGCCGCAGCACGTTCAGGCCGTCGGGCTCGTCGATCGCGACCGGGGTGACGGTGGCGTCGTCGGCCGGGGTCCAGTCGAGGTCGCGGAGCTGGCCGTCGGCGTCGCGGACCACGACGACCGCCTTCGGGCCGGCTGTCGGCAGGCCGGCCGCGGCCACCGCGTCGGCCGCCGTCGTACCGGCCGGGACGACGACGGGGTCGGCCACGGCAGGGGTACGGGATGCGGACACGGACGGCTCCTTCGGTCGTACGCGGGCGCCGCGTCGGTGGGACTGCGGCACGTTCGGCGTGTGCGGGTCGGCTGACCCGGTGGTCCGGGCCGACTAGATGTTATCGGTCCCGGTGTCTTCGCCCGCCGGGGACGCGGTGCCGGCGTTACATTGGCGCCGTGACACCCGCGGACGTGCTCACCGCGCTCGGGCGCAGATATCAGACGTTCTTCGCCACGCGACCGGCGGTGCCGTTCGCCGTGGCTCCGGCCGGCGGGCCGGCGCACACCTTCGGCGCCGGCGACCCGCTCTTCACAATCGTCGTCACCGACGACCGGGGTGCGAAAGCGCTCGCCGGTCTCGACCAGTTCGGCGTCGCCGTCGCCTACCTCCAGGGCTGGCTCGACGTCGAAGGCGACCTCGCGGCGGCGCTGCGGATGCGCGCCTTCTTCAACGACTTCCACCCGTTGGCTTACCTGTCCCGGTTCACCCCGGGGGCGCTGCTGCGCGGCCGGCGCGAGGACGACCGGCGGGCCATCTCCGCCCACTACGACGAGGACAGCGAGTTCTTCCTGACCTTCCTCGACCGCCGGCACCGCTGCTACACCGAGGGGGTCTTCGCCGCCGACGACGAGCCGCTCGAGGACGCGATGACCCGCAAGATGGACCTCGCCCTGGACGTGATCGGGGTCAAGCCCGGCGACCGGGTGCTGGAGGTCGGCGGCGGCTGGGGGGCGTTCGCCGAGCATGCCGCCCGGCGTGGCGTCGACGTGACCACCACCACCCTGTCGCGGGAGTCGGAGCGCTTCCTGACCGGGTTCTTCGAGCGGGAGCGCCTGCCGGTGCGGGTCGTCCGCCAGCACATCTACGCCTTCCGCGACGAGCGGCCGTACGACGCGATCGTCAACATGGGGGTCACCGAGCACCTGCCGGACTACCGGGCCACGCTGCGCAAGTACGCCGAACTGCTGCGTCCCGGCGGCCGGGTCTACCTCGACGCGCTGGCGATGCGCCGCAAGCACGTCGCGTCGACGTTCATGAAGCGCTACATCTATCCGGGTAACTCGGCGCCGCTGCTGCTGCACCAGTACCTGCGGCACGTGGCGCGTTCACCGTTCGAGCTGCTGCGGGTCGAGGACGACCGGCACAACTACTACCTGACCTGCCGGGAGTGGGGCCGGCGGCTCGACGCCGCCCGCGACGAGATCGTGGCCCGCTGGGGCGAGCCGCTCTACCGCCGGTTCCGGCTGTTCCTGTGGGGTTCGGCGGCCGGCTTCGACACCGGCATGGTGCAGGCGTACCGGTGGGTGCTGCGGCTGCCCGGCTAGCCGACCCAGTCCGGCAGCGGTTCGCGGGCGGCGAGCCAGGCGTCGGGCACCCCGCCGGGCGTACCGACCCCGGTGTGCGCGGCGACGATCCCGCCGGCGATCGCGGCCGTGGTGTCGACGTCGCCGCCGGCCTCGACGCAGGCGCGCACGGCCGCCGGATAGTCGTCGAGGTGGCGGGCCGCCACCCACACCGTGAACGGCACCGTGTCGCCGGCGGTCACCCGCGACCCGTTGCCCAGCTCGTACGCGGCCTCGGCGACCGGCCGGCCGACCAGCGTGCCGGCCCGGTCGAGGCCCCGCCGGACCGGGCTGGCCCGGTCGACGGCGGCGGCGACGGCGGCGACGAGGTCCGTGGCGGACGGCCGCCGGCCGTCCAGCCGGGCCCGCGCGGCCAGCGCCGCGGCGACCGCCACCGCGACCGCGCCGGCGATGCCGTCGGGGTGGGCGTGGGTCACCTCGGCCGACGCGGCCGCCTGGGCCGCCGTCTCGGTCACCGAGTCGGCGAAGTACGCCCCGAGCGGCGCGACCCGCATCGCGGCGCCGTTGCCGAGCGAGCCCTGCCCGTCGAAGGCGGTGGCGGCGGCGACCGGCCACGGCGTGCCGCCGCGGATCAGCCGCAGGACGGTGAACGCGCCGGGTCCGTACCCGCGGTTGGGCTCGCAGCGGTCGGCGAACGCGGCGGCCAGCGCGTCCCGGTCGACCCGGCCGGCGCGGACCAGTTCGGCGAAGACCGAGCAGGCCATCTCGGTGTCGTCGGTCCACTCCCAGACCGGATCGGGCAGCCGGCCGGCGGCGAGGTCGGCCGGCCGCCGGCCGGGTACGAAGAACTGCGCGCCCAGGGCGTCGCCGACCGACAGCCCGGCCAGGCTGTCGCGGGCCAGCGCGGTGCGGGCCTGCGCGTAGAGGGTGAATGGCATGGCCCGCGCATCATGCCGCCCGGCGACCGCCGGCGCAACGCCCTGTTTTCGCCACGGCGGTAGCGTCGGCGCAACGCGCGGGACGCGCCGACTTGCCACGGGCAGTACCGTCATCTCGTGGCCACGGTCCTGCTGGTTGAAGACGACCACGTCATTCGCGGCGCGATGCTGCGCTCCCTGGCCGACCGGGGGCACGCGGTGCACGCGGTCGGCACGGCGCTCGACGCCCTGCGCCGGGTCGCCGCCGAGACCCCGGACCTGGTCGTGCTCGACCTCGGCCTGCCCGACCTGGACGGCTCCGACGCGCTGCGGATGCTGCGCGGCATCACCGACGTGCCGATCATCATCGCCACCGCCCGCGACGACGAGCAGGCGATCGTCCGGCTGCTGCGGGCCGGCGCCGACGACTACATGATCAAGCCGTTCACCGGGGCGCACCTCGACGCCCGGATCACCACCGTGCTGCGCCGGGCCGGCCGGGCCAGCCGCGCCGTGCAGCCGGCCGTGCACGAGGTCGGCGGGCTGCGGGTCGACGTCGGTGAGCGCAGCGCGTCCCTCGACGGGGTGCCGCTCGCGCTCACCCGCAAGGAGTTCGACCTGCTGGCCTATCTCGCCGCCCGCCCGGGACGGGTAGTCTCCCGCCGGGAACTGTTGGAGGAGGTATGGCGGCAGCCGTCGGTCGGCGAGGACCAGACAATCGACGTTCACCTGTACTGGCTCCGCCGCAAACTGGGCGAGTCCGCGGCGAAGCCGCGTTACCTGCGCACCGTGCGGGGGGTCGGCTTCCGGCTGGTTCCACCGGACTGAGGCTGGCGCTGGCCTACCTCACGGCGGCCACCACCGGCATCGTCGCGCTGGTGTTCCTCATCCCGCTCGGGCTCACCCTGCAGGCGGAGACCCGCGACGAGGCGCTCGCCGAGGCGGCCCGCCGCAGCGCGGTGGTCGCCGGGGCGCTCGCGGTCACCACCGACCCCGACACGGTCCGGCAGGCGATCGCCTCGACCGGTGGTGACCCGGCCGACCAGCCGGTCGTGCACGGCCTCGACACCGGTGGCACCCCGCGGGCCGGCGCGCCGGACGTGGCGCGGGCCGGCGAGGGCGGACCGGTCGTCGTCGACGTACCCGGCGGGGTGGTGCGGCTGGAGCGGGCCACCGCCGGCGACCAGATCATGGTCGTCGAGGTCTTCGTCGCGGAGTCGGCGCTCTCGGCGGGCTCGACCGGCACCTGGCTGACGCTGGCGGCGCTGGCCGTCGGGCTGGTGGTCGCCTCGGTCGTGGTCGTCGACCGGATCGCCGCCCGGGCCGTCGGGTCGGCGCGCGGCCTGGTCCAGGCCGCTCTCGCCGTCGGCGGCGGCGACCTCGGCGTGCGCGTCGAGCCGAGCGGGCCGCGCGAGCTCGCCGAGGCCGGCTACGCCTTCAACCGGATGGCCGACCGGCTGGTCGCCTCCCGCACCGACGAACGTGAACTCGTCGCCGACCTGTCGCACCGGCTGCGTACGCCGCTGACCGTGCTGCGCCTGGACGCCGACGCGCTGGACTCCGACGACACCAGCGTCGGCTCGTTCAGCGACGCCGAACTCGACCGGCGGCGCACCATCCGCCGGATCCGGCAGGCGATCGTGACCCTTGAGGGCGAGATCGACGTACTGATCAACACGGCCCGCAAGACGGTGCAGCAGGAGACCGAGCCGGACCTGTGCGACATCAGCGAGGTGGTCCGCGACCGGATGGTCTTCTGGGCGGCCCTGGCCGGCGACCAGAACCGCCCGCACCGGGTCACCGGCGCGCAGTTGCGCATCCCGGTCGCGGTGCCCCGGGCCGAGTTCGCCGCGGCGCTCGACGCGGTCCTCGGCAACGTCTTCCGCTACACCCCGCAGGGCACCGCGTTCGAGGTCGCGGTGTCGCGCCGGGACGGCTACGTCGCGGTACGCGTCGACGACGCCGGCCCCGGCATCGCCGATCCGGACAAGGCGTTGCGGCGCGGCACCAGCGGGCGCGGCTCCACCGGGCTCGGCCTCGACATCGCCCGCCGGGTGGCGCAGCAGGCCGGCGGTTCGGTGAGCCTGGACCGGGCCCGGCTGGGCGGGGCGAGTGTCGTGATGCTGCTGGCCGACGCCGAGGCGAAGCCCCGGCAGGTCAACCGGTTCGGGCTGGTCGGCCGGCTGGCCCGGGAACGCGACCAGTCGGGACGCCGGTGGCCGCGCCAGCGGCGCGGCGACGGCTGACCGGCCGGAAACCTGTCGGCCGACGCAAGTCTTCCTTAGGTCTGTTTTAACGGTGTTCCATCGTGGCCACTCCCGGTGCCAGCATCGGAGTCGATCCACTCCAGATGTTCCCCGGACCACCCCACCCGCATCCGGGTCCGATGGAACGTCGCGCGCGGCGGGCCGGTCCCCCCAACTCCGGACCCGCCGCGCGCACACCAACTCTGGGTTGACGAGGCGGATGTCATGCCGGCAGAGCGACCGGTTCCCGGGAACCACCCCACACATCGACCGGGCGGGATACCCTCGACCTGTCCGACGTCGGCGCCACCCGTTCGAGGTGAGTCCATGCCCGACACGCGCAGCCTCTCACCGGCCCGGCTGGCCCGCTGGATCACGATCGTCACCGCCTCGATCATCGCGACGCTGGCCTGTTGGCAGGACCCCGGATATGCCCGCGACGAGCTACGGCTGACGATCGCCCATGACGGCCGGGGCACCGTACGGCTCGATGTCGCCCGGGCCGGCGGCGGCCCGCCCGACGGCGAGGTCGCCGCGACCGTACGGGCCCGCGGGTTCGCCGGCGGCACCGTCGACCCGCGGCCGATGCGGGCCACCTCGGCGGGCTCGCTGGTGCTCGACGGCACCCTGCCGCCGGGGCGGTGGACCGTCGACATCGACGTCACGGTGGACGGTGCCCCGTCCCCGGACGGCTCGTGCGCCGCCACGCTGACCGTCGGCCCGGACGAGCCGGCGGAGTCGGTCGTCTGCGCGCCGCTGGTCACCACGCCGGCCGGGGTGCCCGGCGGGCGCGGCTTGGCGGACAGCCGTCCGCTGGCGATCACCGCCGGGGCGGTCGGCCTGCTGTTCGCCGCGGTGATGGGTGGCGCGCTGCTGCGCCGCCGGGCCGCCGGGCACTGAGCCGCGGCCGGCCCGTCGGGGCCGGCGGCACCGGGCAGGCGCCACCGGTGTCAGTTCGCGGCGGCGTACGCGTCGATCTCGGCGATCAGCCGGGCCTGGGCGGGTACCGGCAGGAACGACGCGGTGACGGCGGCGCGGGCCAGGTCCGCGACGCCGTCGGGGCCGTAGCCGAGCAGCCGCGCCGCGACCGCGTACTCGTCGTTGAGGGTGGTGCCGAACATCGGCGGGTCGTCGGAGTTGATGGTCACCGGCACCCCGGCGTCGACCAGCGCCCGCAGCGGGTGCTCGTCGAGCGAGGCGACGGCCCGGGTCCGCAGGTTGGAGGTCGGGCAGACCTCCAGCGGGATCCGGTGCTCGGCCAGGTGGGCGAGCAGGGCGGGGTCGCCGGCGGCCGAGATGCCGTGCCCGATCCGTTCCGCGCCCAGCTCGCGCAGGGCGTCCCAGATCGTCTCCGGCCCGGTGGTCTCGCCCGCGTGCGGCACCGACCGCAGCCCGGCCGCCCGCGCCCGGTCGAAGTACGGCTTGAACTGCGGCCGGGGTACGCCGATCTCGGGACCGCCCAGCCCGAAGCTGATCAGCCCGTCCGGCCGCTCCTCGAGGGCGATCCGCAGGGTCTCGTCCGCCGCAGGCAGGCCCGCCTCGCCGGGGATGTCGAAGCACCAGCGCAGCACGATGCCGAGTTCGGCCTCGGCGTGCCTGCGGGCGTCCTCGATCGCCTCGCAGAACGCCGGGGCGGGGATGCCACGGCTCACGTGCGAGTAAGGCGTGATCGTCAGCTCGGCGTAGCGGACCTGCTGGCGGGCCAGTTCCCGGGCCACCTCGTAGGTCAGGATGCGGACGTCCTCCGGGTCGCGGATGAGATCGACGACGTTCAGGTAGATCTCGATGAAGTGGGCGAAGTCGCGGAAGACGAAGTATTCGGCGAGTGCCGCCGGATCGGCCGGCACCGGGGTGCGGCCCTCGTGCCGGGCGGCCAGCTCGGCCACGATCCGCGGTGACGCCGAACCGACGTGGTGCACGTGCAGTTCGGCCTTCGGCAGTCCGGCGATGAAGGTGGCCAGGTCGGTCACGGTGCTCCTCGTTTCAGGGGGACGCCGGCGGTCAGCCGCCGACGCCGGTACGGGCGACGACGAAGATCCGGTGGAACGGGAAGTAGACGAGGCTATCGCGGGCCGGGTAGGCGGCTTCGAGGCGTACGGCCAGCTGCCGCCGGAAGGCGGCGAACGCCTCGTCGTCGAGCGCGGCCCGGACCGGCCGCAGCGCCGTACCGTCCATCCAGCGCAGGACCGGATGGTCGGCGCCCGGCTCGGCCGGCAGCAGGTGCACGTACGTGGTCTCCCAGGCGTCGACGGCACACCCGGCCGCGGTCAGCAGCGTCGCGTAGCCGGCCGCGTCGCTCACCGGCGACTCGCGCAGCAGGCCGGCCAGCGGCGCCCACGCCGGCTCGGCGGCCAGCTCGCGCAGCGCCCGGTGGGACGGTGCGCCGAAGTTGCCGGGCACCTGCACGGCGATGACGGCACCGGCCGGCAGCTCGCCGGCCCAGCGGGTCAGCAGTTCCTCGTGGCCGGGCACCCACTGCAGGGCGGCGTTGGAGACCAGTACGTCGACGTCGGGGGCCGGTCGCCAGTCCCGTACGTCGCCGAGCCCGAAGTCGACGCCCGGAACCTCGCGGCGGGCCCGATCCACCATCTCCGGCGCCGAGTCGATCCCCTCGACCCGGGCGTTCGGCCACCGGGCGGCCAGCGTCGCGGTCAGGTTGCCGGGTCCGCAGCCGAGGTCGACGACCGCCCTCGGCCGGTCCGCGTCGATCCGGGCGACCAGGTCGAGGAACGGCCTGGCCCGCTCGTCGCCGTAGCGGAGGTACGTCGTCGGATCCCAGGTGGTCATTCCCGAACCGTACGCCGGCCCCGCGACCGGGCCGGGTACCGCCACCCGGTCGCGCGGGCCGGCCGGCCCGCCGGTCATCTAGGCTGGGGCGGCCGGCCACCGTGGCCGGAAGATGGAGGCGTGACGTGAAGGGCTGGCTACCCCTGGCGCTCGGTCTGTTCGGGGTCGCCGTCGGCATCCTGTGGACACTCGAGGGCCTGGGCGAGATCAGCGGCAGCGTGATGTCCGGCAGCGCGGTGTGGGCGGTCGTCGGCCCGGTCGTCGCCGTGGCCGGTCTCGCCGCGATCGTCCTCGGTCTGCGCGCCCGCGGCAACCGCCCCTCCTGATCGAGGCCGGGTCGGCGCCTCCCCCACGGTTGCGGCCGCGCATCGGCGGGGCACGTGTGCGAACCGGCCTGTACCGCTTCCGGACATAGACGTTCCGGATCACGCGACCGTGGTGGCCGGGGCCGGCGGCGACGGATCACAAGCGATCATGCACTAACACCCGGATCAATCCGATAAGACTGATTTACGGGGCATCGCCGACAAGAACGGGGTGCCCGCCGGCACGGTTGGCGCGTGCCCATCCGGGGGCGGTACGCCGGACGACGAGAAGCCCCGCACGCCGGAACGGCGATGCGGGGCTCGACGCTGATCCCATCAGGGATCGAGTTCGTGGCCGGCGACCGCCGGCCACGGCTGATCAGATGGGACGGACCTGCTCAGCCTGCGGGCCCTTCTGGCCCTGGGCGATCTCGAACTCCACCCGCTGGTTCTCCTCCAGCGTGCGGTAGCCGCTGGTCTGGATCGCCGAGAAGTGGACGAACACGTCAGCACCCCCGCCGTCGACGGTGATGAAGCCGAAGCCCTTGTCTGCGTTGAACCACTTCACGGTTCCCTGCGCCATGTGTATCTCCTTCTGAAACTGCGGCCGAGCACGCCGTGCGGCCGGTTGGCCGTTTTCGAGCAGCGGCGCTTGAGTCGGCCCCCACGAAGGAGGACTTCTCACCCCCGCCGTCTTCCAACAGCGGGGAACAGCAAACCACGTACGCAAAAACTTCGCACAGCCTACCTGACGATTTTCTCCGAGATGAGCCCTGCGGCGGCCCGATTTTCCGTCTCGTCGCGGCGGGTGGCGGCACGCCACGACGGGCGCCGCCGGGCGCGCCGGCAGACCAGAAAGGAAGAGCGGGGGGTAGGGAGAGAGTGTTTGTGATGCGGAGTAGA